>DATIMT010000295.1:0-2643 GCA_035475035.1 Arthrobacter sp.
TCCCTCCTGCTGCTGCTCCTAAACAGGGCCGCGGGCTTTTTCAGCCGCAGGAGCAGGTTCTTTTGCCCGGTTGAACAGGCAAGATAGGAAGTCGATTGCTGCTGGTGCTCCTTCCGGGGGCCTCCCCGGGCCCTTTTTCCAGGCCCCCGACGACGTCCCTGGCGCCGCCGTCCGCCGCGTCCGGTGGACAGTGGAGGGCTGGATTCAGTGCCGCTTTTACCGGCTCGTACCACCCAGGCGGCGGCCGCCACCCGTGCCGGCAGTGCCCGCGTGACCGTTCCTGGCCTGGCGGAATGACGCAACGTGGCTGTCCGTCCGGCCTGGCCGCAGATCCCGGGGCGGCATGCCATTGCCTGCTGCACCCTCCGGCCCACCGAACTGGGCGCTTGCCTCCAGCCGCCGCTGCAATTCCACCAACACCTTGGCAAGGCGGCGGGATACCTGCATTTGGGACATTCCCAGCCGCTTCCCCAACTGCACCTGCGTTTCCTCACAGAAATAGCGGCGGTACAGCAGCTCGCGGTCCGAGTCGTCGAGGTCCTGCATGGCGTCGCGCAGGCAGGCGAGCTCCTCCAGCCGCTCCAGGGGCGTTTCCGGGCAGGCGAGGATTTCGCCGATGGAAGGTGCATCCGAGTTCGGGTTCACGGCATCAAGGGAGTCCGGATGCATGCTGCTGGACGCCGAGATGGCCTCCTGGACCTCAGCAGGGTCAGTGCCCAGCTCACCGGCCAGTTCGGCAACACTGGGGTTCCGGCCCAGCGACTGGGTCAACTCCGGCTCCGCCCGGAACAGCCGGGTCCTCAGGTCCTGGATATGGCGTGGTGGTCGCACAACCCAGGTCCGGTCGCGGAGGTACCTCTTGAGTTCCCCGGTGATGGTGGGTGCGGCATAGGCGGGAAAACTCTCCCCCTTGGCCTGGTCGAATCCACGCGCTGCCTTCACCAGGCCCAGATAGGCCACCTGGTTGAGGTCGGCCCGTTCCCGGCCCCGGGCCTCAAAACGGGCGGCAAGGGCCTCGGCGAGGTCCAGGTACCGTAGGACCAGGTCGTTTTCGAATGTTTCCCGCAGCCTTCCGGAGGTGGCGGGAGGAGTTTGCTGTTGTTGTGCCGGCTCGGACTGTTGGTGGTGGACAGGTGCAGTATCCACGGCAAGTGCGGCAAAGGATTCGGGCATGGGTGTTGGTTTCCCTCGGTCTGGGTTCCGAAAGCCTGCGGCAAGACTTAGAAGTAGGAAATCATAAGGTTGCTTATAAAACAATGCTTCTCCGCTATAGGCTCGTCATATAGAGCCGCAACCAGTCCAAACCCGCCAAGGAGTCGTTGCCATGCGCATTGCCATCACCGGGGCCAGCGGAAATGCCGGCACAGCACTGCTGCGAAACCTGCAGGGCCAGCTGTCCCGGAAGCCCGGCAGCCTGCAGCTGGTTGGGATCAGCCGGAGGCTGCCCGACACATTCCGGGAGCCCTACGACGGCGTGCAATGGCACACCCTGGATGTGGGCCTGGACCAGGACAGGCCGCTGCTGGAGAAGGCGCTTGAAGGGGTTGATTCCGTAGTCCACCTGGCGTGGCAAATCCAGCCGAACCACAACCTGCCCCTCCTGCACCGGACCAACGTCAACGGCACGAGGAACGTCCTGGAGGCTGCCGCGAAGATGGGCGTGAAACAGGTTGTGTGCGCCTCGTCCGTGGGCGCCTACAGCAAGTCGGGCAAGGAACAGCGCCGGGACGAATCCTGGCCGGCAACAGGCATGGCCGGCTCGCATTACAGCCGCCATAAGGCCGAGCAGGAAAAGCTGCTTGACCAGTTCGCGGCCGCGGAACCGGAAATTTCCGTCGCCAGGCTGAGGCCGGCCCTGATCTTCCAGGGCAAAGCGGGAAGCGAAATCGGCAGGTATTTCCTGGGGCACGTTTTTCCGCGGCTCGTACCACGGAAACCCTGGGTGCCACTGCTGCCCGCTCCGGACAACCTGATCTTCCAGGCGGTCCACGCGGACGATGTGGCGGAGGCCTACTGGCGCGTAGTGGACCAGCGGGCCAGCGGCGCATTCAATATCGCCGCCGAGCCGGTTTTGACCCCGCAGGTACTGGCCCGCATCCTTGGCGCCAGGAGAATCCTTCCCATTCCCATGCGGCTGCTGCACGCAGTGGTGGACCTGACATGGCGGGCACGGATCCAGCCCACGGATTCGGGATGGGTGGATATGGCAGCGGGCGCGCCCGTCATGGACACCAGCCGGGCACAACGGATTCTGGGGTGGGAAGCCCGAATCTCATCGGTAGATGCCGTCAAGGAACTCCTCGCGGGCATGGGAACGGGGGAAGGTGTTGACCCTTCCCCCGTCCTCGCGCCGCGGCGGCGATCCTAGGCGCAACTGCGGGACAGCCTAACGCAACCCCGGGACAGCCGGATTAGATGACAGCCGGCTCAGATGCCGGTACCCGGGTTCCCGTCGTCACGTACGTCACGGCGCATTGGGGTGTCCGTGGCGTCGGGCTGGCGCCTCCGCCCCGGTTCACCGTCTGCCATATCCGCATCGGGGCCGGCGAGGGCGTCGTGACTCCCGCCGCCGCCATGCCCGACACCAGCGTGTCCGGCACCAGCGTGTCCGGCATCGCCTTGTCCCGTGCCACTATGTCCACC
>DATIMT010000296.1:0-2458 GCA_035475035.1 Arthrobacter sp.
AGCAGCCCCGCATCCTCTTCGGCACCCAGGCCTCCAGCCGGCCGCCGAAGTTCGTGCTGTTCACCACAGGGTTCCTGGATCCCGGGTACCGCCGTTTCATCACGCGGCGCCTGCGGGAGACCTTCGGATTCGAGGGCACGCCCATCGAGGTGAGCATGCGCGTCCGGGAGAAGCGTGGCCGCAAGCGTTAATTGCGACACACCTTGGGGCTGATCACCGGAAAGTGTCACTGGCACCCCTCCGGATCGTGTAAGCTCTTCTAGGTGGTTCGGCCGGACTGCTGATGAAAACCTTCGGGTTGGGTTCAGCGGAGAACGGCAAAACCAGCGGGCTGTAGCGCAGCTTGGTAGCGCACTTGACTGGGGGTCAAGGGGTCGCAGGTTCAAATCCTGTCAGCCCGACCAGAAAGCGGAAAGCGCCGGAGAATTCTCCGGCGCTTTCCGTTTTTTTGGCACGCTTGGAAGCAGAACCGAGGACTACTTCAGGAACTTCGACGTCCTCCGGTCGGCCAGGATCTTGCCCTTGGTCTGGCAGGTGGGGCAGTACTGCAGGGCCGTGTCCGCAAATGAAACTTCCCGAACCGTATCGCCGCAGACGGGGCAGGGCTGCCCGGTACGCGCGTGGACCCGCATGTGGCTGCGTTTGACGTCTTTGAGGTCCTTGGGCGGCTTGCCGGCCGCCTCCGCCAGCGCCTCGCCCAGGACGCTGTGGATTGCGTCGTAGAGGACCTGCACCGTCTCCCGGTCCAGGGACTTGGCGATGGCGAACGGCGAGATCCTGGCGGCGTGCAGGATCTCGTCACTATAGGCGTTGCCGATCCCCGCGATGACGCTCTGGCTGCGCAAGAGCCCCTTGATCTGCTGCGAACTCCCGGCCAGGATTTCAGCCAGCATGTCAGCGTCGAAGGCGCTGGTAAAAGGATCCGGACCGAGCGTG
The DNA here is from genome assembly GCA_035475035.1 of Arthrobacter sp. Taxonomy (GTDB): domain Bacteria; phylum Actinomycetota; class Actinomycetes; order Actinomycetales; family Micrococcaceae; genus Arthrobacter. Next base: position 937 of record DATIMT010000296.1, read on the forward strand.
GCGATGCCGGGCACCTCCTGCGGATCCCGCACCACGTAGACGGCCAGGCTCTTCTTGGTCCCCGCTTCCGTCAGGTCCAGGCCGCGGGGCCCGTCCGGACCAGAGAAAGCTGCGCGGACGGCGATGAGGCCCTTGCCCATCCGGAGCTGGCTGCCGGCGGGGGAGTCCGTGAAGCGCACCCAGCCTGCGCGCGCCAGGTGGAACACCAGGGAAATGCCGCCAGTGTCAATGCTGATGAACTTTCCGAACCGGCGGACCCCGCACACGGTGCGGCCCTCGAAGGCGTTGAACGGCGGGTCGGCCGTCTTGAGCACGGCGAAGGAGACAATCTGCAGTTTGGTGACTGCACAGCCGCGCAGCTGTTCGTCAAGGAACGTGGCCAGGCCGGCGACTTCAGGCAGTTCCGGCATGGCCTACCCGCCCTGCCCCAAGGATGCTGCACCGCTGCTTGCACTCATGGGTCCCATCTTGTCAGAAAGGCCCGTGCCGGCCCCGGCAGATGTGCCTATACTTTCAGCGGCGGCCCGATGTGCGGGCCACTTTTGACCTTGGCGCGTACCCCGATGAAAGGCCCCCCATGAGCAACATCCCCGAAGACCTGTCCTACACCGCCGAACATGAGTGGGTTACGGCCCCGAATGCCGACGGCGTGGTGCGCGTGGGAATCACCGACTTTGCCCAGGACGCCCTTGGCGATGTGGTTTACGCCCAGATGCCCGAAGCCGGAACGAAGATTACGGCAAACGAAGTGGTGGGCGAGGTTGAGTCCACCAAGAGCGTCAGCGACATCTACGCACCCGTTTCCGGCGAGGTCGTGGCCCGGAACGATTCCCTGGACAGCGATTCGGCCCTGATCAACACCGATCCGTATGGTGACGGCTGGCTCATCGAGGTCAAACTCGCCGAACCCGACGCCGTTGAGTCCCTGCTCAGTGCATCCGAGTACGAACAACAGGTAGGCTAAAGCTAACCGGAAAATCCGGTCCGGCCCCGCACCGCAGGCACGGCGTCTCCGCACGTCAGCGCCGGGATCGGGAGCCGGCGCCGGACCTGCCGGGCAGGCCGGAGAGTAAACGTTGGTTGCGGGTTCAACACCTGCAACGTCAAAGAGGAGGAATCCATGGCTGGCCACAGACACAACCCTGCCGATGGGGAATACGGCACGGGTGCGGCTAGGGCGTCGGAGACCACCTCGATCCATCTCACCCCCGTTACCGATGAACCCACCATCGCCCCCAGGCTGTCCTCGGAAGAGCGCAACTGGGTCGAAGCCCTGCCTGCCGGCTCGGCGCTGCTCGTTGCCCACAGCGGCCCCAACGCCGGAGCCCGGTTCCTGCTGGACTCGGACGTAACCACCGCGGGACGGCACCCGGACGCGGATATCTTCCTGGACGACGTCACGGTTTCGCGCCGCCACGTCGAATTCCGGCGCACGGCCCGCAGCTTCGAAGTAGTGGACAAGAACAGCCTCAACGGCACCTACGTCAACCACGACCGGGTGGACAGCGTGGAGTTGAAGTCC
>DATIMT010000297.1:0-15185 GCA_035475035.1 Arthrobacter sp.
ACGGGGTTGACCAGGGTGTACAGCGGTGCCCCGTTGGCGCGCACCACGGCGAAGTCCGGGACGGATCCGGCTTTGAACGTGATGTCGCCGCGGACCAGGTCGGTGAAGGTGATGTCCTCGTCCGGCATGCGCAGGCGGAGGACAGCCTGCCGGCCCTCTGCCCGGAACTGTGCCAGCTGCTCCTCCGTCAGGTGCCGGTCAAAGCCGTCGTAGCCAAGCTTCGGGTCCCGGCCGGCAGCGCGGTGGCGTGCCTCGATCTCCTCCGGGGTGGAGAAGGACTCGTAGATGAATCCGCCGTCATGCAGCCGCTTGATGACGTCCTGGTAGATGTCGCCGCGCTGCGACTGCCGGTACGGCTCGTGCGGGCCGCCCACCTCAACGCCCTCGTCCCAGTCGATGCCCAGCCACTTCAGTGCGTCCAGCAGCTGGTGGTAGCTCTCCTCGCTGTCCCGCGCCGCGTCCGTGTCCTCGATCCGGAACACCAGGGTGCCCTTGGTGTGGCGCGCGTAGGCCCAGTTGAACAGTGCCGTCCGGATCAGTCCAACGTGCGGGGTACCCGTGGGCGAAGGGCAGAAACGGACCCGGACGGGCGTCTCGGCGGTAACGGGCGGGATAGCGGCGGCAGGTGACGAAGAAGCGATAGTCATAGTGGCTTCAACTTTACCCGCCCGGCTGGGTACGGCCTTCCGCCCCGCGTCGTTGGGGGGCGGGTGTCAGCGGCGGACGATGGGGTTGGACAGCCGTCCGATACCCTCGATTTCCACCTCGAAGCGGTCGCCCTCTTTGACCAGGCCCACGCCGGCGGGCGTGCCGGTCATGATGACATCGCCGGGCAGCAGCGTGAACGCCTGCGACACCACGGACACGAGCTCCCGGACGCCGCGGATCATCTGGCTGGTGCTGCCGTCCTGGCGCACCTCCCCGTTGAGTCTGCCCTGGATCTGCAGGTCTTCCGTGTCCAGGTCGGTCTCGATCCACGGCCCCAGCGGCGCCGAGGTGTCAAAGCCCTTGGCACGGGTCCACTGCAGGTCCGTCTTCTGGACATCGCGGGCGGTGAGGTCGTTGCCGCAGGTGTAGCCGAAAATAACGTCGTCAACCCGGTCTTCGGGCACGTCCTTGCAGATCCGGCCGATCACCACGCAGAGTTCAGCTTCGAAGGAGACTTCTTCCGAGAATTCCGGCAGCACCACGGGGTCGTTGGGACCCACGACGGCGGTGTTGGGCTTCAGGAACAGCAGCGGCTGGGCGGGCACCTCATTACCGAGCTCGTGGGCGTGCTCCACGAAGTTCCGGCCCACGCCGATCACCTTGCTCCGGGGGATGATGGGCGCCAGCAACCGGACGTCCTCCAGCTTGTGGCGCACGGAGGTGCGCTCCACGCCGTTGAAGAAGGGGTCGCCGTGGATGACAGTGATTTCCTCACTGCCGGGTTCACCTTCCACAACGCCGTACAAAGGATCGGAATCGACTACAAACCTGGCAATACGCATGGCTCCTACCCTACCGTCCCGCCGGAGCCGCCTTCCCCGTCAACGCCGCCGCCGCGCAGGTAGGAAAGCTGCGCGGCCACGGACAGTTCGGCAGCCCGCCGGACGGAAGGGCCGACGTCGGAATACACGGCGTCAGCCACCTCCACGGCGGAGGCGTCCCGGCCCAGCAGGTCAAGCGCGGCGCGGATCTGACCCAGCCGTTCCTCCCGGTGCCTCCGGTAGTCACGGGCGATGGCTTCAAGGGACGGCAGCACGGGACCGTGGGCCGGGAGAACGGTTGCAGGACCCAGCGCCTCCAGACGGTCCAGGGATGCGAGGTAGTCGCCCAACGTGCCGTCCGGATAATCCAGGACCGTGGTCCCCCTTCCCAGGACAGTGTCACCGGTCAATACCGAACCGGCTTGCCCGTCCCCCGGCAGGTGGAAGCAGACCGAGTCGGAGGTGTGGCCTGGCGTGGCCAGCACCGTAATGTCCAGCCCTGCAGCCCGGATAACCTCCCCATCGGCCAAAGGCCCTCCCCCGCCATGGCAGTGTTCACGGTTCGCGGCCCGGACCGGTGCACCCGTCAGTTCGTGCAGGCGGGCGGAACCCGCCGTGTGGTCCGCGTGCCGGTGCGTCACCAGGACCAGCTCGACGCCGCCTGCCCGGGCAAGTGCGCGCAGGTGGGTTTCGTCATGGGGACCGGGGTCCACAACCACCGCGGCGGAATGGCCCGGGGCACGCAGGACATAGGAGTTGGTGCCGTCCAGGCTCATTGGGCCGGGGTTGGGGGCAAGGATGAACTGTGTGAGCGCGGAGCTGCGCTGCAGGCCGGTAACTGGGGTCACCAGCCCATCCTTGCATCCCGGGCCGGCCCTCCCCAGCCCGGACCGCCGTCGGCCTGTTGCAGATCCGGAACGCGTCCGTCCCAGGCTTGTTCGCTTATCCGACGTTTGAACGTCGCGTTCTGCGAACAAGCCCAGGAAAAGCCCTCGGCGGGAACGCAGAACGGCGCCTGCACGGACCAAAGTCCGGCAGGCGCCGTCGTACGTTCGGAATCTGAACGGACTACGCCAGGCGCGTTAACCAGCCGTGGGTGTCCGGCTCGGCGCCCGTCTGGATGCCCAGGAGCTTCTCACGGATGGCCATCGTGGTCTCCCCCGCCTTGGCGTCATCGGAGCCGATGAACTCGGTGGCGTCCTTCAGCACCCCAATGGGGGTGATCACGGCCGCCGTGCCGCACGCGAAGACCTCGGTGATGTCGCCGGCGGCCACGCCGTCGCGCCACTCGTCCAGGGTGATCTTCCGCTCGGCCACCTCGCGGCCCATGTCCTTGGCCACCTGGATCACGGACATCCGGGTGACGCCTTCCAGGATGGTGCCGGTGAGCGCCGGCGTCGCGAGCGAGCCGTCCTTCATGACGAAGAACACGTTCATGCCGCCCAGCTCTTCCACGGCGTTGTCGTTGGCCTGGTCGAGGAACAGGACCTGCTTGCAGCCGTTGGCTTCTGCTTCCTGCTGGGCGATCAGGGAGGCTGCGTAGTTGCCGCCGCACTTCGCGTCGCCGGTGCCACCCCGGCCTGCACGGGCGTACTGCCGTGAGATCCAGATGGACACGGGCTTGAGTTCGCCACCGAAGTAGTTGCCTGCGGGCGAAGCGATCACCCGGAAGGACACCTCACGGGCGGCACGGACGCCGAGGAAGGCCTCCGTGGCGATCATGAAGGGCCGCAGGTAGAGGGCCTCGCCGTCGCCGGAGGGAACCCATTCCTTGTCCACGGCCACCAGTTCGCGGATGGCGCCCAGGAAGTACTCGGCCGGAAGTTCCGGCAGGGCGAGCCTGCGGGCCGACTTGTTCAGGCGCGCAGCGTTGGCTTCGGGCCGGAAGGTCCAGATGGATCCGTCCGCATGCCGGTACGCCTTGAGTCCTTCGAAAATCTCCTGGCCGTAGTGGAAGACAGCGGCGGAGGGGTCGAGGACGATCGGACCATAGGGTTCGATCCGGGCATCGTGCCAGCCACCGTTGCCGTCCGCGTCCACGCTGTAGTCGACGATGGCGGTGTGGTCGGTGAAGTAGTTGCCGAATCCCGGGTTCGCCAGGATGGCTGCACGCTCTTCGGCAGGCTTCGGGTTGGCCGAGGGCTGCCGGGTGAATTCGACGCCATGGGCGGTCTGGGTCATGGTTCCTCCACGATCGGCCGCCCCGGATTCAGCGCTGAAGGGCGGGGCGGCATTTGGTGATTCGAGTCAAGCTTACGCCCGATGCCGGAGGCGCCGGCGCGGGCTAGAGACCGGCGGCGATGGCGTCCCCCACCGCGCTGGTGCTGCGTCCTGTGCCGTCGCGCTTTTCGACGTCGGCAACCACTGCCGCTTCGATCCTGCGGGCAGCTTCCGCGTACCCCAGGTGGTCCAGCAGGAGGGCTGCGGAGAGGATGGCAGCGGTGGGGTCTGCCTTGCCCTGGCCGGCGATATCCGGCGCGGAACCGTGAACGGGCTCGAACATGGAGGGTGCGGTGCGGTCCATGTTGATGTTGCCGGACGCTGCCAGCCCGATGCCGCCGGTGATGGCCGCGGCCAAGTCGGTGATGATGTCGCCAAACAGGTTGTCGGTAACGATGACATCGAAACGGGACGGGTCCGTGACCATGAAGATGGTGGCGGCATCGACATGCAGGTAGTCGTGGGTGACCTCCGGGAACTCCTGGGCTACGGCTTCGACGGTCCGCTTCCACAGGTGCCCGGCGAAGACCAGGACATTGTGCTTATGCACCAGGGTGAGGTGCTTGCGCTCGCGGAGGCTGGCACGGCGGAAGGCATCCCGGACCACGCGCTCCACGCCGTGGGCGGTGTTCAGGGACACCTCCGTTGCCACCTCATGGGGAGTGCCGGCGCGCAGGGAGCCGCCATTGCCCACGTAGGGGCCTTCGGTTCCTTCACGCACCACGATGAAGTCGATGATGCCGGGGTTGGCCAGCGGGCTGCCGACAGTCCCGTAGAGCCGCGAGGGACGCAGGTTCACGTAGTGGTCCAGGCTGAAGCGGAGCTTGAGGAGCAGCTCACGCTCGATGATTCCGGACGGAATTCGGGTATCTCCGGGGGCGGCACCCACGGCTCCGAAGAGGATGGCATCGCGCGTCTTCAGGTCCGCCAGCACTTCATCCGGCAGCGTCTCACCGGTGCGGAGCCAGTGCTCGGCGCCGAGTTCGTAGTGCGTCGGCTTGAGCTCCACGCCCTCCGCGGCAACAGCCTTTTCCAGGACTTTGAGGGCTTCGGCAATGACCTCAGGGCCGATGCCGTCGCCGGGAATAACTGCAAGATCGATGGAGGATGCGCTCATGCTTTCAGCGTAGCCAAGACATCCATATGCTGGTCAAGCCGTCTCAGCTTTTGGACAAGAGCGCGTCCTCCCAAGCCGTCGCTGGGCGCCGCTACTCCGCCGGTTCCTCAAACTTCGGGAACACAGGGGTGGGCGCAGGCAGTGCGGTACCCGGAACGATCGGGGTGGCGATCGCAGTGAACTGCCGGGCGTCGCCGTCCGCCTGGCCCAGGGCGTCCAGGAGCTTGGCCGTGGCCTTCGGCATGACCGGCTGCGCCAGGATGGCCACGATCCGCAGCACCTCCAGGGTCACGTACAGCACGGTGTTCATGCGTTCGACGTCGGTCTTCCGCAGGACCCAGGGCGCCTGCTCGGCGAAGTAGGCGTTGGTGTCCCCCAGGACGTGCCAGATTGCTTCCAGGGCGCGGCTGAATTCCTGCTTGTCGAAGGCCGCGCGGGCAGCCGGGAGCAGCTGGTTCGCCTGGTCCAGGATGGCCTTGTCAGCGTCCGTGAACTCCCCCGGCACGGGCACGGCCGCGCCGCAGTTCTTGGCCACCATGGAGAGGGAGCGCTGGGCCAGGTTGCCGAAGTTGTTCGCGAGGTCCGAGTTCATCCTGCCCACGATGGCCTCGTGGTTGTAGCTGCCGTCCGCGCCGAAGGGAACCTCGCGCAGGAAGAAGAACCGCACCTGGTCCAGGCCGTAGCGGGCCACGAAATCCGCCGGGGCCACCACGTTGCCCAGGGATTTGGACATCTTGACCCCGTTATTGTGCAGGAACCCGTGGATCATGACCCGTTTGGGCAGCTCCAGCCCTGCGCTCATCAGGAAGGCCGGCCAGTAGATGGCGTGGAACCGGGAGATGTCCTTGCCGATGATGTGGACGTCCGCGGGCCAGTACTTCCGGAACGTCTCCGACTCGGTATCCGGGTAGCCCACGCCCGTGAGGTAGTTGGTCAGCGCGTCCACCCAGACGTACATGACGTGCTGGTCGTTGCGGGGAACGGGAACACCCCAGTCGAAGGTGGTCCGGCTGATGGACAGGTCCTCCAGGCCGCGCTTGACGAAGCTGATGACCTCGTTGAACCGGTACTGCGGGGCCCCGAACTCCGGGTGCGCCTCGTAGAGTGCCAGCAGTTTGTCCTGGTAGGCGGACAGCCGGAAGAAGTAGCTCTCCTCAGCCGTCCACGTCACCTCGGTGTCCGTCTCTTTCGAGTAGCGCACGCCGTCGTCCTTGACGACCGTGTCATCCTCCACATAGAAGGCTTCGTCACGGACGGAGTACCAGCCCTCGTACTTGGAAAGGTAGATGTCGCCGTTGGCTTCCATCTTTTTCCAGATGGCCTGCGACGCGGCGTAGTGGTCCTCGTCCGTGGTCCGGATGAAGCGGTCATAGCTGATGCCCAGCGCGGAATGGGCCGCCTTGTAGATCCCGGCGTTCCGGTCCACCAGTTCCTTGGGCGTGATGCCTTCTTTTTCGGCGGTCTGGGCGATCTTCATGCCGTGCTCGTCCGTGCCGGTCAGGAACATCACGTCATAGCCGTCCAGCCGCTTGAAGCGCGCCATGGCGTCGGTGGCTATGTACTCGTAGGCGTGGCCGATGTGCGGCACGCCGTTGGGGTAGGTGATGGCCGTGGTGATGTAGAACGGCGTTTTCTCTGGAGCAGTCACGGTCGGACGGTTACCTTCGGTGCGGAGGGGCAGGCTAGATCAGTTCTGTCAGGGTATCGCTGAGCCGGACCAGTTCGTGGTCGTGGGAGGCCACCAGCACGGCAATGCCATCAGAGGTGGTGTCCTTCAGAATGCTGATGATGCGGTTGGCGGAGGCACGGTCAAGGCTGGCGGTGGGCTCATCCACCACGAGGACCCTGGTGCCCAGGATCAGTGCACGGGCGATCGCCACGCGCTGCCTTTCGCCGCCGGACAGCTGGGCGGGACGGTGCCGCATGCGGCGGCCCAGGCCCACCAGGTCCAGGAGGTCCTTGGCCATGTCCCGGCGCTGGTCCACCTCGCCGTCGGGCACGGCGGGCAGGAGCACGTTCTCGAGCGCGCTCATGCCGTCAATCAGGGCACCGCCCTGGTCGACATAGCCGATCAGTGCACGACGGCGGTCGGCGATTTCGTCGTCACCCATGCTTTCGAGGGAATCACCTTCCCAGAAGACACGGCCCGACGTCGGCAGCGTAAGTCCGGCGCCGACGGTCAGGATACTGGTCTTGCCGGAGCCGCTTCGGCCGGCCACGCAGTGCATCTCGCCGGCGTGCAGGGTCAGGTCGAAGCCTTCCACTACGCTCACGGCCTCGGCACCACCCTTGCCCCCGCCGTAGCGGATGGTGATGTCGCGCATCTCCAGCGGGGTGGCGTGGTCGGCCGACTTGACGATGGTGTTGGCCCGGGTCTGCAGCGGGACCTCGTGGGAGCCGCTCCTGCGGCTGCGCTGGACGTTCGTCGGGTTTGTCATCGGACCACTTTCGTTGCAATCGGTATCCAGCAAATTACAGCCAGCAGGCCGGCCACCGCGGCCCAGATGGCGGCGTAGGGGGCCAGCAGCAGGCCGATGCCGAGGGCGCCCAGCACGCCCAGCGGCAGGGCCACGGTTCCCACCAACGCATTTTCAAACAACCGGACCTGGCGCAGCATGTCCGGGTTCCAGCCCATCGCCTGCAGGATCCCCAGGTACTGCCGCTTGGCGTTGAGCTCAAAGCGGCCCGTCACCAGGGTCAACACGAGTCCCACGGCCACGCCGGCAAGGGCCAGCAGGATGCTCGGCAGGGTCACGCTGGCCGCTGCCAAACCACTGAGTGCACTGGCCCCTGCTGCTCGTGGAATGTCGATCAGCAGGGAGATCAGACCGCCTACGGCCGCACCGAAGACGCCTACCGCGACGGCCAGGGACAACGTGTTGAACTTGTTGGTGCTCAGCTGCCGGTTGGCGAAGGTGAGCGGTGAGTCAACCTGGATGAGCCGCTCGTCATGCTGCGGCTCCTGGTCGATCTCATCCCGGTGGCGGAGCTGCCGGGCGGCGAAGAGGGCCGCGCCGCAGTACAGGACCAGGACTGCGACGCACACCAGTGCGGTGGCAAGGCTCCAGCTCACCAGGCTCAGCACGAGGCCCGCGGCGGCGAGCAGCAGTGCGCCGACGCCGAATTCCTCAAGTACCCAGCTGCGGATCCGCCGCTGGGTCCAGCCCATGGCGCGCAAAGTACCCGCCTCGCTGCGGCGTTTGCGGACGTAGCTCACGGTCGAAGCCCCGGTCAGCAGTGCGGCTCCGCAGAGCGTCAGGAACAGCAGGGTCACGTTGGTTCCGGAAAGCGCCCCGGCCACGGCCCCTGCAGCATTCTGCCGGACCCAGGACTGCTGGACCGTGCCCAGTGCCGACTCTTTGCCTGCTCCGTCCTTGGCGTAGCCGGGAACAAAGATGCTGGTGTCTTCGCGGGCCGAACCGGCCACCACGGTGGCGTCCAGGCCCATGGCGCGGATCTCGGCGGCGAGCTTCTCCACCTCGGGCTGGGCGTCTTTCCAGCTGCCCGCGGCCTTGGCACGGACGCGGACTGCGTCGATGACGGCGGCGTTCTGCTTGTAGCCGCGCGCTGCTGCGAGTCCGTAGTAGTCGGTGATGGCACCGGCGGACTGGCTGGCCAGACCGGTGGCGCTCAGCGAAGGCTTCAGTTGGGCCGCGGAAACGTCCTTGCCCGCGGCATCCTTGACCAGGGTGAACGGTGTGGGGTCGTAGCCGCCCAGTGGCAGCTTGTTCACATCGCCCGAGGCTGCCTCAACAGCGGCGGGGTCGAACGTGCCGTAGACCATGGGCAGCGGCGTCGCGGCCTTTTGCTGGCCGGTGGACAGGTTGTCCCGGTAGGACCGCTCGTCCACCGGGTTGCGCTGGGTCTGGTCAACGGGGGCTCCGTTGGCGGCCTTGTCCGGCAGGCGGTTCACGGTGACCCATTCGCCGGGTACCGCGGTCTTGTCCACGGCGCCGTTGGCAGCGGTGTCGCCGTCCGTGTACTTGGGGGCGCCGGCGAAGTCGGTGCTCCACTTGGCCGGTGTGTACAGGCCGGGGTTGAAGTTGCCGTTGTTGCCCAGCAGGGACGAGTGGTCCGTGGAACCTGGCCAGGACAGGACGAACGGGTCCTTCGAAACGAAGGGCAGGTAATCCTTGCCCAAGGACTTCGAAACAGTGCCGACGTCCTTGACTACCTTGCCGGCGTCGTCGATTTCCTCGATCTTGACGTTGTACTTCAGGTCCAGGGACGTGCCGGAGCGCACGATCAACGGAACCGCCTGCGAGCCGCTGGTCAGCTGGCCGTTGCGCTTGGCCTGCTGGTACTGGGTCATCAGCGGAGCCCAGTACTTGAGCTTGACACCCAGGAAGTCCGGTCCTTCCTTGAGCTGGTCCATGCTGATGCCGTTGGTGAAGAGCCCTTCCAGGTAGCGGCCCACGGCGCCTGCGTCCCGGGCGTCGGCGGGCGGTGCCTTCTCCAGCGGGGCCAGGAAGTCTCCGGCGGAGCCCAACAGGGCGCGTTCGGCAGCCGGGTCCACTGCCACCACGGATTCGGTGACTTCGGGTGCCATCGGCAGTGCCACGGAAAGGTTGAAGAGGTTGTGCTCGGAGCCGCCGGCCGGAGCGGGGAACTTAATGCCCGTCTCCCCTGCCGGCGGTGCGATGCGGATGCTGCTGCCGCCCGGCGCCTTTTCCTCCACGAGCCGCGCCTTGCCCAGCGTGCCCTCGGCCGTGGTCTTGAAGAGGGTCTGTTCTGAGCTGCCGTCGGAGCTGACGGCGCTGGCCGTGAGCCGGTATTTCTTGGCGGCATCGGTCAGCACGGATTCCGCGGCCGGCCACTTGTCCGGAGCGGTGGCGCCTGCGGCCTGGTCGGCGGTGGCGGTGCCGGCCAGCCCTGCGTTGTAGCCGAGGTAGTCCATGGCGTCGAGGCGGGGCGTCTCCAGGTTCTGGGTGACGCGCGAGACCAGGCTGATGGGGGCCGCCACGGACGTTCCGGAGAGCTTCCTGATGGAGTCCAGCTGGTCGAAGCCGATGCCGCCGGCGCCGTTGGCGATCTCCGGCTGCAGGAGGGCCCCGGAGGGCGCTTTCGCCTGGACCAGGATGTCGTAGAGCCCCCTTGAATTTTCATCAACCGTCCGGTTGAGCGCAGCCTGTGACTGGCTTTGGACGAGGACCGACAAGCACATGGCTGCGATCAAGATGGCCGCGGTCAACAGCAGCACCCTGCTTCTGATGAACCTCTGGACGGCGTTCATGGAACTCCCTGAAACCTGGATTGCGTGCGCACACTTCCATCCGCCCGGGCAGACGTGGATAATGACGGACGGATGTGCAAAAGGTATTGGCCGGTCTGCCGGCTACGGTCCTGAATAAGGACCTAGCCATTGTAAGCAGACCGGCCAATCATACGTGGCTCCGCCCGGACGTGCCCTTGCGGAGGTGCGGCTACGGCGTTTCGGCCGGTGTGTCGCGCTAGTCTTCCAGGTCCACTTCCCGGACCATCTCGGCGCCGATTCCGGCCTTGATGGCGTCCAGCACCTGCTGGGGGACGGAGCTGTCGATGGTCAGCAAGGCAAGGACCTGGCCGCCCTCGTTGGAGCGGGCCACCTGCATCCCCGCGATGTTGATGTTGTTCATGCCGAGGATGTGGCCGATGGTTCCGATGACGCCGGGGCGGTCGGTGTAGGCCACCACCACGAGGTGCTCGCTGATGGGGATTTCAACTTCGAAGCCGTTGATGCCCACCAGCTTCTCGATCTGCTTCGGGCCGGTCAGGGTGCCGGCCACGGAGATCTGGCTGCCGTCGCTGAGGGCGCCGCGCAGGGTCAGGACGTTGCGGTAGGACTCGGTCTCCGGGGTGGTGATCAGGCGGACGTTGATGCCGCGCTGCTCGGCGATCACCGGAGCGTTGACATAGGACACCTGCTCGGTCACCACGTCGGCGAAGATGCCCTTCAACGCGGCCAGTTCCAGCACCTTGACGTCGAGCGAGGAGATTTCACCGGCCACCTCGACGTCGAACTGGGTCAGGGATGCATGGGTCAGCGCCGTGAAGATGCGGCCCAGCTTCTCGATCAGCGGGATGCCCGGGCGCACGTCCGGGGCAATGACGCCGCCGGCGACGTTGACGGCGTCCGGAACCAGCTCGCCGGCCAGGGCCAGGCGGACGGACTTGGCCACGGACACGCCGGCCTTTTCCTGCGCTTCGTCGGTTGATGCGCCGAGGTGCGGGGTGACCACCACGTTGTCGAGCTTGAAGAACGGCAGGTCGGTGCTGGGCTCCTTGGCGAAGACGTCGACGCCGGCGCCGGCGATTTCGCCGTCCTGCAGCGCAGCGAAGAGGGCTTCCTCATCCACAAGGCCGCCGCGGGCCACGTTGACGACGTAAGCGGTCTCCTTCATCTTCTTGAACGCGTCCGCGCCCAGCATGCCCACCGTCTCGGGGGTCTTGGGCATGTGGATGGAGATGAAGTCGGACTGGGCCAGGAGCTCGTCCAGGGTTACCAGCTGCACGCCGAGCTGCGCGGCGCGGGCTGAGGTGATGTAGGGGTCGTAGGCCAGGATCTTGGTGTCGAAGCCCTTCAGGCGGGCTGCCACCAGGGCACCGATGCGGCCGAGGCCGATGATGCCGATCTTCTTTTCGAACAGTTCGATGCCGGTGTACTTGGAGCGCTTCCATTCGCCGTCCTTGAGGGCGGCGCTGGCCTGCGGAATGTGGCGGGCCAGGCTGAGGATGTGACCCACGGTGAGTTCCGCAGCGGAGACGATGTTGGAGGTGGGGGCGTTGACCACCATGACGCCGGCCTGGGTGGCAGCCTTGATATCCACGTGGTCCAGCCCAACGCCGGCGCGGGCGATGACCTTCAGGTTCTTGGCCGCGGCGATGGCTTCGGCGTCCACCTGCGTGGCGGAGCGGACCAGGATGGCGTCTACGTCACTGATCGCCGAGAGCAGCTGGGAACGGTCGGCGCCGTCGGTCTGGCGGATTTCAAAGTCCGGGCCAAGGGCCTCGACGGTGGCGGGGGAAAGTTCTTCGGCGAGCAGTACTACGGGTTTTGACACGGCTGATCCTCTGCGTTGCAGTCCTGGGGATGGAACAAGTCTAGGCCGACGGAAAGGCCGGGCTCACATTGTTAAGTGTGAACCCGGCCTCACCGTTGGGTCTAAGTGGTTGCGCGGCCGGCCTTAGCGGGCTGCGGAGCCTTCCACGTAGTCGACGTCCTGCTGCTGCCAGGAGAACAGGGACCGCAGCTCGCGGCCAACAGCCTCGATGGGGTGCTGCTCAGCCTTGGCGCGCAGTTCCTTGAACTCCACGCCGCCGTTGTCCTGGTCCTCGATGAAGCGCTTGGCGAAGGCACCGGACTGGATGTCAGCCAGGACGGCCTTCATGTTTTCCTTCACCTCGGGGGTGATGACGCGCGGGCCGGAGACGTAGTCGCCGTACTCTGCGGTGTCGGAGACGCTCCAGCGCTGCTTGGCAATGCCGCCCTCCCACATGAGGTCGACGATGAGCTTGAGCTCGTGCAGCACCTCGAAGTAGGCAATCTGCGGCTGGTAGCCGGCCTCGGTCAGGGTTTCGAAGCCGTACTGGATCAGCTGGGACACGCCGCCGCACAGCACCGACTGCTCGCCGAAGAGGTCGGTTTCGGTCTCTTCGGTGAAGGTGGTCTTGATGACGCCGGCGCGGGTGCCGCCGATGGCCTTGGCATAGGACTTGGCCAGCTCCCAGGCGTTGCCGGACGCGTCCTGCTCGACGGCGATGATGTCCGGGATGCCGCGGCCGGCTTCGAACTCGCGGCGCACGGTGTGGCCCGGAGCCTTCGGGGCGACGAGGATGACGTCAACGCCCTCCGGTGCCTGGATGTAGCCGAAGCGGATGTTGAAGCCGTGGGCGAAGGCCAGGGCCTTGCCGGGGGTCAGCTTGTCCTTGATGGAGTCGTTGTAGATCGAGCGCTGGTGCTGGTCCGGCGCCAGGATCATGATGACGTCGGCCCATTCGGCGGCGTCGGCAACGTTCTTGACCGTGAAGCCTGCATCCTGGGCCTTGGCGGTCGACTTGGAGCCGTCCTTCAGGGCGATGACGACCTCGACCCCGGAATCGCGCAGGTTGAGCGCGTGGGCGTGGCCCTGGGACCCGTAGCCAACAATGGCAACCTTGCGGCCCTGGATGATCGACAGGTCGGCGTCGTCGTCGTAGAACATTTCAGTCACTTGCGTAACTCCTCTTGAGTGGTTGTAGATAGTGGTCTTGCGGTGCTGCGGTTACGGGCGCCAGGTCCCGCCTTGGGCAGGTGCCTAGGCGGAGCGGAGCGCCCGGTCACTCATGGAGCGGGATCCCCGTCCAACGGCCAGGGTGCCGGACTGCACAATTTCGCGGATGCCGAAAGGCTCCAGCACTGAAAGCAGGGCTGTGAGCTTTTCCGGGTGGCCGGTGGCCTCAATGACGACGGAATCGGTGGAAACGTCGACCACTGAGGCGCGGAACAGGTCTGCGGCCTGGGTCACCTGCAGACGAGTTGCGGCATCCGCACGTACTTTGACCAGGATGTGGTCACGCTGTACGGAAGATTCTGGGATCAGTTCAACAATCTTGATCACGTTGATCAGTTTGTTGAGCTGCTTGGTGACCTGCTCGATGAGGTCGCCGTCTGCGTCGACCACCACGGTCATCCGGGACACGCCCGGTACTTCGGTGGGGCCAACAGCCAGGGAGTTGATGTTGAAGGCGCGGCGGGCGAAGAGGCTGGCCACGCGGGTCAGGACGCCGGGCTTGTCCTCAACCAGGACGGAGAGTGTGTGGCGGCTCATGCTCAGTCTTCCTCTTCCCATTCCGGGGTCATGTTGCGGGCAACCTGGATCTGGTCGTTGCTCACGCCGGCGGGCACCATCGGCCACACCATGGAGTTGGGGCTCACCACGAAGTCGATGACCACGGGGCGGTCATTGATCTCGAGGGCCTTCTGGATGGTGGCGTCGATGTCCTCTTCGCGTTCGACGCGGAACGATGCGCAACCGTAAGCCTCGCCCAGCTTGACGAAGTCCGGGATCCGGACGGTGTCATGGCCGGTGTTGAGGTCGGTGTTGGAGTAGCGGCCCTCGTAGAAGAGGGTCTGCCACTGCCGAACCATTCCCAGCGACGAGTTGTTGATGACAGCCACTTTGATGGGGATCTTGTTGATGGCGCAGGTGGCCAGTTCCTGGTTGGTCATCTGGAAGCAGCCGTCGCCGTCGATGGCCCAGACCACGCGGTCCGGCTCGCCCACCTTGGCACCCATGGCCGCCGGGACGGCGTAGCCCATGGTGCCGGCACCGCCGGAGTTCAGCCAGGCGTGGGGGCGCTCGTACTTGATGAACTGGGCAGCCCACATCTGGTGCTGGCCCACGCCCGCCACGTAAATACCTTCGGGCCCCGTCAGGGCGCCAATCCGCTGGATGACCTTTTGCGGTGCAATGAGGCCGTCGTCCGGTTCCGTCCATCCCAGCGGATAGGTGTCCTTGAGGTTGTTCAGGAAGGCCCACCAGGTGGTCAGATCCGGGGCACCCGCGGCCTCGAACTGGCTGCGGACGGCCTCGGTCAGCTCCGGGATGATCTCCTTGACGGAACCAACGATGGGCACGTCAGCGGTGCGGTTCTTGGAGATCTCGGCGGGATCGATGTCTGCGTGGATGACTTTGGCGTTGGGCGCGAAGGTCTTGAGCACGCCGGTGACGCGGTCATCGAAGCGGGCGCCGAGCGTGATCAGCAGGTCGGACTGCTGCAGGGCAGTGACCGCGGAGACGGTGCCGTGCATGCCGGGCATGCCCATGTGCTGAGGATGGGAGTCCGGGAACGCACCCTTGGCCATCAGCGTGGTCACAACGGGGGCCCCCGTGGCCTCGGCGAGGGCCAGCAACTCGGCAGAGGCATGCGCCTTGACCACGCCGCCGCCCACGTACAGCACCGGTTTGCGGGCTGCAGCAATCAGCTTGGCTGCCTCGCGCACCTGCTTGTTGTGGCCGCGGGTGACCGGCCGGTAGCCGGGCAGGTCGATCTTCGGCGGCCAGGAGAAGGTCATCTGGCCCACCTGGGCGTCCTTGGCAACGTCAACCAGGACCGGACCGGGACGGCCGGTGGAAGCCAGGTGGAAGGCTTCGGCCATGACGTGCGGGATGTCATTGGGGTCGGTCACCAGGAAGGAGTGCTTGGTGATGGGCATGGTGATGCCCACGATGTCGGCTTCCTGGAAGGCATCGGTGCCGATGACGCCGCTGGAGACCTGCCCGGTGATGGCCACCAGGGGCACGGAGTCCATGTGGGCATCCATGATGGCGGTAACGAGGTTGGTGGCCCCGGGGCCCGAGGTGGCGATGCAGACGCCAACCCGCCCGGTGACCATGGCGTAGCCTTGCGCGGCGTGGCCG
>DATIMT010000298.1:0-27346 GCA_035475035.1 Arthrobacter sp.
ACGGCACCCATGGCCCAGTTCCGGAACTTGGCGAGCAACGTCGTCGTCCGTTCCGGTGCTCCGGCGAGGATGCCCTGCAATGCCTCGGGGGAAGAAGTCCAGTGCTGCAGCGCCAGTGCCGCTTCCATGGGGGTCGTGGCGCCCTGGATGGCAAAACCGCTGCGGTGCAGTTCGGACACGAGCTGCACGGCCCGCTGGGCAAAGGCCGGCTGCAGGCGGACCAGCTCGGTGTAGCTGCGGCCCAGGCCGGCAGGGTAGATTCCCACCACATCCTTGAGGGAGCCAACCGGGAGGTAAAAGTGTTGGCCCGCTGCGGGGGAAGGGGTGCCGTGTGGGGGAGCGGCAGCGTGAACCAGTGCGAGCTCCTGCAGGAAACCCACGATCTGTTCGATGACGGCCAGGGACGCGCCCCGGATCAGCTGATGCAGGCCTTCCGCCGAGGCACTGTGCCCGGTGTCGGTGTTAGTGCACAAATGGAGGGTCTCGAGGACCTGCATTTGTGGCCGGTTCAGGCGTTCAAGCGCCCGCTGGACGCTGACGCGTGAACTGGCCCGTGCCGCCAGTGCGGCGAAGTCCGGAACCGCCGGGGAAATGAGGTCCGGCCGCGCGGCGAACAACGCGCGCAACGAGTCGTCGCTGCGCGCCTCCAGGTCCTTGCCGAGCGCACGAATGAGGGACATCAGTTCAACGTTACCGCGGCTCCCGCTTCCCCGCCCGGCGCCGGGCGGCAACGCCGTCCAGGACCAGCAGGAGCATCAGGATGAAGGCCGCCGGCAGGCCGTAAAGCGCCAGGTAGGTGACCCAGGCGGGGGCAACCGAGCCGGCGAAGGCAAGCGCCATGACAGTTCCCACGGCTGCGAGGGAAAGAACGGCAATAACTGCGGCGAGGACCATCAGCGGCCGCCGGTAACGCAACGAAGTCATGGACGTAACGCTACAGCTGCCGGAGCGGTGCAAGGGAAAGCCGCGGACCTTGCGCCGGGGGCGGAACAGTGCCGCCGGAAGCAGGATTCGGGCATGCGGCAGGATAACCTTGAAGGATACAGACCAACACGGTTTGCGCTGGCCATACCTTGAACCCGCACAACAATGCGGATGCGGTGGCAGCCGGCCGTGTCTCATGACAGCAGAACGAAGAAGGTTGATTACGTGCCTACCGGCAAGGTCAAGTGGTATGACAAGGACAAGGGCTTTGGGTTCCTCGCGGGCGAAGACGGCCAGGAGGTCTTCCTGCCCAAGTCGTCGCTGCCCGAGGGAGTGACGGAACTGAAGGCGGGCACCCGGGTGGAGTTCGGGGTGGCGGACGGCCGCAAGGGCGCCCAGGCCCTGGGCCTGCGGGTGCTGGACAAGACCCCGTCCATTGCCAAGGCCAAGCGTCCCAGCGCGAAGGACCTCGCCCCGCTGGTGCAGGACCTGGTGACTGTCCTCGACAACCTGTCCGGAACCTTGTCCAAGGGCAAGTACCCGGACGGCAACAAGGGCAAGGCCATTGCGGCAGCTCTGCGCAAGGTTGCAGACGAGCTGGACGTTTAGGCGCCCATGGACCCCCAATCTGAACAGCCGGGCACGTCAGTCCAGGAGCAGGCTGCCAAGACTCCGCCCAAGCGCATGGCAGGCGTGCCCGTGTGGCGTACGGGCAAGCCCGACGCTTTCCTGGCTGCGGCGGTTGACGCCGCCCGGACTGCCGTGGAAAGCATCACGCCGGCCGCCACCATCGGCCCGCACCTGGAAGCCAAGAGCGAGGGCGACCGTCTGGTCACGCACCTGTTCGAATCCCGGCTTCCGGGCTACGGCGGCTGGCAGTGGTACGCCGTGCTGACCCGCAACTCACGCTCCAAAGTGGTCACGGTCAACGAGCTGGGGCTGTTGCCGTCCGGGGAGTCCATCCTGGCTCCGGAGTGGGTGCCCTGGGCTGAACGCGTCCGCCCCGAAGACGAGCAGCAGCAGGAACCTGAACAGGGGCAGCCGGAAGAGCCTTCCGCAGCGGAGCAGGAACCTGGGGATGAAAGCCCTGACGACGACGTCGCGGAGCCTGAAGGCGGGGCGTAGGCTTCCTCACCACAAACAAACGGCGCCGCCCGGGAAGAACCCGGGCGGCGCCGTCGTACGTTGGCTGTGTCTACTTCTGCAGCTCGCCCACCACGTAGTCGATGCTGGCCAGCAGGGCCGAGACGTCGCTGGGCTCGATGGCCACGAAGGTGGCGATACGCAGCTGGTTGCGGCCCAGCTTCCGGTAGGGCTCGGTGTCAACGATGCCGTTGGCGCGCAGGACCTTGGCAACCTGGGCGGCGTCCACTGAATCGTCGAAGTCGATGGTGGCAATGACGTTGGAGCGTTCGTCCGGGGTGGCCACGAACGGCGTGGCGAACGCGGACGCCTCCGCCCAGCTGTAGATGCGTCCGGCGGAGTCTGCGGTGCGTGCAGCGGCAAAATCCAGGCCACCGTTGGAGTTCAGCCACTGCACCTGGGCGTCCAGGGTTACCAGCGTGGACAGCGAGGGCGTGTTGTACGTCTGGTTCAGGCGGGAGTTGTCGATGGCGGTCTGGAGGTCCAGGAAGTCCGGGATCCAGCGGCCGCTGGCTTTGACGCTTGCAGCCCGCTCCAGCGCCGCCGGGGAGAACAGGCCAAGCCAGAGGCCACCGTCCGAGGCAAAGTTCTTCTGGGGGGCGAAGTAATAGACGTCGCTCTGCGCCACGTCCACGTCCAGGCCGCCGGCAGCGGACGTGGCATCGACGAGGACCAGCGAGCCCTCGTCGGCTCCGGCTACCCGCTGGACCGGCGCGGCAACGCCGGTGGAGGTCTCGTTCTGCGGCCAGGCATAGACGTCCACGCCGGCCTCAGCCTTGGCGGCAGGCCGGGTGCCCGGCTCGGACGTGATGATCGACGAGGCTTCCAGGAAAGGGGCCTTGTTGGTGGCGGCGGCAAACTTGGACCCGAACTCGCCGAAGGACAGGTGCTGGGCTTTCTTCTCCACGAGGCCAAAGCCTGCAACATCCCAGAAAGCGGTGGATCCCCCAACACCAAGGACAACCTCGTAGCCCTCCGGGGCGCGGAAGAACTGGCTCAGTCCTTCGCGCACCGACCCAACCAGGTTCTTGACCGGGGCCTGCCGGTGTGAAGTACCGAGGATCGTCTTGGAAGCTGCTGCCAGCGCCTCGATCTGTTCCTGCCGGACCTTTGACGGGCCGGCCCCGAACCGTCCGTCCTGGGGCAGGAGGTTGGCGGGGATCGTGATGCTGGTGTCGCTCACAGGTGCTCCAATTCGGCGGGGACGAATGCTTTGTCCGGAAGGGCGGGCGGTGGGTGGCCGGCAGTGCGCGGTGGGCGCGCTGCGGCCCTTCCCCATTCTGCCTGAACCGCCGCGGGGGATGGGAGCCGGCCCTGCCAAAGTCCAGACATTGAGACGGCCCGTCCCCCGGTCAGCTATTCGGACAAAGTCAAAATAGGCTAAGCTTTTTCCCGGACTACCTCGTGCAAAGAGGCGATACGGTGGAACAACGCAAGTAATGCGCTCGAGGAGCTGAGCTGGATGACGGATCTGATCGACACCACGGAGATGTACCTCAGGACCATCCTGGAGCTTGAGGAAGAAAACATCGTCGCCCTTCGGGCCCGTATCGCCGAGCGCCTGCGCCACTCCGGGCCCACCGTGTCCCAGACCATTGGCCGGATGGAACGCGACGGACTCGTCGTCGTCTCCGGCGACCGGCACCTGGAACTGACGGACACTGGCCGCAAGCGCGCCACCGAAGTCATGCGCAAGCACCGGCTGGCCGAACGCCTGCTGGCTGACGTCATCGGCCTGGACTGGGCGTACGTCCATGACGAAGCCTGCCGCTGGGAACACGTCATGAGCGAGCGGGTGGAGCGTCGGATCTTCGAGATGCTGGGCCATCCCACCGAGTCGCCATACGGCAACCCCATCCCCGGCCTCGCCGCCCTGGGTGGGCAGCCCGGCGCTGGTTTCGCCGACGGGGCCATCAGCCTGGTGGAGGCAATGAGGAACTACGGACCTGCCTCGGGGGTTACCGTCAGCCGTTTGGCGGAACCCATCCAGGTGGAACCGGAACTGCTGGCGCAACTCGATGAAGGCGGGATCCGGCCGGGCGCTGCCGTGGCGCTGGAACGCGTGGGCGATTACATCTCGGTGAGGGTCGCGGGAATCGAGGGGGCACTGGAGCTGCCGCCCGAGGTGGCCGCGCATGTTTTCGTGGCCCTCAATCAGCCCTGAGCGAGGTCATCGCATACCCTAAAGAGGGCCATCCACGCAAAGGTAACGGAATTGTTACTTAGGGACTTAAGGCCCTATAGTGGAACCAATCGTTGATACATAAGCGTTACCTGACCTGGAGCCGAGCTCTGCCAGCGGGCCAGGCGCTCAAGTTCGTTACTGGCAGAGGCGGGGGAACCACAATTGGCAGCGGGGGACTGCCTTGGGGTGAAGTCCGTCAGCAGCAAGCCTCTCCAGTGAAGGATTCCTCCGGGAATACTCCTGTCCGGAAGCTTGCCTGCGGCGGACCGGGTCTTTGATCTCTCTGACCCGAATCCGACAGCTAACTCCGCAGGCTTCTTCCAGAGAGGAACCCTTCTTGACCATGCAGACCTCCCGGGGACGCCGACGCGCGGCGGGCCCCCCTGCTGCACCCCGGGTTGCCGAAGTTGTCGCAGCGGAGCGTCCCCGGGACCTGCATCGGGACGAACGCCGCCGCCGGGGCCCATTCCGGCAGATGACGGAGTTTGCCGCCGCCAGTGGCATCGGCCAGAAGGCTGGCATCGCCCTTGCCGCCACAGGTTTGGTGCTGACAGTCACCATGCCGGCTACGAGTCCCGTCATGGCTACTGGCGCCGCCGGCAGTGCCCCCATGGCGGCCTCAGCCGTCAGCCCGCAGATTTCCGCCGATGTTGGTGCCCAGATCGATTTCAGCCGCTCGGCCGTGGTGACCCAGGCCGACCCGGACGGGAAGCTGAAGCAACTCCTGAGCGCCCAGTCTGCCGGCTCCGTCACGCGTGCCGCCTCGGCCGGCACCCTGGCCGCCCCCCTCGCCTCCCTGGTCACCGCTTCCCCCTTCGGCTACCGGGTCAGTCCCATCACTGGAGGCTCGGGTGACTTCCATCGGGGGCAGGACTTCGTGGCGCAGTGCGGCACTTCCGTCCTGGCTGCCGCGACGGGTACCGTGACCTTCGCAGGCTGGCACCAGTTCGGTGGCGGGAACCGGGTGGTCATCGATCACGGCAACGGGCTGGAGACCACCTACAACCACCTCTCGTCCTTCAACGTCAAGGTGGGCCAGACCGTCTCCCGCGGGGAAGTTGTGGCGCTGAGCGGCACCACCGGCGCCTCGACCGGTTGCCACCTGCACTTTGAGGTGCAGGTCAACGGTGAAGTGGTCGACCCGATGGGCTGGCTGTAACCGAATGAGTGCTTACTCTCACATTGTCGGCACGTGCCGTGACCTGAATGTGACATTGAGCCAAAACTGCTGTACCGTCTAACTCGCGTCAACTTTTCCGAAGTTGACGCTCTTGAGTGGATTGCCTAACTCTGCCACCGCTCAAGGTCCGTTCGCATTTCATCGTCTGGCAGGGGCGGGGGAACCAATTTTGGCCTTCACATCAGAAGGCCTTGGGGTTAAGTCGCACGAGCTTCCCAGGAGGCAGTGTGGCCGGGTGACTCCCATCCGAATCCGACAGCTCACCTCGCAGGCATTGGGAGAGGCTACCTTCGTGTCTTCACGCCATCATTCTGCGCGCCACCGTGCGCAAACGGTTCGCACCAGTCCCTTGGACGCTATGTCCAAGGCTGTCAGTGCAAATGCCGGGACCGTAGGCCGCCAGGCTGCCGTTGTGGCAGCGGCTTCGGGCCTCATCCTGAGCATGGGCCTTCCGGCCACTGCAGCTGACACCACCGCCGGTGTCTCTGCCTCCACCGAGTCCGGTTCGGCCCAGACGGCCCTCGCTGTCACCGCCGCGCCCACGGCCACGGTTTCCTTCGAGCGTCCGGTCGTCAAGACCACCGCCGCTCCAAAAGTGGAAGCAGTGCGCACACAGTCGACGGCAGCGGCGGACCGCACCGCCACTGCTGCCGCAGGCCAGGAGGCGTCCCCGGCTGCCAAGCAGGCTGAGACCGTGTCCGCTGCGGCGACTTCGGGCATTGCCGCCATCGCCTACACCGGCATCGGCCACTCCTACGTGTGGGGCGGCACCAGCCCCGTCACCGGCTGGGACTGCTCGGGGTTCGTGCAGTGGGTTTACGCCCAGGCCGGAATCAGCATCCCCCGCACCAACGCCTGGAGCATCATGACCCCCACCTCCACCCCGCAGCCGGGTGACGTGGTGGTCCAGAACGGTGGCGCGCACGTCGGCATCTACGTCGGCAACGGCATGATGGTCAGCGCACTCAACCCCTCCCAGGGCACGCTGCTCCACTCGCCCGCAGCCACCGGTACCTCGTCGTACTACCACCTCAGCAAATAGTTCTTGGGCTTCATGCTCCAAGGGCTATTTCTTTGCCCAAAGCTTCTTCGCTAGAAACCACATCCCCGTTCGGGACGCGCCGACGTACCCCCAAGATGCCGGCGCGTCCGACCCCCTTTGCCTGCCTACATGCGGTTGCGAAGGAAAAACGAAAGAGAGAACTGATGACGACTCGTGCTACCGCACGGCACCGTGCCGAGGTCACCAAAACCAACTCGATCGCTGTCATTGCAAAGGCTGTCAGCGACAACGCAGGCGGCATGGGCCGCCAGGCTGCAGTCATCGCTGCTGCTTCCGGCCTGGTCCTGACCAGCGGCATCGCGGCAAACGCTGCCGACGCCAACGTCAAGCGGGATTCTGCCCCGGCTTCCGCGCTGGAAGTTGAATCCGCCGTCGACGCCCCGATCTCCGCGGCTTCCACCATTGCCATCAGCTACGAGAAGCCTGCCGTGACCACCACGCCGGCTCCCGTCGTCGAGCCCGCGCCCCAGGTTGAGGTGCAGGAAGCTGCAGCGCCTGCTGCCCAGCCTGTTGCTGTCCCGAAGGTCACGGCCAGGGTTGCCACCGTGGCTGCTCCTGCCGCTCCCGCAGCGCAGGCTTCCGCCAGCGGCAAGGGTGCGGCAATCCTCTCCGCCGCCTACGCCCAGCTCGGCGTGCACCAGGACTGCACCATGCTGGTGACGAACGCACTGGCCGCTGTCGGCATCCACTTCCACGACTGGCCCGCCGGCTACCTGTCACTCGGTGACACCGTGCCCGCCTCCCAGGCCCAGCCCGGGGACCTGATCTACTACGCCGATGGTGGCGGGGGCATGGCCCACATCGCCGTCTACGCCGGAAACGGTATGGCTGTACACGGAGGCTTCAACGGCAATGACACCGTGGTCTTCAGCGCCAATGTTGGCTCGGGACCGGTGTTCATCCACGTCAGGTAAGCACCGCTGCCCGCCTGTCACGCACAGAACGGGTTGATCTTGAGGGCCCCTGCCACTGAGGCGGGGGCCCTTTCGTATTTGGGCCTATATAGGGGGCCGGGTTTGTGGCGATTACCTGATTCTGCATTTCTTTGTTTACTCTTGTGGTGTCGATCCATAGCCCGGACATGCCGAGGGCAGCCGGCCCTCGTGCCCCTGACGGGTGCGGCCGTGAAGAGGTACGTGCATGCGCACTCTCGTTCTGAATGCTGGATATGAACCGCTGGCGGTTATCACTTTCCGCCGGGCGCTGGTGCTTGTGCTTACGGGCAAGGCGAGCGTAGTGGCCGAAGGGGACGACCCCGTGGTGGGTCCCACCGACGTCCTGGGCCGCCCGTCCGTGATCCTCCTCAACCGCTACATCCGGCCCCGGTACAACCACTCCACGGCGGTGAGCCGCAGGGGCGTGCTCCGGCGCGACGGGCATAAATGCGCATATTGCGGTAAAGCGGCCCACACCATTGACCACGTGCACCCGAAATCCCGGGGTGGGGCCGATTCATGGGAGAACCTGGTGGCTGCCTGCCTGCGGTGCAACAACGTCAAGGGCGACCACACTCCCGCGGAGATGGGATGGACCCTGCGGTTCGTGCCGGAGCCGCCACACGGAACCATCTGGCAGATCAAGGAACTTGAGAAGCCCACTCCGGCCTGGGATCCGTTCCTGCTTCCGGAGCGCGCGGCCTGACCGGGGCGTGCGGCCTGACGGGCGTGCCCCCGGCGGACGTGCGCCGCTAGGCTGGGGGAGTGCAAGTGAACAGGCTGGCCTTTGATGCCCTGATCCTGGCCGGC
This sequence comes from Arthrobacter sp., assembly GCA_035475035.1. Lineage (GTDB taxonomy): Bacteria > Actinomycetota > Actinomycetes > Actinomycetales > Micrococcaceae > Arthrobacter. The sequence goes on from DATIMT010000298.1 coordinate 8,241, forward strand.
GGGCGGTCATCGCGGTTGGGCGGCGTACCCAAGCAGTCGCTGGTCTTCCAGGGCCAGACCCTTCTCGAGCGCTCCATCGCTGCGGCAGCCGGGGCCCTGCATACTGTTGTCGTGGGCGACCCCGGTCTCCTGGCGGGCGTGGTGCCCTTGACGCAGTCGCTGGCACCGCCGACCTTGCCTCCCAACCTGCTGGCCTGCCGGGAAGAGCCGCGCTTCGCAGGCCCGGCGGCTGCCATCGCCGCCGGCATGGATGCACTGGCGGAAAGCGGCGGAGGTGCGGCCTACACCCTCGTACTGGCCTGCGACATGCCGCTGGCATCCCAGGCGGTGGCAGCGCTCCAGGCTGCGGCAGCCCTTGTGGGACATTCCGGCGGCGTCATGGCCCGCGACGAGGACGGCAGGGCGCAGCCGCTGCTGGGTTTTTACGGCACGGCTGAGTTAAAAGAGGCGTGCCACCGCCTTGCTGCCCGCAACGAACTCGTCAACGGCTCTGTCAGGGCGCTCCTTGCTAGTCTGGACGTGCAGCCTGTCACAGTCCCCGCCGGGTCCACCTCCGATGTGGATACCTGGGATGACGCTGCCGCGCTGGGGATTGCCGCCGGGAACCAGCGTAGAAGCCAGGACCGGCATACGGGCGGAGCAAACGTGGGAGGCAGTTCGTGAAAAGCCAGGACGAAACGCTGGAAGAGTGGTGCAGGGCCCTCCTCCAGGCGTACAAGCTTGAGGATGTCCAGGTGGACGTCAACGCGGTGCTGGCCCTTGCGGGCGTTGCCGCCCACGCTGTTGTCCGGCCGGCCGCTCCACTCACCACTTTTATCGCCGGATTCGCCGCGGGCCTGGCTGCCGCACCCGGACGGGAGATGGACGCAGCATCCATGGACGCGGCGCTGGCCGTTGCACGTAAACTGGCAAAAGACTACGAAGCCGAAGCCGCCGCCGGGGCTCCCGGCGAATGACTGCAGAGCCCCAAAGCGATCCTGGAGTGCCACCAGGCGGTGCAGCGGAGGCGTCGGCCGGCACAACTGCACCCGGCTCAACTGCACCCGGGACAACTGAACCGGACAAAACTGAAGAAGCACATGCTGGCCATCACCACCTGGCCCACACCTGGGAAGAGGCCCGGCAGGCGGCGTTCGACGCAGCAACCCCGATTCCTCCCGGTCCTGTGGCGCTCCGCATAGCGCTGGGCCGCAGACTCGACCGGGACGTCGTGGCCCTCCAGGACATGCCCCACTACGCCTCGTCCGCCATGGACGGCTGGGTGGTCAACGGAAGCGGCCCATGGATCCCGGTGGAGCCCGGCACCCGGCTGGCGCCGCACCAGGCCAGCCCCATTGCCACGGGCGGCCTGATCCCCGCCGGTGGCAAGGCAGTTCTTCGCACCGAGAGCGCGGTCCTTGGCCAGGACGATGAGGGCCTCCCCGTCCTCATGACCGGAGGCAGGGCGCGCCCGGGTGAGCCCCGCGCGGGAGAGCACATCAGGAAGGCCGGGGAGGAAGCCCTGGAAGGGGACCTCCTGGTCAAAGCAGGGGTGGAGCTCAACCCGGCACACCTGGCCTTGGCTGCCCTGGCGGGCTACGACGAACTGCAGGTCCAGGGAAAGCCCGTGGTGCGGCTGGTGCTGACCGGGTCCGAGGTGGTGGAACACGGGACGCCGGCCCCCGGCCAGGTCCGCGACACGTTCGGCCCGCAGCTGCCGGACGTTGTTGCCATGCTGGGTGGCATCTCCGGAGGGCAGCAGCGGATCGGCGACTCCTACGCCGAATGGCTGGCGGCGCTCGAAGACGTGCTGCCGGAGGCGCCGGGCGCGCCGGACCTGCCGGCCGACGTCGTCATCACCACCGGGGGCACCGGACGCTCGGGAACGGACCACCTCCGGCGAGCCGTGGCTGAACTTGGCGGCCGGCTCATCATCGACGGCGTGGCCATGCGGCCTGGGCATCCCGCAGTTCTCGCCGAACTGCCGGACGGGCGCTTTGTCCTGGGGCTTCCCGGCAACCCGCTGGCAGCCATGATGGCCCTCTCCACTGTGGGCGCCCCGCTGTTGGCTGCGTTGGGCCACCGCGCCATGCCGGCAGTGGAGGAGGTGCCGTGCGGGACCATGATTGAACCGGACCCCGGCCGCACCCGGCTGATGCCGTTCCGGCTGTTGTACGGCATGGCGTCGCCGGCACAGCACACGGGCCCTGGGATGATGCGGGGGCTGGCCGCTGCGGACGGTGTGCTGGTGGTGCCGCCGCACGGTGTGCAGTTGGGCGAGCCCGTGCCAGCTTTCGCGTTGCCTTGGGGTCCGCCCGTACCGGGGGTCCAGGAAGTACCGGGCACAGCGAAACAGCGTAGCAACGCGCGGACCGGCCAGCCCAGAAGTAAACCGGCATCCAGCGGCCCCGTGGACTGGAGCGCCCTCCTGGGCTGAGCCGGCCCGGGTCTTGGTGCCATGATGGAGTAATGAACAGGCAGGGTGGAACATGGGACGCGTAACCCAGCGCCGCAAGGTGCACAAGTTTGTGCTGGACGGTTCGCCGGCTGCCTTGGAGTACCCGGTGCGCCACCGCGAGGACGTCCTCGCCGTAGAGGAACCGCTGGAAATCCGGCTGGGCAGGCTTTCCTACTCGGTCACCATGCGGACGCCCGGGGACGACTTTGACCTGGTGGCCGGGTTCCTGGTGTCCGAGGGGGTTATCTGGGCTCCCGAACAACTGGTATCGCTGCGCTTCTGTGCCGGTGAGGACGAGAACGGCGTCCAGACATTCAACGTCGTGGAGGCCCAGCTGCGGCCCGACGTTCCACTTCCCGACACGGGCCGCAAGGTCTACACGTCCAGCTCCTGCGGCATCTGTGGAACCGACTCGATCGAAGCGGTGCGGAAGTCCTCCCACTACAGCCCGGAAGCGGACCCGTTGACCGTGGATGCACACGTCCTGGCCTCCCTGCCTGCGCTGTTGCGAAAGTCCCAGCGTGTCTTCGAAGACACCGGCGGCGTGCACGCGGCGGGCCTGTTCAAAATCGACGACGACGGCGAGCCAAGCCTCCTGTGCCTGCGCGAGGACGTGGGGCGGCACAATGCCGTGGACAAGGTGGTTGGCTGGGCGCTTCGGGAAGGACTCCTGCCGCTGACCGGGACAGTCCTCCAGGTGTCCGGCAGGGCGTCCTTCGAACTGGTGCAGAAGGCGTCCCTGGCTGGAATTCCCGTCCTGGCCGCCGTCAGTGCCCCCTCGAGCCTGGCGGTTGAACTGGCCGAGGCGAACGGGCTGACTGTCGCGGGCTTCAGCAGGGGAACCAGTTTCAATGTCTACGCCGGGAACTCCAGGATCCTGCGGCCCGCACCGGCCGTGCCCAGTGCATGACTCGACGCCGAAATGGCCGGAACACTCTGCAAGGGGTTGGTTGCCATGCTGCCGGCGGGTTAGATTTGTCCATCGAATGGACGCCCTGATCCAGTTCCGAGCCTAAAGAGGACTTATATTGCATGACGACCGCAGGATCACGGAAGTCCGCCTGGCGAGGTTTGTGCGGGAGCGCATCGCCCCTGCCGTCTACACCAGGACGATTCCCCTTGCCCTGAGCAGCTGGGAAGTGCCCGACGAACCGGTCGCCGCACTCGACGCCATGCGCCAGGAGTTCCAGCCGCAGGAGCACGGCGCCGCCTGGGGACGGCCATGGGGAACCACCTGGCTGCGGCTGCAAGGGGAGGTTCCTGAATCCTGGGGCGACGGGCCGGATACTGCGGTGGAGGTGGTGGTGGACCTTGGGTTCACTACCGAAGCACCCGGGTTCCAGTGCGAGGGAATCGCCTGGCGGCCGGACGGCAGCATCATCAAGGCCATCTCCCCCCGCAACCAGTACATCCCGCTGAAGCTGTTGGGCGGCGGCATGGCGGTGGACTTCTATGTCGAAGCGGCTGCCAATCCGGACATGGCGCAGGGCTGGACCTTTGCCGCCACCCCGCTGGGCGACAAGGCAACCGCCGGGGCAGCGCCGCAATACCGGCTGGGGAGCATCGTTATCGCTGAACTCAACCAGTGCGTGTGGGATCTCCAGCAGGACGTGTGGACGTTGGCCGGCCTCATGGAACAGCTCCCGCTGGAGCTTCCCCGCCGCCATGAGATCCTCCGGGCCCTTGAGCGGATGATGGACGTGATGGACCCTGATGACGTCGCCGGTACCGCGCCGGCGGGCCGGCGGGCGCTCGCCGAGGTCCTCGCCCGGCCCGCGTATGCATCTGCGCACCAGTTGGTTGCCACCGGACATGCCCACATTGACTCGGCCTGGCTCTGGCCGGTCAGGGAAACCATCCGCAAATGTGCCCGGACGTTCTCCAATGTGGTGGCGCTGATGGATGAAGACCCCAATTTTGTCTTCTCCTGTTCCTCGGCGCAGCAGCTGGCGTGGATCAAGGAGCTGTACCCGGAGCTGTTCACCCGGATCCGCGAAAAAGTACGCGCCGGACAGTTTGTTCCGGTCGGCGGGATGTGGGTGGAATCGGATACCAACATGCCCGGCGGCGAAGCCATGGCACGGCAGTTCGTGGAGGGCAAGGGCTTCTTCCTCGCGGAATTCGGCATTGAATGCAGGGAGGCGTGGCTGCCGGACTCATTCGGCTATAGTGCCGCCTTGCCCCAGATCGTCAAAGCCGCCGGCAGCCGTTGGTTCCTCACCCAGAAGATCTCCTGGAACCAGACCAACAGGATGCCGCACCACACCTTCAACTGGGAGGGGATTGATGGCACCCGGCTGTTCACCCACTTCCCACCGGTAGACACCTACAATTCGGAACTCAGCGGCAGGGACCTGGCGCACGCCGAGCGCAACTACCGGGACCACGGCCGCGGCACGGTGTCGCTGGTGCCGTTCGGTTATGGCGACGGCGGCGGCGGGCCCACCAGGGAAATGCTGGCGGCGGCGGCGCGCACCGCGGACCTGGAAGGGTCCCCCAAGGTCAGGATCGGATCCGCGGAGAGCTTCTTCCGGCAGGCCGAGGATGACTATCCGGCCCTGCCCGTCTGGGTGGGCGAGATGTACCTGGAGCTGCATCGCGGCACCTACACCAGCCAAGCCCGGACCAAGAAGGGCAACCGGCGCAGCGAGCACCTGCTGCGGGAAGCGGAGCTGTGGTGCGCTACGGCTGCTGTGCGGACGGGTGGTGCTTTCGACTACCCGCGTGGGGAGCTCCAGCGCCTTTGGCAGCTGGTGCTGCTGCAGCAGTTCCACGACATCCTTCCCGGCAGCTCCATCGCCTGGGTCCACCAGGACGCGGAGCGGAACTACCAGGCCATCGAAACGGCACTTGAAGCAATCATCAGCGGGGCGGTTGCGGCCATGCTGGGCACCGGCGTCCGCCAGTTCGTGCTTAACGCCGCACCGCACGCCAGGGACGGGGTACCCGCCCTGGCGGCAGGTGAACCCTTGGCGCTCGCCGAACCGGCGCAGGCCACTCCGCACGACGGCGGCTACATCCTGGACAACGGGATCATCCGGGCCGTGGTGGACGCCGATGGACTCCTTGCCTCCCTGCGCGACCATGCCAGCGGCCGCGAGGCAATCGCCCCCGGACAACGCGGCAATTTGCTGGAACTGCACCGCGACACCCCCAATGAGTGGGACGCCTGGGACATTGACGAGTTCTACCGGCGCAACGTCACGCCGCTGGTGGAGGCGGAGTCGGTAAGGGTCGCCAGTGAAGACGGGCGCGCCACTGTGGTGGTGGAACGGCTGGCAGGCACGTCGCCGCTGACCCAGCGCATTACGCTCGCCCCCGGCAGCCCGTCATTGGAAATCACTACAGTCGTGGACTGGCAGGAGCGCGAAAAGCTGCTGAAGCTTGGCTTCGCGCTTGATGTGCGGGCAGACCGGTCGGCCGCCGAAACGCAGTTCGGCCACGTCTTCCGGCCCACCCACACCAACACCTCCTGGGAGGCCGCGAAGTTCGAAATCTGCGCCCACCGGTGGATCCATGTAGGTGAACCCGGCTACGGCGTGGCGGTGGCCAACTCATCCACCTACGGCCATGACGTGGGCAGGAGCATCAGGGAATCGGACGGCGGAACCACCACCACGGTGCGGCTGTCCCTGCTGCGGGCTCCGAAATTTCCCGACCCCGACGCGGACCGCGGACACCACGAGTTGACGGTGACCATCCGGCCCGGTGCTGATATTGCCGACGCCGTGCAGGAGGGGTACCGCACCAACCTGGCGCCCCGTGTGGCCAGCGGCGCCGCCGCAGTGGACCCCCTCTTCTCCGTGAGTAATCCCGCCCTGGTCATTGAAGCGGTCAAGTTGGCCCAGGACGGATCCGGCGACGTTGTGGTCCGGCTCTATGAGTCATTGGGGCAGCGGTCCGCAGGAACTGTCACGGCCAATTTCCCCGTACTGGACATTGTGCCCACTGATCTCCTGGAGCGTCCCACCGAGGCTCCTGGGATTGTGGCTTCGGGCAGCGGCGTGCAACTGTCGCTCCGACCGTTCCAGCTGGTGACGTTGCGGTTTGCCCGGAAGTAGCCGTGGAGTTATCGCCTGCGGAAAGGTGCCTTAAACAGGCTGAGTGGGGGCGGTCCCCAACGATCCGCCACCACTCATCCCCCCAATGTGTGCAAAGGCCCCCGGGGCGGCCGACGCTTAAGAATTTATCCCCGTTCGAAAACGCCACACGGCCCCGCCTTCACACATTCATGATTGTTTCACATTCTAATGATTTTGTGAAAGCCGCGAAGGTTACGTTTCGGTAGATGTCCTGCGGCTTACTGCCCTACGCCCACTGAGCACCTTTGCAACCCAGATCAGGGCCAGGCCGACGACGAAGCAGAGTACGGCTGTGTAGTTGATGATGAACTCAATCTGGCCGAGGGCAGGAGGGATCACCGGAAAGAGCAGTGTGAGGGCCACGGCTACTCCGCCCAGCGCCAGCAACGCGGCAGCGATGCGCACCAGGATGGGGAGCCGGTCCCGCGCCGCGCGCACCATGGCCGGTAACAGGGTCAGGACAACGTAAGCGGGGTAGGCGCGTCCCGCCGCGCCGTAATATTCAACGAGCGCGAAATGGCGGGCATCTTTCCCGGAAATGGCGCTGAGGCCCGCTGAAGACCCGGCCGTGTCCATAGAGAAAAACAGCGCAACCATGACCACCGAGACAGCGAGCAGGACCAGCATGCCCGTCCTTCCGGTAATGAGCCGATGGGCGCTGTTCGCGCCAAATCCCCGGGAAATGCGGACGCCCATGAAAAAGATGGCCCCGAAGATGACGAAGCGCAGCAACAGGTTGGCCAGGTTAATGCCCCCCAGTGCCTGGTCGATGGCGACGTAGGGCCCCTGGATGCTCAACAGGATGGCCAGGGTCATCAAGGCAAAGATGCCGAAGAGGGAGCGGTTCTCCCCCCGGAGCGTGCTGGGGATGCGGGCCACCGAAATCACGGCGCAAATCGCCAGTGTGGTCCATTGAAGGGTCTCGATCATCCCAGGTTCTCCCATATCTTTTCTGTCTGCGCCTGGTCCTGCTCCTGGCGGCGCAGGACCTTGCCCATTGCCTGAAGCCGGTCTCCGGCAAGGGTGGTAAGTTCTCCGTCGGTGAGGCTGGCCAGCGCCGCCTGCCGGGCATCGGGGGGCCAGCCGGCCTCATCCTCGGTGATGATTCCCGTGGCCACCAGCCCGCCGGCGGGTCCCACCCCGGCTGCCAACGCCGTGGCCACTGCGAGCTCGGCGGACAGTCGGTTGGCCGTCAGCTGGGCGGAATAGTTTTGTGGGGCCACTCCGGTGGCGGCGGAAACGCGGTGCCGCACCTCGCCGTCGTCAATGGCATCGACCCAGTTCTTCACAGACGTGGCGTGCGGGGCAGGGTTGAGCGCGGGAGCGGCTGCGCCCTGGGCTGCGTCCATGGCCGGACGGGCCAGGAGCCCCCGGAGGAGGTCTGCGGTGGAAATCTGGCTGACCAACTCGCTCCTGGTGGGTGGACGCGGCGGCCCAGCCAGGACGTTGTAGGCGTCAAATCCGGCAAGCGCGGCCACCGGGTTGATCTTGTACGCGCGGCTGATGGCGACCACCGTGCTTACGGAGACCTTGCCCCGGACCAGTTGCTGCGCCAGGGTGGTCCGCTTAATCCCGGAGACCCTGCAGACGTCGGCGGTGCTGGCATCGGGTGCGATGCTTTGCAGCCAGCGCTGGAACGCCTTGGCGGAAAGGGTCATGGCGGACTCTCTGCAGAATGGGTGGTGTGGACAATTTTACCGTGCCGTCCCAGCCGCCGGCCGTGACGCGGATTTTGCTCATGGTCCGCATTCGTCTATAGTTGATGGTCGAGCCCGCTGGTCCGTACACCCCCCAAGTCCGGACCAGCGGGTTCTTCTATGTCCTGCAGCCCCAGCGGCGCCGCGGCCCGGTTTTTGGCGCCTCTGCCGGCCGTCAAAGGCTGTCCGGGCAGCGGCGAAAGGACGAATCGATGACTGCAACCCTTGTTGCCAAGGACATCTCGGGCGGCCACGGCCACCGCATGCTCTTTTCCGGGCTCTCGCTCACGGTGGCCCCCGGCGACGTTGTGGGCGTTGTGGGCGCCAACGGTGCCGGAAAATCAACGCTGCTGCGCCTCCTGGCCGGTGTTGACCAGCCGCAGCAGGGCTCCGTCAGCCTTGCCCCGTCCGATGCCTTCGTTGGCTGGCTGCCGCAGGAGCACGAGCGCGTTGAGGGCGAAACAGTGGCCGGCTACATTGCCCGCCGGACTGGCTGCGCTGAAGCGACCGTCGAGATGGAATCCACCGCGGAAGCGTTGGGTTCCGGCGCTCCGGGTGCGGATGACGCCTACGCCCGTGCCTTTGACCGCTGGATGGCTTCCGGTGCCGCTGACCTGGATGACCGTATCCCGGCGGTGCTGGCAGACCTGGGGCTGGACGCGGGCCCGGATGCGCTGATGACAGGCCTTTCCGGCGGCCAGGCCGCCCGCGTGGCCCTGGCTGCCCTGCTGCTGAGCCGCTTCGACGTGGTGCTGCTGGATGAGCCCACCAACGATCTCGACCTTGCGGGCCTGGCCACCCTTGAAAGCTTTGTGAAGGGGCTGCGCGGCGGCGTGGTGCTGGTCAGCCATGACCGCGAGTTCCTGGCCCGCTGCGTGACCCGGGTGGTCGAGCTGGACCTGGCCCAGAACAACGTGGCTGTTTACGACGGCGGCTACGACGCCTTCCTCGAGGAACGTGCGGTGGCGCGGCGGCACGCACGCGAGAAGTACGAGGAGTTTGCGGCCACCAAGGCAGACCTGGTGTCCCGTGCGCGGACCCAGCGCGAATGGAGTTCACAGGGCGTCCGGAACGCCATGAAGAAGAGCCCTGACAACGACAAGATCCGGCGCGCCGCCAGCACGGAGTCCGCGGAGAAGCAGGCGCAGAAGGTCCGGCAGATGGAATCCCGCATTGCCCGGCTGGACGCCGTGGAGGAGCCCCGGAAGGAATGGCAGCTCCAGTTCAGCATCGGCCAGGCACCGCGCTCCAGCGCCGTGGTCGCCACCTTGCGCAACGCCGTGGCACGCCAGGGCGACTTCACGCTGGGACCGGTCAGCCTCCAGCTCAACGGCGGGGAACGGGTGGGTATCACCGGCCCGAACGGTGCCGGCAAGTCCACCCTGCTGCGCCTGCTGCTGGGCACCCAGGCCCCGGACGACGGCGACGCCTCCATGGGTGCCACCGTCGCCGTCGGCGAAATCGACCAGGCCCGCGGGCTGCTTGACGGTGCGCGGCCGCTCGGCGACGCCGTCGAAGCGGTGCTGGCAGACTGGAACAGCGCCGACGTCCGCACGCTCCTTGCCAAGTTCGGCCTCAAAGCGGACCACACGTCGCGGACCGTGGATTCCCTGTCACCGGGGGAGCGGACCAGGGCAGCGCTGGCGCTGCTCCAGGCCCGCGGCGTGAACCTGCTGGTGCTGGACGAACCCACCAACCACCTCGACCTGCCCGCCATTGAGCAGCTGGAAGAGGCCCTTGAAAGCTACGACGGCGCCCTGCTGCTGGTCACGCACGACCGCCGGCTGCTCGAAAACGTTCGACTCGACTACCGGTGGCACCTGGAAAACGGCACGGTCCAGGAACTCCACCACACCGTAAGCCAGGAGAGATAACCATGAGCATGGACCGCGTTGCGTGGAGTTCGCTCTACAACATCAGCACCGCCAAGAGCGGCTCCAAACCGTTCTCCAAGGAAACCCTCAAGCGGGTGCTGGCCTTTGCTGCCCCGCACAAGGGCAAGCTCATCGCCTTTGTGCTCTCGTCCATCGTGGCGGCGTTCCTGGCCGTCGCCACCCCGGTGCTCGCCGGCCAAGTGGTTGACGCCATCATCGCCAAGGCAACTGCCGGCACGGTGATCTGGCTGGCGGTGCTGATCGCCATCGTGGCTGTGGGGGAAGCCGGGGTTGGGCTGCTGACCCGCTGGTTGTCCTCGACCATCGGCGAAGGCGTCATCGTGGACCTCCGAACCCGGGTGTTCGACCATGTGCAGCGCATGCCCATCGCCTTCTTCACCCGCACCCGCACGGGGGCCTTGGTCAGCCGCCTCAACAACGACGTCATCGGGGCTCAGTCCGCCTTCGCCGGAACCCTCTCCGGTGTGGTGAGCAATGTGGTGGCGCTGGTCCTGACCCTGGCCGTGATGCTCAATAGGTCCTGGCTGGTGACCGTGCTTGCCATGGTGCTGCTGCCGATCTTCCTGATTCCGGCCCGGCGGATGGGCTCCAAGCTGGCCGACCTGAGGCGTGAAGCGGCCGCACACAACGCTGCCATGGGCACTCAGATGACCGAGCGGTTCTCCGCTCCCGGGGCCACGCTGGTCAAGCTTTTCGGCCGCCCGGACGAGGAATCCCGCGAGTTCGCTGCCCGCGCGGGCCGGGTCCGTGACATCGGCGTCCGTATGGCGATGCTGCAGTTCACGTTCGTGACCGCCCTGACCCTGGTATCCGCGCTCGCACTGGCGCTGGTGTACGGCCTGGGCGGCTGGCTGGCCCTGGGCGGGCAGCTGGCGCCCGGCGACGTGGTGGTGCTGGCACTGCTGCTGACCCGGCTCTACGCTCCGCTCACGGCGCTGTCCAACGCCCGGGTGGAAATCATGAGCGCCCTGGTCAGCTTTGAACGGGTCTTCGAGATCCTGGACCTCAAGCCGCTAATCCAGCAGAAGCCGGACGCCGTGCCGGTTCCGGCCGGGCCGGTGGCCGTTGAGTTCGACAACGTCCGCTTCGCCTACCCCTCGGCGGACAAGGTCTCGCTGGCCTCGCTGGAGGAAGTTTCCACCCTGGACACCCGGGGCGGCGAGGAAGTGCTGCACGGTGTCAATTTCCGGGTGGAGCCGGGCCACACGGTGGCGCTGGTAGGTTCCTCAGGCGCCGGCAAGTCCACCATCGCCCAGCTGCTGTCACGGCTGTACGACGTCGACTCCGGGGCCGTGCGGCTGGGCGGCACCGCGCCGGGGACCGGGCTGGACGTACGGGATGCCACCTTCGATTCGCTCCGGGATACCCTGGGCATGGTGACCCAGGACGGCCACCTGTTCCACGAATCCATCGCATCCAACCTCCGGCTGGCCCGGCCTGACGCGACCGACGAGGACATGTGGGACGTCCTGCGGCAGGCGCGGCTGGAGACGATGATCAGGTCCCTGCCGGACGGACTGGAAACAGTGGTGGGCGAGCGCGGCTACCGGCTTTCCGGTGGCGAACGCCAGCGGCTGACCATTGCCCGGCTCCTCATCGCCCAGCCACGCGTCGTCATCCTCGATGAGGCCACGGCCGCGCTGGACTCCACGAACGAAGCCGCCGTGCAGGCAGCCCTGGGCGCCGCACTTGAGGGACGGACCGCCGTCGTAATTGCCCACCGGCTGTCCACTGTCCGCGCCGCCGATGCCATCCTGGTGGTGGAAGGCGGTCAGATCGTGGAGCGTGGAACCCACACCGAGCTCCTGGCGGCCGGTGGCCGCTACGCCGAGCTCTACCGGACGCAGTTCGCCGAAGCTACCGCCGTGGCACAGGAGGCCGTCCCCGAGTTCTAGGGGCCGGGCCTGGAAGCCTGGGCGGCCAGCAGGGGCAGGATGTGGTCCGTCAGCAGTGGCGCCAGGTCCTGGGGGAGGGCCTTGCCCTGGGCTTGGCCGCTGCCTGCTCCACGGACGTCCAGCCAACGGATCTCGGCGATCTCAGCCGCCGGGCTTGCCCGCCAGGTGCCCGGCGCGAGGAACACGGTGGCTTCGATATCGGTGGCGGCTTCGTTCGCGGCGTCGGCGATCCAGACCCCCATCAGTTCAAGCTCCTGCGGCGGGACCACAATCCCCACCTCTTCGGCAAGCTCACGGGCCGCGGCCTGGACGGCGGTCTCGCCCGGTTCGGGCTTGCCGCCCGGATGCATGAACATGGTGGTTCCGCGTTTCCGAACGGTCAGCAGACGCCCGGCGTCGTCGAAAACGCAGACGGCGGAGACCACAATCCGGTCCTTCATTTCTCTGCACCCCATGCCTTCGTGTCCCGTGCCTCTGCGTCCCATGTCTTCGTGTCCCGGACCAGGCGCGAGACCAGCAGCAGGTCCTTCCGCGGACCGGCTACATCCCAGCTGTAGCTGAAGTTGTCAGGGCCCTGGCGGGTGTAGGACACGCGGTAGGTATCGGGATCACACCAGTGGGTGTCCAGGCTGGCGTCAGGGGTGAAGCTCATCCGGTGGAACGGCCTGCCGTCAGGGAAGAAGACGTCCAGCGCATCGGGCCGGGGCGCGGGTTTCAGGACGTACTCCCGCGTGGCGGGCCCGGTGAAAGCAGGCCAGCGCATGGTGCCTTCCTCGCGCAGGGCCAGGCCGCCGTCGTCCGTTGGCGTGTAAAGGACGACGCCGGAAAAGGTTCCACGGGTGCCGTCCCGCCTGTCCAGCAAGTCCCGCTCCACGCGCCAGCGGCCCGGTTGCAAAGGCGCCGCCGGCTGGCCGGGGGAGTTGTTCGCCTGGCTGCCCAGCAGGTAGGCGTGGAGGCTGGGCTCCTGGGAACGGGAGTTCAAGTGCCCTCGATTGGAATCGAACCAACGACACCGGCTTTAGGAGAGCCGTGCTCTATCCACTGAGCTACGAGGGCGGGCATCCGGTGGTTCGGCGGGGCCGGTCCGTCCGGACACGGTTACAAGCATACAAGGTGCCGGGCCGTACTACGCTCAAGGCATGAGTCCAGCCCCCACTGCCGCTCCCGCCGCCTTCATTCCGAACGTTGCGTCAACCCGGCACTCCATCGGGGCCTGGGCAGTGCTGAGCGTGCTGCAGTACTTCGCCGCGGAGGCGGCGGTGGCCATGGCGTGGGCCGGTCCGCGCCCTTACGACCTGCGGACCGGGTACATCAGCGACCTGGGTGCCCTCCACTGCGGGACCTTCTCCGGGCGGGATGTCTGCTCACCCTTGAACTGGCTGATGAATGCCTCGTTCGTGGTCCAGGGCCTCGGGCTGTTGCTGGGGGCGGTGCTGCTCACCTCGGGGCTGCTGCGCGTGGCCGCCCGGCCGAGCGCTCCGGTGGATTGGGCCCGCAGGGAGCCTTGGCTCGCAGCGGCTGCGGTCCGGCTGCTCACCGGGGCCGCGGGCGCCGGAACCGTTGTTGTGGGACTGGTGCCCGAAGATGTGGGCTCGCCATGGCACTATTGGGGCGCGGTCACGTACTTCCTGGCCGGGGGCGCTGCACTGCTGGTCCTCGGCCTGCTCTGGCTCCGGAAAACGGGGATGGCGTGGTTCATCCTGGCGTGCGGCGCGGTCTCCCTCGCGGCGGTGGCAACCGGCGGGCTCACCGGGATGATGGTTCCGGAGCCTGGCACGCTGGAACGGCTGATGGGCTATCCCGTGACCGTCGGCATGGCCGCTGCGGGCCTGGTCATCGCCCAGCGGGTGCACCGGCATCGGAAGCTGTTGAGGGCGGCGGCTGCGGCCGCCCGGGTGAATGCCGCCTAGGACTCTTTCCGTTTCCGCCTGTTGAGGAACACAGCGGCGGCCCCGGCCAGGAGGCTCAACACCAAGAGCAACCAGCCGGCAACGGTGAGGGCGGACGCCAGGGCAACCTGGCCGGCGTCGGGCCCTGGCGTGGCCATCATGGCGTCAATGGCCACGTTGCCCCACAGCCGGACCACCACGAACAGCATCGGCAAGGCCCAAAGTGCCCAGCGCAGCGCTTTCCGTGCCACGTTGGTCCCAATAAGCAGCAGCCAAGTGAACCCGAAGATCAGTGGGAAGAGAGTTCCGGCGGTTTTGTGGACGTAGTTCAGCTGGCCTAAGGCGTCGGCGTTCATTTCACCCTGAAGCCGGCCGATGTAGCCGGGGTCGAACCCGCCCACCAGCGAATCGGGCATGGCCAGTCCCGTGGTGAGTTGCGTCAGCTGGTCCAGGGTCAGCAGGTGCAGGTACCAGAACAGGAACAGGCTGGCCACTACGCCGGCAATGACAATCAGGTTGCTGTTGCCTTGCGCCTTTTCCGGCGTGCGCGCCGTGGTGGGGTTGACCACCGGTGGCAGGTGATGCTGTGGCACAACCGCGTTGGCGCCGTGCTTCTTGATCCGCTGGGCAGGGGTTTTGGCCATGGCACCATTATCCCGCCCCATAAACTGAAGCCATGACCACTGGCCGACACAGCGCAGCTGTTCTTGACCCCTCACTGGATGACTACGAACTGGCGGCGGCCCTGGTCCGCGAAGCCGGGCAACTGGCGCTGCTCATGCGCATGGCCGGCCTGCAGTCGGAACAAAAAACCTCGGTTTCCGACGTGGTGACCGCGGCGGACCGCGCCGCCGAGGCCTATGTCCTGGAGCAGCTGCAGCGCTGCCGGCCGGAGGACGGCATCCTGGGCGAGGAAGGCGCCTCCGTCCAGGGAACCAGCGGCCGCACCTGGGTGATCGACCCGGTGGACGGCACCTACAACTTCCTGCACGGCTCCACCTACTGGTGTTCCGCAATCGCACTCAAGAACAGCAACGACGTGCTGCTGGGCGCCATCTTCCAGCCGGAGGAGGACAAACTCTGGCTCGGCGGCCATGACCGTCCCGCCACCCTCAACGGTGACCCCCTTACGGTATTCAGCGAGAACGGAGGCAAACGCAACGCCACCAGTGTCGCCGAAATTGGTGCGGCCACCTACATCCACCCCACCTGGCTGATGGACCCTATGTGCGCCATGCCCTGGCACGCGGCAGCCACCTCCGCTGCGTCCCTTCGCATGCTGGGATCCGGTTCCTGTGACCTGGGCCGGGTGGCCGACGGACAGCTGGGCTGCTGGTTCCAGCACAGCTGCCCCGAGTGGGACTGGCTGCCGGGCAAGGCGATCGTCCGTGCGGCCGGCGGCGCCGTGGATACCGTTAGGGTCAACGGGCTGGAGTGGTTCCTGGCAGGGGGAACGACGGCGGTCCGCGAATTGCGTGCCGCCCTTCAGTCGGGCTCCGTGGCCTGAGGCGGTTGCCCGCACAGGGGAGTAATCCACAGGTTGGAAGGCGTTGTCGGCGCCACCGCCTAGACTTGTAGGCACCATGGATATGTTGTTTGACCCGTACTCTGACGGACCGTTCAAGGCCGCACCTGCCGCCACCGCCCGCACCAGGACGGGGCCGGAGGGCGTTGCCACCACGGCGGGGCCGGGCGGAATGCCGGGCAGCCATGCCGACGGGCAGCAGCAGTCCGGCGGCTGGCAAAACAGCGACCGGGCCCATGGCGGCCACAATAACGTGGACCAGAACCATGGGGACCGTAACGACGGCGGCCGCCACCATGGCAGCCGGCACCCCGACGCTGCCCAGTTGCTGGAAGGACTGAACCCACAGCAGGAGGAAGCGGTCAAGCATGCCGGTTCGGCGCTGCTGATCGTCGCCGGTGCCGGGTCCGGCAAGACCCGCGTGCTCAGCAACAGGATCGCCTACCTGATTGCCACCGGCCGGGCCCATCACGGCGAGATCCTGGCCATCACCTTCACCAACAAGGCCGCTGCGGAGATGCGGGAACGGATCGAGGCCTTGGTGGGCGGGCGCGCCAAGATCATGTGGATCTCCACCTTCCACTCCTCCTGCGTGCGGATCCTGCGGCAGGAAGCGGCCAACGTCGGCCTCAAATCCAACTTCTCCATCTACGACTCCGCGGACTCCCTGCGACTGGTGACCCAGGTGTCCAAGGCCCTCGACCTGGACCCCAAGAAGTTTGCCCCGAAGGCCATCCAGCACAAGATCTCGGCGTTGAAGAACGAGCTCATCGACGCCGATTCCTTTGCCTCGGCGGCCAATTACAACGATCCCTTCGAACATGCGGTCGCTGACGTCTACAAGGGCTACACCCAGCGCCTGCGGCAGGCCAATGCCATGGACTTCGACGATCTCATCGCTGAGACGGTCTACATGTTCCGCGCCTTCCCCGCACTTGCCGAGTCCTACCGCCGCCGGTTCCGCCATGTACTGGTGGACGAATACCAGGACACCAACCATGCCCAGTACGCCCTGGTCCGGGAAATCGTGGGGGAGGGGCCGGGAGCCTCGGAACTCACCGTGGTGGGTGACTCGGATCAGTCCATCTACGCCTTCCGGGGGGCGGACATCCGGAACATCGTGGAGTTCGAAAAGGACTACCCGGAAGCCCGCACCATCAAGCTGGAGCAGAACTACCGCTCCACCCAAAACATCCTCAGCGCCGCCAACTCAGTCATCTCGCGAAACCCCAACCGGCCAGAAAAACGCCTGTGGACCGCCGAGGGCGAAGGCCACAAGATCATCGGTTATGTTGGCGAAAACGAGCACGACGAAGCGCAGTTCATCGCCAAGGAGATCGACCGGCTCCAGGACGAAGAGAACCTGCGCCCGGGCGACGTAGCCATTTTCTACCGGACCAACGCCCAATCCCGCTCGATCGAAGACGTCCTGGTGCGCGTGGGCCTCCCCTACAAGGTGGTGGGCGGCACCCGCTTTTACGAGCGCAAGGAAATCAAAGACGCGCTGGCCTACCTGCGCGTCTTGGTGAACCCGGACGACGACGTCAACCTCCGCCGGGTGCTGAACGAGCCCAAACGCGGTATCGGTGACCGCGCCGAAGGCGCCGTCGCCGCCCTGGCGCAGCGCGAGCGGACGTCTTTCATGGCCGCGGCACGCCGGGCCGACCAGGCGCCCGGCATGGCCACCAGATCCGTCAACGCCGTCCTGGGCTTCGTGAAGATGCTGGACGACCTGGCCGAGGTGGCCGCCGGATCCGGAGCTGCGGCAGCACTGGAGGCGGTTCTGGAACAGACCGGCTACCTTGCCGCGCTGCGCTCCAGCACCGACCCGCAGGACGAGTCGCGGGTGGAAAACCTGGCCGAACTCGTGGCCGTAGTACGCGAGTACGAGCAGGAGAATCCGGAAGGCAGCCTGGGCGCATTCCTCGAACAGGTGTCCCTGGTGGCCGACGCCGACCAGATCCCGGATGCACCCGGCGCGGACATTGATGCTGCCGTGGCCGAGGCCAAACGCCTGGGCGTGGTGACGCTGATGACCCTCCACACGGCCAAGGGCCTGGAATTTCCGGTGGTCTTCCTCACCGGCATGGAACACGGGCTCTTCCCGCATCAGCGCTCCGCCACCGACCCCAAGGAACTTGCCGAGGAACGCCGGCTTGCCTATGTTGGGCTCACCCGTGCCCGCAAGCGGCTGTACGTCACCAGGTCCGAGGTGCGCAGCATGTGGGGCCAGAGCCAGTACAACCCCGCCAGCCAGTTCCTGGAGGAAATCCCGGCAGAGCTCCTGGAATGGAAACGGGAAGGGACCAGCCGGCAAGCCGGAGGGTGGGGCGGTGGCTCCATCGGGTCCGGCCGTTACAGCGGGTCGTTCTGGGGCGCGGGTACCGCCCGCGGCACAGCAGCGGACTCCTCCGCCGGGTTCAACGCCGACGTTCCGGCCTCCATCGCCAAAAACCGGGTGCAGCCGCAGAAGGAAATCATCGCCGTCAGCGTGGGGGACCAAGTCAACCACACCAGTTTCGGCAACGGAACCGTCCTGGCGCTTGAAGGGGCCGGGGACAAGACCGTGGCCAAGGTCAAGTTCGACGTTGGTGAGAAGCGACTGCTGCTTCGGTACGCGCCACTGACCAGGCTCGACGCCTAGACCGGCCCCGGGCCGGGCATAATGGAGCCCATGCGACGGACTGTATGGGGGATGCTCGCCGCCCTTTTCCTTGTCACCGCAACGGGGTGCAGCGTGACCACCAAGGACCCCTCCTACGTTCCGCCGGCTCCGCTGCAGCCCATGGAACAGCTGGAAAAGGCGCCCCTGGCCGATTCGAAGACGTTCTCAAATGGCGCCGACGTCCTCTCCTTCACCACCGCAGACCGCACCATCGCCTGCTCACTGACGTCCGCCCGCGGGGACCACGTGAACCTGCCGTACGAGCAGAACCGCTACAGCGATGCTGCCAACAACAGGCTGCCAATCGTTCCGGTGGCCCACTGCGAGCTCGCCACCTACCCGGCACCCCAACCGGGTGACGTCAAGGACGACTGCGCCGGGACGCATCTCGGCTACCTGGGCGGTGTAGCCCTGCTGGCGCCGGACACTGCGCGCTATGGGGAGTGCCGGGCGGGCGTCACCGCCATGGAAGCAACTTATGGATCCAAAGGGACGAAGACCGGGCCACTGGCCCAAGTGCCCGTGCTTGCAGACGGGCAGAACCTCGAACGAAACGGCCTCCGTTGTTCGGCCTACAACGGCGGGGTGGCGTGTGGAAACGTCTCCGCCGGCGTCGGATTCTTCGTTTCCCCCGAACGTTACGAACTGCTTGCCGGCCCGGCTAAAACCAGCCCGTCCCCGCCTCCGGAGGCCCTAAAAACCCCGTAAATCCGCGGTTTTTCTACGCCCCATAGAATAGTGTGCTTACTCACATAAGAGGTAGTCTGGGACGGCCCGGTCCTTCCAAAGGACTAGAGTTCCCAGTGGAGCATCACGCCGCGTGGCTCGTTTCCAGACAGGCCGCCGGTGCGTGCAATCCGCAGCCCGGTCATCGTCTTTTCGATGGTGTCCGACTGTACAGAAACTACTTCGACGTAGAAGGACACTAAACCGTGGACCTGTTTGAATACCAGGCGCGCGATATGTTCGAGGCGCACGGTGTACCCGTGCTTGCCGGCATCGTGGCGTACACCCCAGAAGA
>DATIMT010000299.1:0-17777 GCA_035475035.1 Arthrobacter sp.
GAACCCGAAGCGGTGCGGACCGCCGTCGGAATTGCCGCGGACGGAGCCCTGGCCGGCAGCCCTGCCTCGGCAGGAACGGTGACTGCTGCAGCACGCGTCATCCTGGATCCGGTCGGAGCCCGCCTTGAGCCTGGAGAAATCCTCGTTGCCCCATCCACGGACCCCGGCTGGACTCCGCTGTTCCTGACTGCGGGAGGGCTGGTGATGGAGATGGGCGGCGCCAATTCCCACGGCGCAGTGGTGGCCAGGGAATATGGGATCCCCGCGGTTGTTGGAGTCCCGGATGCGACGCGCCTCATCAGCACCGGGCAAAAGATAAGGGTCGACGGCGGCGCGGGGACCGTGGTGCCCGAAGGTCCTGGCAGGCAGCAGGATCCGGACCACGGAAGTGACCCGGGCCCACCTGCACGGGCGTAGTCTTTACCTATGGGCTCCAACATGCTGGATTCCAGCGGACCGTTGCAAGGAAACAGCACACCAGGCCGACGGGCGTGGCTTCGGTGGCTGCCCGCCGTCGCGGCCCCGATCGTTATCGCGGCCGGTGCCCTGACCGGGTCCCTTCCGGCAGGTGCCAGCAACCCGCTGCCGGCCAAGACGCCGGCGCAGGTCCTGGAATTGGCCGGCAGCCACCAGGTGCACACCTTCTCCGGGACAGTTGAACAGTCCGCTGAATTGGGTCTTCCAGAGCTGCCGGCCACCGGCAAGCCGTCCGGGCCTGCTGCCCCCGGCAGTGCCGCGTCAATGATTGAGCTGCTGTCAGGCAAACACACGGCGCGCATCTACCTTGATGGCAAAGACAATGCCCGGGTGCAGGTGATGGACCAAATGGCTGAACGGGACGTGGTCCGTCACGGCAATGATGTCTGGTTCTATACGTCCAAGGACAACACCGCAGCCCACCTGACGCTGCCGGCGCACGCACAGGACCCGTCACTGTCCAAGGACCGCCGGGGGGAAGACGGGATGCCGGCGCCAGGCGACCTGGCCCAACAATTCCTGTCCAAGGTTGAACCGACCACTGCCGTTTCGGTGGGACCGGACGTTTCCGTGGCAGGCCGGGCCGCGTACAACCTGCTGATTGAGCCGCGCACCGACGCAACCCTCGTAGGCAGGGTGGCCATCGCCGTCGACGGTCAAAACGGCATGCCGCTGTCCGTCGAGGTGACCGCACGCGGAGCGGACAAGCCGGCTTTCCGTTCCGGGTTCACCAGCCTTTCCCTGGACGCCCCGGACCAGTCCGTCTTCACCTTCACCCCGCCGCCGGGCAGCACGGTTAAGGAACTCCCCGCTCCGGCGATGTCCCATGATCCCGCAGACGCCCACAACCCGGACGCCAGGCACGGTGATGCCAGGAAGGACGTGTCCGTGACCGGCACTGGCTGGGAGACCGTGGTGGGCACGGCACGAGGATCCGCTTCGGCAGCCGAGTCGCTGCTGCAGGACCCGCTGCTATCCCAGGCCGCCGTCGCCGTACCTGCCGGCCGGCTGCTCTCCACCGCCCTGCTCAACGTCCTGATCACGGACGACGGACGGATCTTCGCGGGAATTGTGCCGCCGGAGAGGCTGCAGGCCGCAGCAGCAGCGGCGCAGTGAGCTTGACCGGACGGCGAGTCCTGGCCGGGGTGTGGGTTGCGGCCGGCTGGGGGCTGGTCCGGTGAGTACAGAGTTGGCGATTGAGACCCGCGGCCTCAGCAAGCACTTTGGCCGGCAGGCCGCTGTGGACAACGTTGACCTGGCCGTCCCGCACGGGACGGTCTTCGGCTTCCTGGGGCCCAACGGCTCGGGCAAGACCACCACCATCCGCATGCTGCTCGGCCTGGCGGCCGCGTCCGCCGGGTCGGTCAGGCTGCTCGGGCAGGAGATGCCCGGCAGGCTCCACGATGTTTTGCCCCGCGTGGGCGCCCTGGTGGAGGGCCCCGCCTTCTACCCCTTTCTCTCCGGCGCCGCCAACCTCCACCGGCTCGACGCCGCGGGGCCGCACACCGTCCCCGCCACCCGCAAGGCGCGGGTGGACCGGGCGCTGGAGCGGGTGGGCCTGGAGCATGCCGCGGGGAAGCGGGTCCACGCCTACTCGCTGGGAATGAAACAGCGGCTGGGCATCGCCAACGCCTTGCTGTCCCCACGGGAGCTGCTGGTCCTGGACGAGCCCACGAACGGGTTGGACCCGCAAGGCACCCGGGAAGTCCGGAACCTGGTGCGTTCGCTGGCGCAGGAGGGCACCAGCGTCTTTGTCTCCAGCCACCTGCTGGCCGAAGTGGACCAGATGTGCACCCACGCTGCGGTCATGAGCGCTGGAAAGCTGGTGGCGCAGGGTCCCCTTGCTGACCTGCGGCAGGCCGGACAGACCCGGCTGCGGCTGGTGACGCCCGACGCCGCTTCAGCCCGGGAGGTCCTGGCCCGGCTGGGGCTGGCGCCGGAAGCCGCGCGGGCGCAGCCAGTACAGGGGCAGCCGGACGGTGAGGTCATCGTCGCGGCACTGGACGCCGCCGCGCAGCCGCCCGCAGCGCTTCCCGAGGACGTCGTGGCGCACCTGGTCCAGGCCGGCGTGCGGGTCCGGGGATTCGCCGTCGAGCGTGAAAGCCTCGAGGACCGCTTTGTTGCCCTCACGGGGGAAGGATTCGATATTGCCCAGTAGCGTGCCCGCCGAAATTCCGGAGGCCACCGGAACTGTCCGGCCAGCCGCAGCGCCCCGCAGTTCCGGGCTTTCCCTGTTGGCGTCGGAGCTCAAAGTCCTGTTCGGGCGCCGACGGACCTGGGCGCTGCTCCTGGCGCTTGCCGCCATCCCGGTCCTCATCGCCGTTGCCGTGAAGGTTTCGTCCGCGGTCCCGCCCGGGCGGGGCCCTGCCTTCCTTGACCGGATCACCCAAAACGGCCTGTTCGTGGCTTTCACCGCCATGCTGGTATCCGTTCCGCTGTTCATGCCCCTTGCCGTGGGCGTGGTGGCGGGGGACACGATCGCCGGGGAAGCGAACCTGGGAACCCTTAGGTACCTCCTGGTGGCGCCGGCCGGGCGGGTGCGGCTCCTCCTGGTCAAGTACGCCGGCGCGCTGGCATTCTGCGTCGTGGCGCCATTGACCGTTGGCCTTGCGGGTGCGGCCATTGGCATGGTTCTTTTCCCGATAGGCCCCGTGACGCTGCTCTCCGGCGGCGTGGTCCAGCCCATTGAAGCTGCCCTCCGCATAGTGCTGATCGCGGCCTACCTGGCCGTGTCGCTTGCCGGGCTCTCGGCAATCGGGCTTTTCCTGTCCACCCTGACCGTGGTTCCGGTTGGGGCGATGGCCGCAACTGTGGTGGTCTCGGTGGTTTCGCAGGTCCTGGACCAGCTTCCGCAGCTGGAGTGGCTGCACCCGTGGTTGTTCAGCCACTACTGGCTCGGCTTCGGTGACATGCTCCGCCAGCCCGTGCTGTGGGATTCCTTTGCCAGCAACGCCCTGCTTCAGGCTGGCTACGTTGCAGTGTTCGGCGCGCTTGCCTACGGCCGGTTCGTCACCAAGGACATTCTCAGCTGACGACGGCGGCGGAACGGCATGTCCTGCTGCCCAACGGTGCAGTTAAGGCGTGCAGCTGGGCGGCGCAGTCTACTTGCGGAAATGTAGCCAGCCGGCAGGTTTAGCAGCGGGCGGTTCAGTACCGTGCTGGTCAGTAGCGTGCTGCGTAAGGGTAGAGGTCCATGCCCACCATCGAGCTGATGCTGGAAACGGTGATGCCTTCCTGGGGGTTGAGTGCCTGCACTACTTGGCCATTGCCCAGGTAGATGGCCACGTGGTAGAAGCCCGGGGCCGAACCCCAGACCAGCAGGTCGCCGCGGCGGGCCTGCGAAATGGGAACGTGGACCGGGGCGGCGGCGTATTGCTGTGACGCCGTGCGGGGCAGGTACTTGCCGGCCGCGGCGAAGGCGTTTTGCACCAGGCCGGAGCAGTCAAAGCCGTAAGCCCCTGTACCGCCCCATTGGTAGAAGTACGGGGCGCCCACCTTCCCCAACGCGACGGAGATCGCTGCCTCGTATGTGCCTGAGCCCGTGGAAGGCGCCGGGGCCGGCGCGGGTGCAGGTGCCGGCGCGGGAGCGGGAGCGGGAGCGGGCGCTGGGGCTACCGGAGCAGCGGGAGCGGGCGCCGGGGCTACAGGAGCAGGAGCAGCGGGGGCGGGGGCCGCCGGGGCCGGTGCGGGAGCCGGCGCAGCGGGCGCCGGGGCAGGTGCTGCAGGCACTGGGGCCGCCGGTGCCGCGTCCTGTCCTTGGCTGTTCTGACCGGATCCCTGGTTCTGGCCGGCGGCCGGGTTCTGGCCGGCCCGGTTTTGCGGTCCCTGGTTTTGGGCGGCGTTATCCTGCGCCGCCTTATCCTGCGCGGCCTTGTCCTGGGCCGCCTTGTCTGCAGCGGCCGATAAGGCGGCAAGCCGTGCCTCTTCGCGCTGCCGGTCCAGGGCGTCAACGCGGGCCGATTCGAGCGCCACAGTAGTGTTGCGCAGCTGCGCCAGCTGGTCCACCAGGATGGTCCGCTGCGCTTTCGCGTCGGCCACGGCCTTCGCCTGGGCAGCGTTGGCCTGTTCCGCCTGGGACTTCCTTTGCTCCGCCGTCTTGGCTGCATCGTCGGCGGCTTTGGTGGCGTCATCGGCAGCTGCCGTAAGGGAACGGTATGCGGTGGCTGCGGCGTCCGCAGCATCAAAGGCCCGGCTGCGGCTGGCAGAAAGGGCCTCGAGCGTCGCGGCTTGCTGCAGGCTTTCACCGCCGCTGGCAAAGGTTCCCAGGGTGGGGTTCAGGCCGCCGTTGCGGTACAGGTCCCCGGCGAGCTGCCCCACTTGCTTCCGGGTTTTGTCCTGCTGTTCCCGCGCGGACGAGGCCTTGGCAGCGGCAACGGATGCCGCTTCTGTCCTCTGCTGCAGCTCCACCAGCGCCTCGCTGTAGGAGTTGTTGGCCTGCATGGCCACCGCGAACGCGGCCTGTTGGGCTGTGGACGCGTCCGCCAGGATGCGCTCGATCGCGCTGACCTGGTCCGCCGTCGCGGCCTCGCTGGCTTTCGCCGCAGCGATGTCCTCCGGTGAGGGAATCTCGGGTGACGCAGGAAGGGCCTGTGGAGCAGAGGGCGCCGGGACAGCGGCTGCGGGGGCTGCCACGGAGGCAAAAAGTACGACGGCGGCGCACAGCACGGCCATCCTGCGGCCGGATCCGGGTAAAGCCATCTGCAGAGACCTCGCAACGGTAAGGCTGGGAGTGAGGTTCTGGATGCGGCACGACGGTGCCCCTCAGCTGCTCGCCAGCAGTCCGAGGTTACGTGACCATTTGCACATTAGCAACAGGAGTCACAGCAATAACATAAACCACAACAGTGTTATTAGGAGTCGATTCCGTAGGTGTGTCGTTGTCACGCGTGCTGGTGCGCCTCATGTTCCGAGTGGCTGGCAGGCTCCAGCTGGAAGGTGCAGTGGTCGGTGTCGAAATGGGCGCCCAGGCACGTGATGAGCTTGTCCAGCAACTGGTCGGCGCCCCGCGCGTTGAGCACTCCGTCCTCCACAACAACGTGGGCGGAGAACACCGGGACCCCGGACGTGATGGTCCAAATATGGATGTCATGCACGTCGGTCACGCCGGCCACCGAAAGGATGTGCTCGCGGATCATCTGTACTTCCACCCCTTTCGGGCTGGCCTCCAGCAGGACATCCACCACATCGCGCAGCAGGCTCCAGGCCCGGGGCAGGATCATCAGCGCAATCAGGACTGAGGCAATGGTGTCCGCCGCCTGGAAACCGGTCAGCAGGATCACCACTGCTGCGATGATGACGGCCACTGAACCAAGGAGGTCGCCCAGTACTTCCAGGTAGGCGCCGCGGATGTTCAGGCTCTCCTCCTGCGCCGTGCGCAGGATCATCAGCGACGCAAGGTTTGCCACGGCACCGAGAATGGCAGCGAACAGCATGATGTCCGTTTGCACATCCGGCGGCGCACTGAACCGGCGGACCGCTTCGGTGAAGATCACTACGGAGATCACGATCAGGATCAGCGCATTGGCCAGCGCCGCAAGGACCTCCGCGCGCTGGTAGCCGTATGTCCGCTGGTTACTGGCGGGGCGGCCTGCAATCCAGGCTGCCAGGAGGGCGATGGTGACACCGGCCGCGTCCGAGAGCATGTGCCCCGCGTCTGCCAGCAGTGAGAGCGATCCTGACAGTACGGCCCCCACAATCTGGATGACCACCACGCCCAGGGTGATGCCCAGGACTGCCACAAGGCGTTTGCGGTGCCGCCCGGTGGCGGTGATTCCGTGATTGTGGCTGTGGTCGTGTCCCATGCTTACAAGGCTAGCCCCAGCCCAGCTCATGTAGCCGGTCATCGGAAATGCCGAAATGGTGGGCGATTTCGTGCACCACCGTGACGGCCACTTCGTGGATGACGTCGACCCTGGAGTCGCAGATCGCCAGGATGGGTTGGCGGAAAATTGTTATCCGGTCGGGGAGGGAACCGGCGTCCCACCAGGAATCACGCTCCGTCAGCGGGACCCCTTCGTAGAGGCCCAGCAGCACGGTGTCCGGATCTTCGCCGGGCCCCGGCACATAGTCGTCGTCAATGAAGACGGCCACGTTGTCCATGGCGTGCGCAAGCCTGTCCGGAATGCCGTCCAGGGCATCCTGGACGGCGGCCTCGAACTCATCAGCTGACATGATGAACCCGGACGGCCTCCCGGCGGCCTGTTTGTTCCTGATTGGCTCGCTCGGGCCGGGGGGCACAATCGGAAGCCCCGGCGGAAGGCTGGCTGGCATAAATCGACTCTAGCGCCGAAGCGGCCGCGGCCGGCCCTGTTCCCGGGTCCGGCGCCGCGTCAGCCCAACTCCCACCAGGCACACCAGCCCGCCTACCAGTCCCCAGGCGGTGGGGATCTCGCCGAGCAGCAGCCAGGAGATGAGGACGGTGGTGCCCGGGACCAGGTACGTGGTGGCGGCCAGCTTCCCGGCGTCCACCAGCGACAACGCGTAAGCCCATGTGGTGAAGGCGATGGCGGTGGGGAACACGCCCAGATACACCAGCGCCAGCGTGGCCTGCGGCGGTGCGGCCTGCACTTCCGACACCAGTTGCCCGGCGAAGGGGAGGCAGCACAACGCCCCCACCACGATGCCAAACCAGGTGGCCTGGGCTGCCGGGAACTTCCGCACTACCGGCTTCTGGATGATGACGCTGACTGCGGCGAGCACCGCGGCAAGCAGGCAAAGCGCCACGCCGGCCAGGTCCGCCGTCGAACTTTCCCCTGAAGGCTGCGGCTGTCCGGAACCGAGGGCAATCAAGGCCACCCCGGCGAAGGCCACCGTGCTGCCGATGAGCAGCCAACGCGGAAACCCTTCCTTGAGGAAGACGCCGGCCATGATGGCCACCAGGATCGGGTTCACGTTGATCAGCAGGGCACTGGTGCCGGCATCCAGGATGTGCTCGGCAGCATTCAGGGCCACGTTGTAGCCGCCGAACCACATCACGCCGTAAGCGAGGATAGGCAGCCATTCCCGTCCCTTGGGCAGCACCCGGCTCTTGAGCAGTTGCGGCACCACGAGGAAGCCGAGCACGACGACGGCAATCGCCAGCCTGCCCAGCGTCAGTGGGCCGGGGGAGAAGTGCGGGCCGATGGCCCGGATGCCTACGAACGCCGAGGCCCACAGAACCACCGTCACCACCATGGCCGCCACGCCAAGGGCCTTCACTGGGGTGGCTTCGGCAGCGGCGGGCGCGAGTGGTTCATGGGCTGGGCTGGTTGAGGGCATGAGACAAATGTACGGCGGGGACGGACGCCTGGCTGGCGGAAATCGGCCACGTCGGTGCCGCCGCCGGGTGGTGTTCTTTTTGCGGCCTAGTCTTTGCTGGCCCAGGCGAGCAGCTTTTCCACCGGCCAGGTGGTGATGATCCGTTCGGCCGGCACATTGTTGCTGGCTGCCCGTTCGGCACCGTACTGCAGGAAATCCAGTTGCCCGGGTGCATGGGCGTCGCTGTCGATCGAGAATAGGCAGCCTGCCTCCAGTGCCAGTTGGATCAGGGCGTCGGGCGGATCCTGCCGCTCCGGCCGGGAATTGATCTCCACGGCCACGTTGTGCTCGGCGCATGCGGCGAACACTTCCCGGGCGTCGAATTCCGACGGCGGCCTGGTCCCGCGTGAGCCCTCCACCAGCCGTCCGGTGCAGTGGCCCAGGACATTGGTGTGCGGATCCTGGATGCCGCCCAGCATCCTCGTGGTCATGGTCTTCCTGTCCGCACGCAGCTTTGAATGGACGCTGGCCACCACGATGTCCAGGCGGTCCAGCAGTTCCGGTTCCTGGTCCAAGTGCCCGGTCTCCAGGATGTCCACTTCAATCCCGGTCAGGAGCCGCGTTGCGCCGCCATTGCCATTGATTCCCGCCACGACATCCAGTTGGTCAAGCAACCGTTCGGCAGACAACCCGTTGGCGATGGTGAGGTTGGGGGAGTGGTCGGTCAGTGCCAGGTACTCCCTGCCCAGCACCTGTGCCGCCGCCACCATCAGCTCAATTGGGGAGCCGCCGTCGGACCATTCACTGTGGCTGTGCAGGTCCCCCCGTAATGCCCCACGGATCTCCCCGCCCCCGGAGGCCAGCGGCTGCGCGCCCTTTTCCCGGAGGTCCGCCAGGTAATCCGGGACCTGCCCGTCCACTGCCTGCCGGATCACCGCGTAGGTCCTGTCGCCGATTCCCTTCATGGACTTGAGCCGGCCGGTCCTGGCCCGGTCTGCCACCTCCTCCGGGGCAAGGGGGCCGATGGCGCCCGCCGCTTTGCGGAAGGCCTGGACCTTGAAGGTGGCGGCGCGTCCCCGCTCCAGCCAGAAAGCAATCTCATTGAGCGCTGCGACGGCATCCATCCGTCCATCTTTACCTGTACAGCGGCTCAACGGCGGGGTTTTTCGTCGATTTTGGATAATTCCTGCAGAGGCCCTATAGTTTTAGAGTCCAGTTCGGAGAAACGCAAAGGACAAAGACGGAAAGCCTCGCTTGACGCCTTTTATTTTGTTCCGAACGGGTTCTGGCCCCCATCGTCTAGCGGCCTAGGACACCGCCCTTTCACGGCGGCGGCACGGGTTCGAATCCCGTTGGGGGTACGCAGGGAACTGGTCAAGCAGGCTAAAAAAGTCTGGTAGGCTGGAAGCCTTGAAAAAAGCGGTAGAGATACTGTGAAAGCAAGAAAAGCAAGGCCCTGTAGCGCAGTTGGTTAGCGCGCCGCCCTGTCACGGCGGAGGTCGCGGGTTCAAGTCCCGTCAGGGTCGCTCTGATTGTTGGAAGAAATTCCGGCTGTCATGGTGACTAGTCACCTAGGCTCTGTAGCTCAGTTGGTAGAGCGTTCGACTGAAAATCGAAAGGTCACCGGATCGACGCCGGTCGGAGCCACCACTGGGAAGCATCAGTTCTTCGGAACTGGTGCTTTTCTTCGTTTAACCCCTCCGCCGGTGGTCCCCGCCGGGACCGGCCACGCACCCGGGGCGCAATCCCATTCCACGTGGCGGGCCGCAGCGTTTCCAGCGCATGTGTCACAGCCTGGGGATAGGGTGGAAACAACAGAAGGGGGAGTGCCTGATGGAATACCAGAACCCACAACCCGTGGTGCCAAACCGTCCTGCCGCAAGCCCGGCTCCGGGTCCGGGCCGAACGATAATTTCCGAGACTGCCGTGGCAAAGGTGGCGGGAATCGCCGCGCGGGCGGTACCCGGCGTCTACTCCCTGGGGTCGGGCCCGTCCCGTGCCTTGGGCGCGATCCGGGACGCCGTCGGAAGTTCTGACCACGCCGCCGGCGTCCATGCCGAAGTGGGCGAAACGCAGGTAGCCGTTGATATCACCCTGGTGGCCAGTTACGGCACACCGCTCCATGCCCTGGCCAATGACGTCCGCGCCGCCGTCTACCGTGCGGTTGAGGAACTGGTGGGGCTGCAGGTCATCGAGGTGAACGTCGAGATCACGGACGTGTACGTGCCGCCGCCGGTCAAGACGTCCGCGCCGGCTGCTCCCGAACGGGAGGCGCTGCTGTGAACCTCACCGTGGCAGGCACGGCCATGGGTGCCTTCGTGGCCTTCATGTCCCTGCAGTTCGGCCTTTGGGGCTTCCTTGTCTCCCTGCTCTTCATGGCCATTGGAGCGCTCCTGGGCCGTGCTGCGGAAGGGAAACTGGATCTGCGCGGCGTGTTCGATGCCATCACCGGCCGGCGCTCGTCCTCATGAGCTCGCCTGCGCCCGTTGCGCGTAGGCAGGCGCTCAGCGGCCATAACCGAATCAGCACCCAGGCCCTGACAAGCCTTGCCAAGGCGGCCGCGGCGGAGGCGCTGGGCGTCGACGCCCAGGACGTGCGGGCGGACTGGGCGGACGACGACGGCCTGCTGGCTTTGTCCCTCGTGGCACCCATCAGCGTCCCGCCTTTGCAGTCCGTGACACTGGACCCTGCAAGAGCCGACGGCTTTGGCGGGTCCATCTGGGACCGCACTGTCAGGGCCAAGGCAAGCATCCTGGCAACGGTCTCGGAATTGAGCGGTTCCCGGCTGAGCCGGGTGGACATCCGTATCAGCGGGGCAAGGATCAGTACAGGAGGGCGGGTGCGGTGAGCGGCAAAGTGGAAAACCGCCGGGCGAACAGCGGAGCGCGGAAAAGCGACGGACCCGACATGCACCGGATCGTGCACCGCGAGACGCATTCCCCGCGGGCGGCGGTGTCGATTGCTGCCGCGGTCCTCGTCCTGGTGCTGGCCGCGTACGGTGTCCTCGAATCGGGGGTTCACGCCGTGGGGCAGCCCGCGTGGCTGATAGAACCCCAGGTCGCGGCGCAGCGCATCGTGGATCTTCCAGCCGGAACCTCCCCGCTGCTGCTTGCCGCCGCCGGCGCCGTGCTCGCTATGGTTGGCCTGGTCTTCCTGCTCAACGGGATCCTCCCGGGGAAACGCGCCCGCCATCTGCTGGCCGGCCTGCGGGGGGAAGGGCTCCCGGCCGTGGTGGTTGACGACGAGGTCATCGCATCCTCGCTGGCCCGGCGCGCCCGGCTTGCCGCCAACGTCACTCCTGAGCAGGTCATGGTGATCGTCTCGCAACGGCAGGTGCTGGTGAACGTCCGGCCCACCTCAGGTATCCCCGTGGACCAGGACAGGGTGCTTGTTGCCGTCCGCGACGAACTCGACCAGATGCTGCTGGAACCGGCCCCTGTTCCCCGCGTCAACGTCACTCCTTCCGGGGTGATCGGAGCATGAACAGCACCCCGGCACTGCTCAACCGCATCTTGCTTACCGTGCTGGGCCTGATCCTGCTGGCCGCAGGCCTCCTGTTGGTGCTGCTGGCAACCGTTCCGCCCGTGGGCTCATGGTGGCGCTCCTGGTCCGCAGGGGTCTGGGGCGGTATTAACCAGCTTTTCGACTCCACCCGTTTCCCGGGGCGGCCGGAAAGCTGGTTGTGGATTGTGGTGGCACTGGCGTTGCTGGCACTGATGGGACTCATGGTTGCCTGGATTGCCCAGCAAGGCAAAGGCAAGTCAAACCTCCTGGCCGCCGAGTACGATCCCGGTGACACTCCCGGCGATGTCCGGATAGGCGGCGGCGTTGCAGAGCAAGCGCTCAGGCAGGCCCTCGAGGGCCGGCCGGATCTTGCAGGTGCCACCGTCACCACTTACGACGTGAAAGGCTCGCCGGCCTTGAAGGTGCGCCTCCTGCCTCGCCAGGGCGTGGCACCACACCTGCTCGCAGCCGAGGTCTCCGGACTCCTGGACGCCCTGGAGTCTGTAGTGGGCAAGGAAATACCTGTCCTCATCCACATCGGCGCGGGGGCGCGGACGCGATTCAGCCGGGCTGAGCGGGTCCGCTGAGCTCTTAATCCTGCGGCAGGTACACAGTTGGCAGGTACCCGGTCCGGCTGCAGCTACCGCTCCTCTTGCAGGTACACGGTGCAGTCCACGGGAACCTCCCGCATCCCGGCCCAGTCTTCGGACGGTTCGGGACCGCTGGAAAGCACCACGGCGTAGCCGTCGGGAACGGGTGCCGAGGCGAAACCCATGTTGGCCAGCACCACCACATCCCCGTTCCGGAACGCCAGCACCCCACTGTCCGGCGCGTGCCCGCCGGTCCACTCCACGCGGCCGCTGCCAAGGCGCCGGGCCGACCTGAATGCCAGTGCGGCCCGGTAAAGCTCCAGCGTTGAACCTTCCTCGCCGTCCTGCAGGTCGACGGCTAAAGGACCAAAGCTCTCCGGCTGGGGAAGCCATGGCCCGGGCGCCTCCCCGGACAATGCTCCGGAGAAACCAAAACCGGGTTGTTCCGAGGCCCACGGGAGCGGGACGCGGCACCCGTCGCGGCCAATCTCGGCGCCGTGGGTCCGGAAGAATGTTGGGTCCTGCCGGGCGGCGTCGGGAAGGGTGGTGTGCTCCGGAAGGCCCAGCTCCTCGCCCTGGTAAAGGTAAGCCGAGCCCGGAAGTGCCAGCGCAACCAGGGTGGCGGCGCGGGCCCGCGCAAGGCCCAGGGCTGCATCGGGCTGCTCGTCTCCAGCGCCGATGCCCTTCGGGAAAGTGGTGGGATCCTTGAGGCCGAACCGGGAGCTGTGCCGCACCGTGTCATGGTTGCTGAGGACCCAGGTGCATGGAGCCCCCACTGATGCCGCCGCTGCCAGTGATGCGTCAATGGCTTCAGCCACGCGTTCGGCGTCCCAGCCGGCCAGCAGGAAATCGAAGTTGAAGGCCTGCTGCATCTCATCGGGCCGGACGTACCGTGCCAGGCGCGCGGCCGGTTCCACCCAGGCCTCGGCCACCATCATCCGGTCCCCGCCGTATTCCGCCAGGACGCGGTTCCAGTCCCGGTAGATGTCATGGACGCCGTCCTGGTCAAAGAAGGGCGACGGCGGATACATCGGGGAGACTGCCCTGTGCGGTTCCTCTGCATCGGTGTGGGCGTGGGGAGCATCACCAGGCTGGTGGTTCTCCCGGCGCGGAACTGAGGTTCCTTCCACCATGGCTGCGACGCCCTCCCAGTCCGGAAGTCCTGCCTCCTTCACCAGGCCGTGGGCGACGTCTACCCGGAAGCCGTCCGCTCCGCGCTCCAGCCAGAAGCGCAGAACTGAACGCATTTCCTCCTTCACTTCCGGGTTCTCCCAGTTCAGGTCCGGCTGCTTGGTGTCGAAGAGGTGGAGGTACCACTGGCCGGGCGACCCGTCGGCCTCGGTCACCCTGCTCCATGCGGGCCCGCCGAACACGGACTTCCAGTTGTTGGGCGCGCGCCCGCCATCCCCGGTTCCCGGTATGGCGTCCTTGCCGTCCCGGAAGATGTAGCGTTCACGTTCGGTGCTGCCCGGTGCTGCGGCCAGGGCTTCCCGGAACCACACGTGCTCGTCCGAGGTGTGGTTGGGCACCAGGTCCACGATGACCTTCAGGCCCCGGCGGTGAGCTTCCCGCAACATGGCGTCGAAGTCAGCCAACGAGCCGAAAAGAGGGTCCACCTGCCGGTAGTCCGCCACGTCGTACCCGCCATCGGCCTGCGGTGACTTGTAGAACGGTGAGAGCCAGATGGCGTCCACTCCCAGCCCCTCAAGATAGGGGAGCCGGTCCAGGACACCACGCAGATCGCCCATCCCATCACCGTTGCCGTCGGCAAAGGACCGGGGATAGATCTGGTAGACCACAGCGTCAGTCCACCAGGCATGGGACATTCGGTGAGGGGTCGGAACGGATGGGTGGGACATTTGGTTCCCCTCTGATAACTTTTTGATGTAAACGCTTGCATTCCCGACAGCAACCTTACTAGTGTGATGGTCACCACATCAACCTCACCTAGCAAGCGCACTGTCGACTTACTTGTCACTCAGCGAGGAGCTTCAAGCTAATGAAAACCCCGAGATTCCTGCTTCCGGCTGCCACTGCCGGCATTCTGGCCCTGACGTTGTCCGCCTGCGGCGGCGGAGGTGGAGGGGGCACCACGGGCGGTGGAGGCAGCGACGCTGACGCCAACCTCGACGGCCGCGGCCCCATCACCTATGTCCAGGGCAAGGACAACAGCAACGTTGTCCGCCCGCTTGTCGACAAGTGGAACGCTGCCCACCCGAACGAAAAGGTCACGTTCAAGGAACAGACCGACCAGGCAGACCAGCAGCACGACGACCTTGTCCAGCATTTCCAGGCCAAGCAGTCCGACTACGACGTCGTGGATGTGGACGTCGTCTGGACCGCGGAGTTCGCGGCCAAAGGTTGGTTGCAGCCGCTGAAGGACAAGATGGCGATCGATACCAGCGCCATGCTCAAGCCCACCGTGGACAGCGCAACGTACAAGGGCACCCTGTACGCTGCCCCCCAGACCTCGGACGGCGGCATCCTGTACTACCGGAAGGACCTGGTGCCCAACCCGCCCAAGACCTGGGACGAGATGATGAGCATGTGCTCCATCGCCAAGCAAAACAACATCGGATGCTACGCAGGCCAGTTCAGCAAGTACGAGGGCCTCACCGTGAATGCCTCCGAAGCCATCAACTCCGCCGGCGGATCTGTCCTTAACAAGGATGGCAAGCCTGACCTGAACACCCCTGAGGCCAAAGCCGGACTCGACAACCTGGCAAAGGCCTACGCCGATGGCAACATCCCGAAGGAAGCCATCACCTACAAGGAAGAGGACAGCCGGCAGGCTTTCCAGAGCGGCAAGCTCCTGTTCCTGCGCAACTGGCCGTATGCCTTCAACCTGATCACCACTGAAGGCTCGTCTGCCGTCAAGGACAAGACCGGCCTTGCTGCACTGCCCGGCAAGAGTGGCCCTGGTGCCTCTTCGCTGGGTGGCCACAACCTCGCCACGAGCGTCTACTCCAAGAACAAGGCCACCGCGCTGGACTTTATGAAGTTCATGACCTCGGCCGAGACTGAGAAGTTCTACGCTACCCAGGGTTCCTTGGCCCCGGTGCTTGGTTCGCTGTATGAAGACCAGGAACTGGTTGCCAAGCTTCCTTACCTGCCGGTCCTGAAGACGTCTATCGAGAACGCCGTTCCGCGTCCCGTGACGCCTTTCTACCCGGCTGTTACCAAGGCAATCCAAGAGAACGCCTACTCCGCTATCAAGGGAGAAAAGACAGTGGACACCGCACTTTCTGACATGCAGAAGTCCATCGAATCCGCCGGTGCGGGATCGTAGTTCTGCCATGGCAACCGAACTAGGCCCGACGCCGGTCAAGGCACCGGCGTCGGGCGGTACCCCCGCCCATCACGCCCCCAAGGGTGTGGGGGAGGACAACAGGATTGCCAGCCAGGGCCGCTGGGCATCCTGGCTCCTCGCGCCCACCATCATCGCTTTGGGTGTTGTGATTGTTTACCCGATCATCAGTGCGATCGTCATGTCCTTCCAAAAGGACGCGGGCCTGGACCCGGCCACCGGCCTGTTCACCGCAGGTGGCTCCGCGGGCATCCAGAACTACGTGAACTGGCTCGCGCAGCAGTGTTCGGCACCTTCAGGCGGAACCGTCGCCTGCCCGCCGGGCACCCTGGGCGGCCAGTTCTGGTCCGCCACCGCTACAACCTTCTTTTTCACCGTCGTGACGGTGTCCCTGGAGACTGTCCTGGGTTTCTGGATGGCCATGATCATGGCCCGTGAATTCCGTGGCCGCAGCCTGGTCCGCGCAGCCGTCCTGGTGCCGTGGGCTATCCCTACCGCTGTGACCGCCAAGCTCTGGTTCTTCATCTTCGCCTTCGAGGGCATTGCCAACAAGCTGTTCAACACCACCATCCTGTGGACGGGCAGCGAGTGGCCGGCCAAGTGGGCGGTGGTCATCGCGGACGTTTGGAAGACCACGCCGTTCATGGCCCTGCTGATCCTGGCAGGCCTGCAGATGATCCCTGCAGAGGTCTATGAGGCAGCCAAGGTGGACGGGGCGAGTGCGTTGCAGCGGTTCCGCCTGATCACCTTGCCACTGGTGAAGCCGGCCCTGATGGTGGCAATCCTGTTCCGCACCCTGGACGCACTGCGCATGTTCGACCTGCCCTACATCCTGACCGGCGGCGCCAACAACACAACGACGCTGTCCATCCTGGTCATTAACCAGATCAGGCAGGGATTCAACGCGGCGGCTGCCCTGTCAACCATCACGTTCATCATCATCTTCCTCGTCGCCTTCATCTTTGTCCGCTTCCTCGGGGCAAACGTGGTTGAGCAGAGCGGCGCCACAGGAAAGGGGAAGAAATGACCACGGCAACAGCAGACGCCACAGCGCTCCGGGCCCGGCAGGACAAAGGCCGGAAGGCAGCTCAGAACAGGGAAAAGTGGGCACAGGGCAGGACCTACATCAGCGCAGTCATCGTGCTGCTCTGGTGCCTGGCGCCGGCGTACTGGATGGTGGTCACCGCGTTCCGCGAGGTGGGCTTCACCTACGACACCTCGATCCTGCCCACCCACGTAACCCTGGACAACTTCAAGACTGCCTTTGATACGTCCTTCGGCAACAGGTTCGGCCAGGCACTGCTGAACAGTGTGTTCATCGGCGGGGTGGTCACCGCCGTCTCGCTGCTGATCGGCGTATTTGCGGCCTATGCGCTGGCCCGGTTGAATTTCCGCGGCAAGTTCCTGGTGCTCGGCTTCATCCTGGGAGCCTCCATGTTCCCGGGTGTTGCCCTGATCACACCGCTCTTCCAGCTGTTCACCAACATCGGCTGGATGGGCACGTACCAGGCGCTGATCATCCCGAACATCTCCTTCGTGCTCCCGCTGACGGTGTACACCATGACCTCGTTCTTCCGCGAAATGCCGTGGGAGCTGGAGGAATCAGCGCGTGTTGACGGCTGCACGCAGGGCCAGGCCTTCCGCAAGGTGATCATGCCCCTGGCAGCGCCGGCCATCTTCACCACGGCGATCCTGGCGTTCATTTCCTCGTGGAATGAGTTCCTGATTGCCAGCCAGCTGTCCAGCGACGCAACCCAGCCGGTGACGGTGGCCATCGCCAACTTCGCCGGCGCGCAGCCCAACCAGATCCCGTACACGGCCATCATGGCCGCAGGCACCATCGTCACCATTCCGCTGGTGATCCTGGTGCTCGTCTTCCAGCGCAAGATTGTTGCCGGCCTCACGGCTGGTGCAGTTAAGTGACGGACAACGGTTCCCGCCCCCGCACGCCGGGGGCGGGAAACCGCAGCCGGATGGTCCGCTCGGGCGAGGACTTTGACATCATCATCGGCTTCCTCGCGTTTTGGGCACTGGTCCTCCTGGCGGTCACCGTGTGGATGGAAGTCACGGCCCAATCGGCCCTTGGCTGGGCCCTGGGCCTGTTGGCAACACTGCTGGCGCTGTATGGAATGGTTCGTTTACGCCGAAAGCTTCCGGCCCGCAGGTAGCCCGGCGGAAGGAAGTGCCGTCCGCCATAGTTATCACTGCCTTGCCGCGGAATGGAAAGATACGTGGCCGGGGGTAAACGCAGGGCTGTTCGGCCCTACGCCGAAAAGGAGTCAAAGAGGGGACACGGTGGCACGGACAACGGAAAGGTCCCAGCGGGGCGGCCATAACGGCGTCAGCATCGAGGACGTGGCGGCAGCCGCCGGAGTCTCCACAGCCACTGTCTCCCGGGCCGTACGCGGTTTACCCCGGGTTTCGCCGGCCACCCGGGAAAAAATCCTGGAGGTGGCCGGGAAACTGGGCTACGTGGCATCATCGTCCGCCTCCGGCCTGGCTACGGGCCGGACCAAGACGATCGGAGTCCTTGCGCCGTTCGTCAGCCGCTGGTTT
The DNA here is from genome assembly GCA_035475035.1 of Arthrobacter sp. Taxonomy (GTDB): domain Bacteria; phylum Actinomycetota; class Actinomycetes; order Actinomycetales; family Micrococcaceae; genus Arthrobacter. Next base: position 17,671 of record DATIMT010000299.1, read on the forward strand.
TTCTCAAAAGCCATCGAAGGGGCCGACCGCGAGCTGCATGCCCGGCACTACAACCTCTCCCTGTTCAACCTGGGCGGCCACGGCAGCAACCGTGAGCGGCTCTTCAG
>DATIMT010000300.1:0-7680 GCA_035475035.1 Arthrobacter sp.
GCTTCCGCCAAATCCCCGCGGATGGTTTCGATCTCGGTTTCGTCCGGCTCCACGAGGGGCAAACGGACAATCGAGTTGGGCAGGACTCCCTGCCATTTAAGAATCTGTTTGGCCGCCACGGCACCCTGGACCCGGGTCATGGTTGCGCGGACCACCGGCTGCAGCTCGAAATTGATCTTGCGGGCGGTCCCGAGGTCATTGGCGTTCACGGCGTCGATGAGTTCGCGGAAGCGGCGAGTGGCTACGTGCGTGGTGACGCCCACCAGGCCGACGGCGCCCAGCGCCATCCAGGGAAGGGTCAGTCCGTCGTCGCCCGAGTAGAACAGCAGGTCCGTCTCGCTCATCACGCGGGTGGCTGCAACGAAGTCCGCCTTGGCGTCCTTGACGGCCACGATGTTGGGGTGCTGGGCCAGCCGGATCATGGTGTCGGGCTCGATCGGGATGGAGGACCGGCCCGGGATGTCGTACAGCATCACGGGTACGTCCACGGCGGAGGCGATGGTCTCGAAGTGGGCGCGGACGCCGGCCTGGCTGGGCTTGTTGTAGTACGGGGTGACCAGGAGGAGGCCGTCGACGCCAAGGGCAGCGGCCTGCTGGGAAAGGTGGACGGAGTGCGCGGTGTCATTGGTGCCGGTGCCGGCAATGATGGCCGCCCGGCTGCCGACGGCTTCCTTCACGGCACGGAACATGCCCAGGTTCTCTTCGTCCGTCAGCGTGGAGGTTTCCCCGGTGGTGCCGGTCACCACCAGTCCGTCACAGCCGTCGTCGACCAGCTTGCTTGCCAGCGCTGCCGCCTGCTCGTAATCCACGGCACCGTCCTTGGTGAACGGCGTGACCATGGCGGTCAGGAGGGTACCGAGGGCAGGGATGTGCGCGGAAGAGTCAGCCATGGAAAAAACGTTACCCTGTCCCCGGCTGGTTAGGACAATGCCACGGGCGTGACAAGCGTCAAATACTGCGCTGCCCGGGCCGTGGCGCATCGGTCCCGGCATGGCAATAGCGGCCGACGGCGGCCTGCCGCAGGTCCTCCGCCCAGGAGGCGAGCCGCTGCGCGGCCCGCACGTAGTGGAACAGTTCCGTGGGCGTCAGGACATCAATATCCGTTTCCGCCAGGCGGCGGGCGAGCTCCGCCCCTTCCGGTTGGGCAGCGAGGCTGATGCCTTCCCGTTCCCACTGGATGTCCTCGGCGGGCCTGCCGGAGACAAGTTGGCGGAACAGGTAGTCCACTACTCCCGGACTCATCGCCTTCAATACTCCGTGCTGGGGTGGCTGCGGGGCTGGGACTGGGGCTGGAGCGGGGGCTCCTGATGATCGCATCTCCATGCCAGCCATAGTATTCGAACATATATTCGAAGACAAGGGTTGGATCATTGCTCTCACTTGCCGTGCCAGCCTCCTCCCCGGCGCATGTGAGACGATCTGGTCATGACGTCCCGCACCCCGGCCACCCGGTCCCGGAAGACCACGAGCCGTCACCAACCGGGGCGCCTGCGGGGCATCGATGCCGCACGCGGCCTGGCACTGCTGGGAATGATGGCTACCCACCTGCTCCCGACGTTCGAATCGAATGCCACCCTCACGCCAACCTGGATCGGCCTGACGTTCTCCGGACGGGCCGCCGCCCTCTTCGCCGTGCTGGCCGGCGTCGGACTTGCCCTGTCCACTGGTAAGGACAAGCCGTTGGAGGGCGCCGGGCTCACCGCCGCCCGGCGGGGCGTGGCGCTGCGCGCCCTGGTGATTGCCGCCGTCGGACTCACCCTGGGCGGCCTGGAAGTGAACGTGGCCATCATCCTGGTGCACTACGCCGTGCTGTTCCTGTGCGTCCTTCCCTTCCTGGGGCTGGGCGCGAAGCGCCTGTGCGCTTGGGCGGCCGGCTGGATCCTGGCATCGCCGGTGGTGGCATATCTGCTGCGGCCCTGGCTCCTGGCCCCGGAGCCGCCCCTGAAGCTGGGCCACAACCCAGGCTGGGAGGACCTTGGAACACCGTCCCGCCTGCTCGCGGACCTGTTCTTCACCGGCTATTACCCGGTCGTGCAATGGCTGTCCTACCTGCTGGTGGGGCTGGCCCTCGGCCGCCTGGTCCTCACCAAAGCGCTGGTCCCCGCAGTGCTGCTGGTGTCCGGAACGGTGGTGGCTGTGCTGGCCAAGACCCTGGGGACTGCGGCCATGGAGGATTGGGGCGGCCGGGCCGCGCTGGAAAAGGTCCTCAATTCACCGGGGTACCCGCTGGGCAGCGTGCTGCAGGTGAACCTGGCCGGGCTCCCCCAGGAGGGTTCGTGGTGGTGGCTCGCATCGGCCGCACCGCATTCGGGCACGCCGCTGGACTTGGTTCATACGTCAGGCGTTGCGGCGGCCGTCATCGGTGCATGCCTGCTCCTGGGACGCCTCGCCGAATGGGTGGACCTGGACCTGCTGCTCCCGCTGCGGGGGCCGGGCGCCATGACGCTGACGCTCTACACCGTCCACGTCTGGGTGGTTTCCGGCTTCTACCTGAAACCCCTGCCGGCAGGCTGGACCGAGGACGGCATGTACTTTGCCCATGCGGCACTTGCCATCGTCGTCGGCATGGTGCTTGCCCGGCTGTCGTGGCGGGGCCCGCTGGAATGGGTGGGCCATGCGGCGAGCTCGGTTGGACGCGGCGGCTTCAAAGCCCTGTCCTGAGCGCCGGCTCCACCTGCACGGGAAACGACGTAAACGGAATCGGCGGCGCGGACGGTCCGCTTTGGGGCGGGTGAGGATAATTGGGGTGGCTCATGGATCGTCCTTTAGGGAGTGGGGGTGCGGGCGCCCGGAACCTATCGCAGCGCCGCTACCTAGGACGCTGCCGTAAAGAGCTTCACAGCGTCCCGCATCGACGCCCGCGCCCGTTTGCGGTCCCCGGCGGCGTCATAGGCGCAGCTCAGCCGGAACCACGAACGCCAGTCGCCGGGAGCAGCCTCGGCCTCGGCGCGGTACTTTTCGAACTCGGCGTCGGCCGCCGCGCGGACAATCCTGCCGCCTGGCGTGCGGGGAAGATCATCCACCGGCAGGCCCCCTTCGGCTTCCAGGACCTTGGCCATCTGCTCGGTGCGGGCGCCAAACATCAGCTCGCGGATCAGGGCCCACGCGCCGACGATCGGCAGCACCAGGTAGGCAGCGCCGATGGCCTTGGCCGTGAGGTTGCTGTCCGCCAGGAGCAGGAGGGACCGCTGGAAGGACACCACCAGGTAGAAGACCAGCAGCAGCGTCACCGCTCCCACCCAGATCTTGGTGCGGTTCTTCCGGAAGCCGGCGGCGAATCCGTTCACGGCCTAGAGCCCCAGGTCCAGGTAGCCGTCCAGGCCGACGGTCAGGCCCGGATGTGCAGCGACGTTGCGCACGCCCAGGAGCACCCCTGGCATGAAGGAAGCACGGTCAAAGGAATCATGCCGGAGGGTGAGCTGCTCACCGGGACCACCCAGCAGGACTTCCTGGTGCGCCACGAGGCCGCGGAGCCGGACGCTGTGCACCCGTACGCCGTCCACTTCGCAGCCGCGCGCACCGTCGCGCTCACTGGTGGTGGCGTCCGGGCTGGGCGGCACCTGGGCGGCGCTGCGTTCTGCTGCAATGAGTTGTGCGGTCCGGACGGCGGTGCCGGACGGGGCATCCACCTTGTCCGGATGGTGGAGTTCGATGATTTCCACCGACTCGAAGTACTTGGAAGCTTTTGCGGCGAAGGCAGAGGCCAGCACCGAGCCCAAGGCGAAATTCGGTGCGATGAGCACGCCGGTTTCCGGGTGCTCCGCCAGCAGTGATTCCAGTGCCGACAACCGCCCCGCGTCCCAGCCGGTGGTGCCCACCACGGCGTGGATGCCGCGCTCGACGGCGAATCGGACATTCGCTTCGGTGCTTTCGGGAACCGTCAGGTCCACCAGGTACTGGGCACCCGAGGAGGTCAGCTGCTCCAGCGAGTCACCCCGCCCCAATGCTGCTACGAGCTTCATATCGGGTGCGGCATCGATGGCCTTGGCGGCCTCGGCACCCATGCGGCCGTTGGCACCAACGACGGCCACCAGCCTGGGGTTGGGGTGTTGTTCGGTCATGGCATTAACCCTACCGGCGGGACAGGTTGGTGCAGGAACCGGGGCTTGTGGGTTACCTCGCAGTTCGGCGTAGCCGGATTGACCCGCAAAGCGTGGACTGCCCGGCCCATCGCAGCATCAGCTGCCGGCGCCCACCCATTCCACGCTGCCGTCGGAAAAGAACTGCTCCTTCCAGATGGGCACCTGTTCCTTGATCCGGTCCACCAGTTCGGAGCAGACGGCGAAAGCCTGGCCCCGGTGGGAGGCGGACACGGCGCACACCAGGGCGGGGTCCCCTATTTCGAGCATCCCGATCCGGTGCGCCGCCCAGATGCGGACGGGCTGACCAGGCGTGCCCGCGGAGGCATCCCCGGCAGCGTCATCCCCCGCAGTGTTTTGCTCGGCAGTGTTTTGCTCGGCAGCGTTTTGCTCGGCAACCAGCCGGGCGACGACATCGGCCATCACCTGGTGGGCCGTGGGGTGCGCGCTGTAGCTGAGGCGTTCAACGGCCTTACCACCGTCGTGGTTGCGCACCACGCCGCTGAAGCTGACAACCGCGCCCGCGGTGTCGCTTTCCACTGCGGCGATCGCCTGTTCCACGGAAATAGGATCCGCGCTGAGGACCGCCCGCACTACCTCGAATGCCGCTTCAGTGCCCATGTCCGCCTTCCAGCTGGTCGCAAAGGTGTCCGATCACCGGGTCCAGGACGGCGAGACCGTCCATGACGCCTTTAGGCGACCCGGGCAGGTTCACAATAAATGTCTGCCCCTTGGAGCCGGCGAAGCCCCTGCTCAGGGCTGCCAGCGGGGTCTTGGCAGCTCCGGCGCGCCGGATCGCCTCCATGATTCCGGGGATTTCCCTGTCCAGCAGGGGCAAGGTCACCTCAGGTGTCCGGTCATCCGGGCTGAGCCCGGTGCCGCCGCTGGTAATGACGACGGCGGGACGCTGGGTGAGCAGCGCCCTGATGGCAGCCCCCACAGGTTCTCCATCGGGAACCACCATGGCCGGGAAGACCTCGAAGCCGTGTTCGGTGAGCCAGTCGGTGATGATGGGGCCGGTTTCGTCCTCGTAGATGCCGGCGGCCGCGCGGGTGGACGCGATAACGACGCCGGCCTTCCGCCCCTGCACGTCGCCGTGCCGGTGGGGTTCGGGGACGTCCAGGATGTTGGGGTTGGTCACAGCGCCCAGTCTCCGCTCTTGCCGCCGCTTTTGGCGAGCACCTTGATGTCAGTGAGGACGGCATGCTTGTCCACGGCCTTGATCATGTCGTAGACGCTGAGGGCGGCCACGGACGCGGCGGTCAGGGCCTCCATTTCCACGCCCGTGACGCCGCGGGTCTTGACGGTGGAGCTGATCGTGACGGTGTCGGCGCCGAGCTCAAAGTCAACGGTGACTTTGGACAGCGGCAACGGGTGGCACAGCGGAATCAGGTCCGGAGTCTTTTTGGCTGCCATAATGCCGGCCACGCGGGCAACGGCCAGGGCGTCTCCCTTGGGAAGCCCGCCAGAGCCCAGGAGCTGCAGCACCTCCGCGGTGGTCCGGACTGTGGCGGTGGCCGTGGCCTCCCGGGTGGTCTCGGCCTTGGCGGAGACATCCACCATCTGGGCGCTGCCGTCCTGGCGCAGGTGCGTCAATGCGGGGATTTGTTCTGCGTTCACAGCATCCATACTTCCACCTCGTCACCGGCGGCGAGCTCCGTTACGCCGGCAGGGATGTGGACCAGGACGTTCGATCCCGCCAGGGCGTGCATCAGGTGCGAACTTTCGCCGCCCTGCAGCCGCACGGTCCCGTCCGGCTGCAGGCTGCCACGCCGGACCTGGTGCTTGTGCGCGGGCGACGTCAGCAGCTGGCCCCGGTCTTCGAGGTCAAGGCGGGCGCGCAGCGGCAGCCTCGGGGCCGGCGCCCCCAATAATGCTGACAGGGCGGGGCGGAGGAACATCTCAAAGGACACCAGGCAGCTGACCGGATTGCCGGGAAACCCAAGGAACGGGACGCCGTCGAACGTTCCTATTCCCTGCGGCCCGCCTGGCTGCATGGCCACGTGCAGGAAGACGACGGGCTGGTCTGCCATCGCCTGCCGCACGACTTCGTACGCGCCCTTGCTGACCCCGCCCGTAGTGACGATCAGGTCGGCGCCCTGGCTCTCGGCCCGCAGCAGCGCCCTCAGTTCCTCAGGGTTGTCGGTGGAAATGCCGGCGCGCCGGACGGTGAGCCCCGCCTGCTTCATGGCAGCTTCCAGCAGGGTTCCGTTGGAGTCGTAGATCCTGCCCGGCGGAAGTGGCCCGCCCGGTTCCACCACTTCGTCCCCCGTGGTGACCAGGAGGACGGTCACAGCCTTGTGTACCGCCACTTCCGGAAGGCCCAGGGCGGCGAGCAGGCCCAACTGGGCCGGACCCAGGCAGGTCCCGGCAGCCAGGGCGCGCTCCCCTTGGGCAATGTCACTGCCGGCTGCGCGCACGAACGTTCCCGGCGCGGTGGCAGGCAGTTTCACTGTGCGTCCGTGGCCGGGCTCGAGGAAATGGTCCGGCAGAGCTTTCTCAATGGGTACGACGGCGTCAGCCCCCACCGGGATCATGGCACCGGTCATGATGGGCGCCGCCGTTCCCGGCTCGAGTGGCTGCGGGCTCGACCCGGCGGGAACCGGGGGCATGATGTCCAGGTGGGCGCCGCCGTCGGGAATGTCATTGGAACGGACGGCGTATCCGTCCATTTGGGAATTGGCGAAAGGGGGAAGGCTGAGGGGTGCGGCGACGTCGTGCAGCAGGCCGCGGCCCAAGGCCTGGTTCAGCGGCAGGGTCTCGATGCGGTGGGGCGCTTTGATGGCGCTGAGCAGCTCCACCACCGCGCCGGCGTGCTCAGCAACGGACCTGGCTGGTTCCGCTGTGCGCTGGCCGTGACTGTGCTGGCTCTGGTCCACCAGGACATGGCCGTGCGGGGTGTGGCTGGTCATAGGTACGCCTTCGGTCGCGGCCTTCAGGAATTTACGTCCACTCTAACGGTGTGGAAACCTGTGGCTCCGTCCGGTGCGGGCGGCCGGGACGTTTCATCCTGCGCATGGCCCTTCAGGTCGGTGGCCCGGACCTGGACCTCATACTGCCCGGGGCTGAGGTCCATGGCCAGCTTCCACTGGTACCAGGTATCGGTTGAGATGCCGGCCGCCAACTCCGCTTCCCGCCATGGTCCCCGGTTGATCCGCAGTTCCACTTTTTGGATGCCCGTGTGCTGGGCCCAGGCAACACCCGCGAAAACAACTGTTCCCGCGTTGACCGGGCGACCGCTGCGCGGCACATCGATGCGGGATGACGTTTTGATGGGGCCGCGCTCGGACCAGCCACGCGGGGTCCAATACCCGGCGTCGTCGGCGAACCTGGTGAGTTTGAGTTCCGTGACCCACTTGGTGGCCGAGACATAGCCGTAGAGGCCCGGGACCACCAGGCGGACCGGGAAGCCGTGCTCCAGCGGCAGCGGTTCGCCGTTCATCCCCACGGCAAGCAGGGCATCCCTGCCATCGGTGAGGACCTCCAGAGGCGTTCCGGCGGTCCAGCCGTCAGCACTGCGGGAGAGAACCATGTCGGCGCCCGGCTGGGGACCGGCCTGGGCCAGCAGCTCGCGCACGGGCCAGCCCAGCCAGCGGGCGTT
>DATIMT010000301.1:0-20053 GCA_035475035.1 Arthrobacter sp.
GTGGTGGACCAAACCCTGCAGGCGCCGCCGGCCGGGCAATCCGCCACCTACCGGAAGCTGCTCCGCGAAGCTGTCCCCGCCGCCGTCGTCCCTGACGCGCGGCTGGAAGAGCTCCTGGACCCCGGCAGCTACCTCGGCCAGGCGGCCGAAATCTCCCGCCGCATCCTGGCGGGCTTCCCAGAATTCCTCCCCTCGAATCCCGACGTGAACGGAGCTTCCCGTGGCTAAGCCGGCACTCAAAGCAGCGCTGCTCTCACCCCAGCGGCCCCTGGGCGACCATCCATTGCTGGTGGTAGGCCCGTCCCTGGGCACCTCCTCCATCCTGTGGAACCGGGCTGCATCCCTGCTCGGCACGGACTACGACGTCGTGGCTGTGGACCTGCCCGGCCACGGCGTCTCACCCGCCGCCGTCGAAACCTTCGACGTTGCGGCGCTCGCGGACGCCGTCGTGGACCTGGTCGATTCCATCGCACCCGGTGAGGGGTTCCACTACGCCGGGGTCTCGCTGGGCGGTGCCATCGGCCTGCAGCTGGGCATCAAGCACGGTGAACGGCTGAAGAGCCTCTCCGTGCAGAACAGCGGCGCAAAGATCGGCACCCCCGAAGGCTGGCTGGACCGTGCCGAAACCGTCCGTACCCAGGGCACGCCCGTGATGATCCAGGGATCAGCGGAGCGCTGGTTCGCCCCCGGCTTCATGGACCGCGAACCCGAGTTCAGCAGCCGGCTCCTGCACGCACTGCGCGACGCCGACCGCTTCAGCTACGCCTACTGCTGCGAGGCCCTGGCAGCCTTCGATGTGCGCAGTGAACTCGGCAGCATCCGCGTGCCCACGCAGGTTATCGCGGGCGCGCTGGACGGCGTGGCCACGCCGGCAATGGCCGGGGATGTGGCAGCGGGCATCACCGCCGGGGGCGGCACCGCCACAGCGGTCACCCTTGAAGGCGTGGCGCACCTGGCCCCGGCCGAGGCACCGGCCCACGTTGCCGACTTGATGCGAAGCCTGATCACCTGGGCAGAATCGCAGGAGGCGGCCAAGTGAGCGGCGCCGAACAGGCCGGCCCGGAGCGCAACGGCGTGGTCCAGCCCGGCGCCACCAGCAAGGAAATTTACGACGGCGGCATGGCGGTCCGGCGCGAAGTCCTCGGCGCCGCGCACGTGGACCGGGCCAACGCCACCAAGGATGGGTTCACCGGGGACTTCCAGGACATGATCACCCGGATTGCGTGGGGTGGCATCTGGACCCGTCCAGGGCTCTCCCGCCAGATGCGCTCCGCCGTCACCATCACTGCCATGGTGGCGCACGGGCACTGGGAAGAGCTAGCCATGCACATCAGGGCGGCCCTGCGGAACGGGCTGAGCAGGGACGAGGTCAAGGAAATCCTGCTGCAGACGGCCATCTACTGCGGCGTCCCCTCGGCCAACACCGCCTTCAAGACAGCACAGCAGGTCTTCCAGCAGATCGACAGCGAAGAAACGGACAACAAGTCATGAACCAGGCATTTGTGTACGACGCCGTACGCACCCCGTTCGGCAAATTCGGCTCGGGCCTCGCCGCGGTCCGCCCGGATGACCTCGCCGCCCACGTCATCAGGGAATCCGTAAAGCGGGCGCCGGGACTCGACGTCGAGCGGATCGACGAGGTGGTGTTCGGCAACGCCAACGGCGCCGGCGAAGAGAACCGCAACATCGCCCGGATGGGCACCCTGCTGGCGGGCCTGCCGGTGTCCATCCCCGGCACCACCGTTAACCGGCTCTGCGGCTCATCCCTGGATGCCGCCATTATCGCGTCCCGCCAGATCAATGCCGGTGACGCCGACCTGATGCTCGTGGGCGGTGCCGAGTCGATGTCCCGCGCCCCGTGGGTGCTGCCCAAGACCGAGAAGCCCTATCCGGCAGGGGATATGACCCTGGCGTCCACCACCCTGGGCTGGCGCCTGGTGAACAAGGCGATGCCCAAGGAGTGGACCATCTCCCTGGGCGAAGCCACCGAGCGGCTGCGCGAAAAGTACAAGGTCACCCGGCATGCGCAGGACGAGTTCGCAGCGAACTCGCACAACCTCTCCGCCGCCGCCTGGGACGAGGGCTTCTACGACAACCTGGTGGCCCCGGTGCCCGGCACGGACCTGGTCCGGGACGAGGGCATCCGCCCTGGTTCCACCGCTGAGAAACTGGCGGCCCTGAAGACCGTGTTCCGCACGGAACCCGAAGGCGCCGAGGTAGGCGGCACGGTTACCGCCGGGAACGCGTCCCCGCTGTCCGACGGCGCCTCCGCGGCCTGGATCGGGTCCGAGGGCGCCGCCGGGCTGCTGGGGTTGGACCCGCTGGCCCGGATCGCCGGGCGCGGCGCACACGCGAACGATCCGCAATACTTTGGCTACGCCCCCGTGGAGGCGGCGAACAAAGCCCTCGCGAAGGCGGGCATCGGCTGGGACCAGGTGGGCGCCGTCGAACTTAACGAAGCCTTCGCCGCCCAGTCCCTGGCCTGCATCAACGCGTGGGGCATCGACCCCGGAATCGTGAACCAGCATGGCGGGGCCATCGCCATGGGGCACCCGCTCGGTGCTTCCGGGACCCGGATCCTGGGCACTCTCGCCCGGTCCCTGCAGGCCTCCGGTGAACGCTGGGGCGTCGCCGCGATCTGCATCGGAGTGGGCCAGGGCCTGGCCGTCGTGCTCGAAAACATGACCGCCGCCGGAACCAACACTGGAAGGGACCAGTAATGCTCAACTTCGTAGATTCGGTCCAGGACGCCGTGGCCGGCATCAAGGACGGCTCCACCGTGATGATCGGCGGCTTCGGCAATGCCGGGCAGCCGTTCGAACTGATCGACGCGCTACTGGAATGCGGGGCCACGGACCTGACCGTGGTGAACAACAACGCCGGCCAGGGCGACCAGGGCCTGGCGCTGCTCATCAAGGAAGGCCGGGTGAAGAAGATGATTTGCTCCTTCCCGCGGCAGTCCGATTCCTGGCACTTTGACGCCAAGTACAAGGCCGGCGAGATCGAGTTGGAGCTGGTGCCACAGGGCAACCTGGCCGAGCGGATCCGCGCGGCCGGTGCCGGGATCGGCGGGTTTTTCACCCCCACCGGGTACGGCACCATGCTCGCCGAAGGCAAGGAAACCCGGATCCTTGACGGCCGCGGCCAGGTGTTCGAAACCCCCATCCACGCCGATGTCGCCCTCATCAAGGCCCTCAAGGCCGATGGCAAAGGCAACCTCGTGTACCGCAAGACCGCCCGCAACTTCGGCCCCATCATGGCCGCGGCGGCAAAGCAGACAATCGTGCAGGTTTCCGAGATCGTCCCCACCGGCGGCCTCGACCCGGAGAACGTGGTGACCCCGGGGATCTACGTCAACACCATCGTCCGCGTCGCCGGCAGCGGCAAAACCTCAGAAAAGGCGGCCTGAGATGAGTCTTACCGAAACGTCCCTCCAGACCTCTGCCACCGCCCTGGGCCGCGACGACCTGGCCCGCCTCGTGGCCAGGGACATCGCCCCCGGGTCCTTCGTAAACCTCGGCATCGGCCAGCCAACCCTGGTGTCCAACTACCTCACCGAGGAACAGAACATCACCCTCCACACGGAGAACGGGATGCTGGGGATGGGCCCGGCCGCCGAAGGGGACCAGATCGACGCCGACCTCATTAATGCCGGCAAAATCCCCGTCACCGAACTCCCGGGTGCGTCCTACTTCCACCACGCCGACTCCTTCGCCATCATGCGCGGCGGGCACCTGGACATCTGCGTCCTGGGCGCCTTCCAGGTCTCGGCCACCGGCGACCTCGCCAACTGGCACACCGGCGCGCCGGGGGCCATCCCCGCGGTCGGCGGTGCGATGGACCTCGCCACAGGCGCCAAGGACGTCTTCGTCATGATGACCCTCCTGACCCGTGAGGGCGTATCCAAGATCGTGGAGGCCTGCACCTACCCGATCACCGGTATCGGCTGCGTCACCCGGGTCTACACCGACAAGGCCGTCTTCCTCACCGGCCCCGACGGCGTCACCGTCCGCGAAACCTTCGGCTGCACCCTCGAGGAGCTTCAGGAACTGCTGCCCGTCCCCTTGAAAGCCGCTGCGTCGGTGGCTGAGCCTAGCGAAACCTCAGCCGTCACCGCCACCTAGGATTGGTAACCATGACCGACGCCGTCCGCACAGACACCCAGGCTCCGCAGGCCAGCGACCAGTACGTCCAGTCGCTGGCACGCGGGCTGGCGGTGATCCGCGCCTTCGACGCAGACCGTCCCGTCATGACGCTCACCGAGGTGGCGGGCCGCACCGGCCTGACCCGCGCCACAGCTCGCCGGTTCCTGCACACCCTGGTGGAGCTGGGCTATGTGCGCACCGACGGCAAGACCTTCGCGCTGACGGCCAAGGTCCTGCAACTGGGGTACGCATATCTGTCAGGACTGTCGCTGCCGCAGCTGGCGCAGCCGCACCTGGAGGAACTTTCCCTCAAACTCGGCGAATCCACGTCAGCGGCGGTGCTGGACGGAACGGACATCGCGTACATCGCCCGCGTCACCACCCGTCGGATCATGAACGTAGGCATCACCGTGGGCACCCGTTTCCCGGCGTACGCCACCTCCATGGGCAGGGTGCTCCTCGCCGGCCTGCCGCCCGCAGACCTGAAGGCATACCTGGCAGCCGCAGAGATCAAGCCGCTCACGCCGCGGGCCATCGGAAGCGTCCCGGAACTCCTTGCGGTGCTGGAAACCGTCCGGGCCCAGGGCTGGTGCCTGCTGGACCAGGAACTGGAACTGGGCCTGATGTCCGTGGCTGCTCCCGTGTACGACGGATCCAAGGTGGTGGCCGCGGTGAACGTCTCCCTGCAGGCCCAGTCCGTTGAGGCGAAACCGGACCGGGAAGCCTACCTGGCCTCAGTGGCGCAGGAGATCGTAGCCACCGCGAAGCTCATCTCGGCAGACCTCACCGCCCGCGGCTGACAGAACGACTCCCGGAAACAGCGTCCTCCTGCCATCGGCCCGTGCCGTGCAGCACCCAATCTGCCACTCTCAGTGCGCACTGACAGCCCCTGCGCTTCGAGCGTGTCTTTCACAGCGCACCGGTACATGCCGCGGGTCGAAAGCGGACAAGGTTTCACAACGGTTCGCCCCGCCACTCCCGCCACAGCAGCAGTGGCCCTAGACTCTAGCCAACTGCGTGCAGCAGAGCCGCTGCACTGCTCGTCAGGAAGAGGAGTCGGCGGGTGAAACTGGGGATTCCGCGGGAACGCCGGGAGGGTGAGCGGCGCGTGTCCGCCACCCCGGACACCGTCAGGCAGTTGGCCGGTCTGGGCCTGGAGGTCCTGGTAGAGACCGGTGCAGGGGAAAGCGCCGGGCACGCCGATCCGGAATACCAAAACGCGGGCGCCGCCATCGTCCCGGATCTGGACAGGGCCGCCCTCGACATCCTGGCCCACGTCCGCCCGCTGGAGCCGGACACGGCCGCCGCCCTGAAAAGGGGAACCGTCACCGTGGGGCTCGGATCGCCGTCGTCCGAACTGCCGGCCGTCCAGGCGCTCGCGGACAGCGGGGTGACATCCTTCGCCCTGGAACTGGTGCCCCGCATTTCCCGTGCCCAGTCCATGGACGCCCTGACCTCCCAGGCGCTGGTGGCGGGGTACCGCTGCGTGTTGGAGGCGGCAATCCGGCTGCCCCGTTTCTTCCCGCTCTACATGACCGCCGCCGGCACCGTGCCGCCGGCCCGGGTCCTGGTGCTGGGCGCCGGCGTGGCCGGGCTGCAGGCCATCGGCACCGCCAAGCGCCTCGGCGCGCGGGTCTTCGCGAACGACATCCGCCCCGCCTCCGCCGACGAGGTCGCCTCCATGGGCGGAACCTTCGTCCGGCTTGACCTGGAAACAGCCGAGGCCGCCGGCGGATACGCCCGCCAGCTCAGTTCCGACGCCGGCACCCGGCAGCGGCAGCTGCTGGCGCCGCACGTGGCGCAATCGGACGTCCTGATTACGACGGCGGCAGTTCCCGGCAGGCCCGCGCCCCTCCTGGTGACCCGCGAGATGGTGCAGGGCATGCGGCCGGGATCGGTCGTCGTCGACCTCGCCGCCGAGTCCGGCGGCAATGTGGAGGGCTCCGTGCCGGGCCAGGACATCCCGATTCCCACCGCCGACGGAACGGGGCACATCACCCTGGTCGGCCTGAAGGATCCCGCCTCCGCGATGGCGTCGGACGCTTCCCGCCTCTACGCCAAGAATGTGGCCAACCTGCTGGCCCTGCTGGTCCATGACGGCGCACTGACCCTGGATTTCGATGACGAAGTAGTTGCCGGGGCCTGCCTGACCCACGACGGCGTGGTGCGGCACCAGCCCACCGCTGAACTGCTCGCCGCCCGGTCAGCCTCTGCCGCACAGTCCGCCACCGCCGCACACCGGCAGGAAGGAGCACTCTGATGGACGGAACAGCCCTGCTGACCATCACGGTACTGGCGGTATTTGTCGGCTTCGAGGTGGTGTCCAAGGTTTCCAGTACGCTCCACACGCCGCTGATGTCCGGTGCCAACGCCATCCACGGCATCATCCTGGTGGGTGCCATCATTGTGGCCGGCCAGGCAGCAGAGCCGTGGATCCTGGCGGTGGCGCTGCTCGCCGTCGTCCTGGCCACGGCCAACCTGGTGGGCGGATTCGTGGTGACGGACCGGATGCTGCACATGTTCCACGCCAGGAAAGACGCGGCCAAAACCGGCGCCGCGGCAGACGGGGGCGGGAAGTGAGCCTCCTCGACCCCGTCTGGACCTCGCTGCTGTACCTGGCTGCCGCCGTATTCTTCATCCTCGCGCTGCGCGGCCTCAGTTCCCCCCGCACCGCCCGCCGCGGAAATCTCCTGGGGGCACTTGGCGCGCTGATCGCCGTCGTCACCGTCTTCCTGGCCGCCCGGCTGGACAACATTCCCTGGATCCTGGCTGCCATGGCGGTTGGCTCTGCGGTGGCCGCGCCCGTGGCCCGCCGTGTGAAGATGACACAGATGCCGCAGCTGGTGGCCCTGTTCAACGGTGTGGGTGGCGGTGCGGCTGCCCTGGTGGCACTCCTGGAACTGGGCCATGCTGACAATCCCTGGGTTCGGGTGGCTATCGTCTTCACGCTCCTGGTGGGCGCCGTGTCCTTTGCCGGCTCAGGCGTCACGTTCGCCAAGCTGCAGGAGCTGATGACCACCCGTCCCGTGATGTTCCCCGGGCTTCCCGTGGTGATGGCCGTGGTGCTGCTCGCCGCCGTGGCCGCCGGTGTCTCCGTGGTGCTCACCGGGTCGCTGCCCCTCGCCGTCCTGCTGCTCCTCCTGGGCCTTGCCGCCGGCGTCCTGCTGGTGCTGCCCGTGGGAGGCGCCGACGTGCCCATTGTCATCTCGCTGCTGAACGCCTTCACCGGCCTGGCCGTCGCGGCGTCCGGCCTGGTGCTGGGCAACGTGCTGCTGGTGGTGGCAGGCACCCTGGTGGGAGCCTCGGGCACCATCCTCACCCGTGCCATGGCCGCCGCCATGGGCCGGAGCGTGGCGGGCATCCTGTTCGGGGCGTTCCGGGGAGGTTCGACGGCGGGATCCACCGCCGTGAGCGGGCGTCCGGTCCGTTCGTCCTCGCCGGAGGATGTGGCCGTTCTCCTGGGCTACGCGCAGCGGGTGATCATTGTCCCGGGGTACGGCCTTGCCGTTGCGCAGGGCCAGCACACCGCCGCCGAACTGGCGCTGGCACTGGAAGCGCGGGGGATTGAGGTGGACTTCGCCATCCATCCGGTGGCCGGCCGGATGCCGGGGCACATGAACGTGCTCCTGGCGGAGGCCAACGTGCCGTACGAGTCCCTCAAGGAGATGGGGGAGATCAACCCGGAGTTCAAGACGGCGGACGTGGCCCTGGTGGTGGGCGCCAATGACGTCGTGAACCCGGCGGCCAAGACCTCCTCGGGATCGCCGATCTACGGCATGCCCATCCTTGAGGTTGGGGAGGCCCGGCAGGTGGTGTTCCTGAAGCGGTCCATGCGCCCGGGATTCGCCGGCATCGAAAACGACCTGCTGTATGAACCGCAGACGTCGCTGCTGTTCGGCGATGCAAAGGACTCGCTGGCCCAGGTGTTGGGTGCCGTCAAGGCGCTGTAGGCGTGGAACCCAGCCCGCGGCGGGTTACCCTTCTCTCAGAAGCTTGCTTTCCATCCGCCATCAGAGGACGCCATGACTGACAACAGCTCCACAACGCCCAAACGTGCCGCCGTCGTGATCAATCCGGCCAAGACGGTGGACATCGACGTACGGGAACTCATGGCCAAGCACTGCCAGGAAAACGGCTGGGGCGAGACCCTCTGGTTCGAGACCACAGAAGAGGATCCTGGCGTGGGGCAGGCGAAGGAAGCCCTGGCACAGGGGGCGGACCTCGTCATCGCCGCCGGCGGCGACGGCACAGTCCGCTGCGTCGCCGAAGTCCTGGCCGGGAGCGACATCCCGATGGGCCTGCTGCCGCTGGGAACGGGAAACCTGCTGGCCCGCAATCTGGGCATCGACGTGACCGACTACGACGGCGCCCTGTCCGGGGCTCTCGTGGGCACCGAACGGAAGATCGACGTCGTCCGCGCGCGCCGCAGCGATCCGGACGAGGAACAGCTGTTCCTGGTCATGGCCGGTGTGGGCTACGACGCCACGATCATGGCCGACACCAACCAGGAACTGAAGCACAAGGTGGGCTGGCTCGCCTATGTGGACGCGGGCATCCGCAACCTGCAGGGTAAACCCATCAAGGCCACCGTGGTGATCGATGGCAAGGACGTGGTACACCGCGGTGTCCGCAGCGTCATGGTGGGCAACTGCGGCAAGGTCCAGGGCGGCCTGGAGATCTTCCCGGACGCCAAGGTGGACGACGGCTTGCTGGACGTCGCAGTCCTGGCGCCGCACCACGGCAAGCTGGGCTGGTTCTCCGTACTGGCCGGCATCATCGGCAAGGGCCGCGGCAAGGACACCGCCGTGGAGTACTTCCAGGGCAAGACGGTCGAAATCACGCTGGAGCACAAGGACGACTACCAGCTGGACGGGGACCACGAGGGCCAGGGCAAGCACGTGCTCATGACCATGGAGCCCGGTGCCCTGACCCTGCGGATGTAAGGAACCTGCGGATGCAGGGACCAGATGGGTAGGGGCCCACTGGCAGTGGCTTAGGGAAACACACGAGGCGTCCGCCCCTGCCGCAGCCGCAGAGAGGAATTGCCATGAAAACCGCACTCCTGGACCGTGCAAAGGAACGCTGGGACAAGCTCGGTGGCGGCATCTACGCTGCTGTCCTGAGTATCGTGGTCCTCGCCGTCACCGGCCTGGTGGGGCTCCTGCTCCACCTGCCGTGGCTGTTTCCAAGCCTGGGTCCCACGGTGATGCTGTTCTTCGAGTCGCCCGAACAGAAGGCATCACGGCCTGTCAACACCCTTGTGGGCCACGGCGTCGGCCTGGCCGCGGGGGCACTCTGCCTCTACGCGCTCGGCCTGCGGGACCAGCCCTCTGCCACCGTGGGCGGACTGACGCCGCTGCATGTCCTCAGCGGCGTGTTGTCGGTTGGGCTCACCACCCTGGTCCTGACCTGGCTGGGCCTGCCCCATCCGCCGGCCGGAGCCACCACGCTGATCGTCAGCCTTGGCATTCTGTCCGCCCCGGTCCAGCTGGCCTCCATGGCCGGCGCCATTGTCCTGGTCACGGTGGTCGGGTGGGGGCTCAACGTGCTGCTGGGGACCCGGCCGGCCGGTAGGACATCATCTCGGCCAGTTCCGCCAGCCGGTGGGCACGCGCAGACTCGGCCGGAGTGAACGGCTCGCCCGGGCGGAAGAAGGTGATGGGGCCGTGCCATGCCGTGGGGATCTTAAGGTGCGTGCCGTCGTCGGACGGTTTGGAACCGGGGTCCGACGCCGGCACGATCCGTGCGTGCAGCAGCTCGGCTACCGCCAGGGGCAGTTCGTCCGGCGCGGCAGCGATCCTGGCTGCCAGGCTGAGCGCCCTGGTCTGACCGTCGGCCATGGCCAAGGCGGTGGTGGGCCAGACGTGGGTGCTGTTGCCGCCGCCGTCGTCAAGTGCCATGAGCAGCTCGCGCTCGCCCACGTTGCCGGGAACCGAAAGGACAAACTCATCCAGGACCCCGTACGGCACCGGATGGACGTGGATGCTGAGGATGTTGGTGTCCAGCCGGGCCAGCGCCCTTGTGATGCGCTGCAGCGCACCGGGCTGGTCCGGGAGCAGCGTCCGCGCGCGCCACAGGGATGGTGCGGCGGCCAGCTGCCGCCGACGCCGGAGTGCCGGGGCATGCAGCCAGCGCAGCAGGATCCGGGCAGCGGATGGCTCGGCAACCCAGATCACCAGGATTGTGGCAGTGAGGGTCAGCACCAGCACTTTGGCCACATAGGGAAGGTGGGCCTCCACCACCAGGGCGTGGACCAGCAGCTCGATGGGCAGCATCACGGCAACGTTGGCCAGGGTCAGCCGAGCCTTGGGCGGCTCCGGCATCAGGCCGCAGACCTCGCAGCGCAGTTCAGCAGCAGGTGTGTTGTGTGCAGGGCGCTTCATGACTCAAGCATGGTGCGGTGCTGTTTCCGCAGCATTGCCTCCCCATTCCATTCATGGGAACGCGCCGGGCGCCTTTCGGGGCCAGCACCGTAGGATTTAGCAGGAACGTCAGCGCGGCCGCCCGTTTGAATCCACCCCCAGGAAGGCGCTGCGCGTGAAGATGTTCGCTGAAATGTTCAGCATTGGCCCCGGCAACAAGGACCACCACCCCGCGCTGAGGTGTGCCGTGGGCGTCTTCGTTCCCCTGATCACGCTGGTGCTGCTCGGCAGGCTGGATCTGGCTATCTTCGCGTCCTTCGGCGCCTTCACCGGAATCTATGGCCGTGGTGAACCCCACGCCGTCCGGTTCGTGCTGCAGCTGCGGGCGGGGCTGCTGATGCTGCTCGTCGTGCTTCTGGCGGCACTCGCGGCCCGGACGGGACCGGCCTGGGGCTTGGACGCCGCCGCGCACACCTGGATGCTGGTCCTGGCCACCACAGTGGTGGCCGGGGCCTGTTCCATTGCCATTTCCTGGCTTCGGCTGCGCCCTGCGGGTTCGCTCTTCCACATCTTCGCCTTTGCCGCCATCGCATCCATCCCCAACCAGCCGCCACTCTGGCAGGGCATGCTGGTGGCCGTCCTCACCACACTCTTCTGCCTGCTGGTCGGCTTCTCGTCCCGGATCCTTCCCAGCCACCGCACCGCCTGGACCAGGCCTCCCCGCATCCGTCGCACTCCCGCGGAGAAGCGCGCTGCCTGGCTCGAGGGACTCGGCTACCTGGTGGCCGCGGGCCTTGCCGGCTCGCTGGCCACCTGGGCGGGACAGCGCCTGGGGTTCGGGCATAACTACTGGGCCATGGTGGCCGCCGTGGTGCCGCTGGTAGGCCACACCACGAGGCACCGGGTACGCCGCGGCATCCAAAGGATCATCGGCACTGTCCTGGGCCTGCTGGTCCTGGCTGCCGTGCTGCTGGTGGGGCTGCAGCCGTGGCAAACCGTGCTGGTGATGGCGTTGTGCCAGTTCGGCGCCGAAATGTTCATCATCCGCCAATACCTGCTGGCCCAGGTTTTCGTGACGCCCCTTGCGCTGGTTTCAACGCTGCTGGTGGTCCCGGCCTCACCGTCCATCCTGCTGCGGGACCGCATCATCGAGACCGTGATTGGCGCCGCCGTCGGCATCGCTGTGGTGCTTGCTCCCGGCGCATGGCGCCGCATCAGGCAACGGACCATTCGGTCGCGCACGACGGCGGCCTGACCGCCTTTCCGGAGCCCCGCACCTGGTTCGCCCGCCTGCCTGTGCATTCTTTAGACCGTCTCTTTCCGTACGTGCGCGATAGGCTGGAGTTCCCATTCAACGGAAGGGATGCGGCGGTGGCGAACTCCAGCTCGGGTGACTCGGTGGTGGATCGGATTGTCCGGCTGATTTCTGCTTTCCCGCAGGACGTCAGTGCCCTGCAGCTCAATGACCTTGCGCAGCGTGCAGGCCTGCCACTGACCACCACGCACCGGCTGGTGGGTCAACTTGCAGCCCACGGGTTGCTCGAGGCGGCGCCGGGCGGCATGGTCCGCCCCGGGATCCGCTTGTGGGAGCTGGTGAACCGGACTGCCCCCACGCTCGCCCTTCGCCAGGCGGCCATGCCCTTCATGGAGGACATCCAACAGGTACTGCACCAGAACGTGAACCTCGCGGTGCTGGACGGCTGGGAAGCCCTCTTCGTGGAGCGGCTGTCCCGGCGGGGCTCGGTGGCCAACCGGGCGCAGGTGGCGGGCAGGATGCCCATCCATATCTCGTCGGCCGGATTGGCGCTGATGGCGCACCAGGATAAGACGTTGCAGGAGGAATACCTTGACCGGTTCGCCGACCCCGACGGAAAGCTGACAGTAGGCGGGGTCCGGGCCCTGCTGGCCGAAACCTCGCGCCAGGGATTCGCCCAGCTCAAGGGTGTGGTTGATCCCGACACTTGGGGCATAGCCGTGCCGGTCCTCAACCGCAGGCAGCGCGCGCTGGCTTCCCTCGGCGTCGTGGTTCCCCTCCGCGAGATGCGCCTGCAGGCACTGGTTCCGGCTCTGCAGACGGCCGCGCGGGGTATAGCACGGCAGCTGCCCGATTCCTGATCCATTCAACGGAATTGCCGTAACGCCGGTCACGTACTGTCGCTGACACTGGTGGCAGACGAACCGATTCGGTGCCGCCCACGGCGGCGCCCGCAATGAAGCGAGAATAGATCATGGCACGAAAAATCATCACCACCCAGGTGGCCATCATGGGAGGCGGCCCTGCCGGGCTGATGCTCTCCCATCTCCTGGCCAGGGCCGGCATCGAGTCCACGGTGATCGAAGTCCGCAGCCACGAGGAAATCTCCCATACGGTCCGCGCGGGCATCCTGGAGCACGGGACCGTCAACCTGCTGGTGGACAGCGGGGTATCTGACCGGGTGCTGCGGGACGGCGACCGCCATGACGGCATCGAGTTGCGCTTCAACGGCGAGAGCCACCGCATTGACTTCAAGGACCTGGTGGGAGAGTCGGTGTGGCTGTACCCGCAGACGGACGTGTTCCTGGACCTCGCCGCGCGCAGAAAGGGCGACGGCGGCGATGTCCGCTACAGCGTCACCGACACCTCGGTGCACGATCTTGAAGGCCGGCCCAAGGTCTGGTTCACCGACGCCGACGGTGCTGACTTCGAAATCCAGGCCGACTTCCTGGTGGGCGCGGACGGCTCCCGCAGCCACTGCCGGTTCCAGATCCCGGAGGCCCACCGCAAGTGGTATTTCCACGAATACCCGTTTGCCTGGTTCGGCATCCTGGCAGAAGCACCGCGCAGTTCCGACGAACTGATCTATGCCAACTCGGCCAACGGCTTTGCCCTCATCAGCCAGCGAACCGAGACTGTGCAGCGGATGTACTTCCAGTGCGACCCCAAGGAGAACGTGGCCGAATGGGATGACGACCGGATCTGGGCCGAGTTCCGCAGCCGCGTCAACGGCAATGGCTTCGAGCTCAAGGAAGGCGCGGTCCTGGAGAAGATGGTGCTGCCGTTCCGCAGCTTCGTCCACACGCCGATGCGCCATGGCAACCTCTTCCTGGCCGGCGATGCCGCGCACACCGTACCGCCCACCGGAGCGAAGGGCCTGAATCTCGCAATCCATGACGTCAAGGTCCTCTTCGAAGGGCTGGACAGCCACTACAATTCCGGATCCGGGCGGCTTCTGGAAACCTACAGCGACCGCGCCCTGGAGAGGGTGTGGAAGGCGCAGCAGTTCTCCTACTGGATGACCACCATGCTGCACACCCCGGCTGATGCGGACGATTTCTCCCGTGCCCGCCAGCTGGGCGAACTGAATTCGGTGGTCTCCTCCCGTCACGGCATGGCCTACCTGGCCGAGGCCTACACGGGCTGGCCCGGCTCCGCCTAAGCGGCCAGCAGCCGCCGTATCGCCGCCGCGATGGCCTCCGGGTCGGGATTGTCGTCACGCCGCACGGTGAGCAGGTGCAGCAGGAGGCCGTCGCAGTAGTCCGCCACATCGCGCGCCCGGGCTTTTGCCTCCGCCACTTCCAAGGCAGTCAGTGCCTGCTCCAGGCCCCCCACCAGCACGCCATGCCCGGCGGTTAGGGCCTCGGGATGGTCCAGCGAAAGGGCCAGCCGCGCCCGGCTGAGACCGGCATGTTGCTGCGCCAGCGTGAGCACCAGCGCAGACATTTGCCCTGCCAGCTGGCCAAGGTCCTGCGGCGGCCCGGCCGGGCCGTTGTCCTGCAGGAGCTCGGCGTCGAGCTGCAACATGCGGTCCAGCACCGCGTCGACCAGGACGCGGCGGTTCCGGTAGTAGTTGGACGTAGTGCCTTCAGGCAGCGCAGCGGCGGCATCCACCGCCCGATGCGTGAGGCCCTTCATCCCTTTCTCCGCCACCAGGGCCAGCGCGGCATCAAGGAGAGTGGAGCGTCTGTCGGGCATGGCCACAGTCTAATGACACCCCTTCTAATTCACTACAAAAGTAGTAAAATGGCGTCCATGGAAACGGTCTCGATCGTTGGTGGTGGCATCGCGGGGCTGGCCTTGGCGGCCTGCCTGGAGCAGGACCGCTTCCAGGTGACGGTCTATGAGAAGCGGCCGGAACTGCCCACGGTGGGCACCGTGCTTGCCATGTGGCCGAATGCACAGCGTGCGCTGGCGCGGGTGGGGATCCTTGGCCGGGCCAGGGCCGTCAGCCCCGTCCTGGGCAGTGGCTCCATCCGCAACGCGGCAGGCCAACCGTGGGTCACTGTCAACGGCGGAGAGTTGTTCGGGATGTCCCGGGTGGACCTGCTGGGGCTCCTGGATTCGGCCGTCCCGGGGACTGTTCGCCGCGTCGCCGTTCAGCTGGGGGCGTTGCCGGGCGATGAGGGCCTGGTGGTGGGTGCCGATGGTGTCCACAGCATGGTCCGCCGGGAGGTCTGGGGCGCGGGCGCGGACGCGCGGCTCATGCCCTGCATTGCTGTCCGCGGCACCATCGCGGCGCCCGTAAACCCTGACGAGGTAGGTGAGTACTGGGGCCGGGGGGACCTGTTCGGCATCGCCGCGTCGCCGGGCGGCACCAACTGGTATGCGAGCTGGCGGTCGGATCTTGGGCCCACCGGGATAGATGTTGAACGGGCCCTGGACCAGGCACGGCGGCGTTTTGCGGGCCACGCTCCGGCCATCCGGCAGGTCCTTGAAGCCGCTGTTCCCGGCTTCTCCCTTGCCCAGCGGATCTGGACCACTCCGGCGTTGCGGTCCTACGTCCGCGGCAGCGCAGTGCTGGTGGGAGACGCGGCCCACGCCATGACGCCCAACCTTGGCCGGGGTGCCTGTGAATCATTGGTGGATGCCGTCACCCTTGCGGATCTGCTGAACAGCCTTCCGCAGGAGAGGGCGCTCGCCGCGTACAACAGGCAGCGCCGGCTGCCTACCCGGGCCCTGAGCCTTGGATCGGCGGCGATGATGCGGGTGGCGCTGGCGGAAGGTGCCCAGCCGTTGCGTGACCGCCTGCTTAACCTGGCCCGGCGGAACGGACGCGCCGCCGTCGGCAGCGGTTCCACCAGATAATCAACGTACCGCAGCGGCGGGGCGTGTGGCATCGTCCTCACCCGGGGCCTGGATGCCTTGGACCCCTTGGGCGCCGGGGCTTCCGGAGCCGGGGACCAGGGGGACGGAGGGTACGCCGGTCCGACGTTTCCTGGTCCCGTGCCGCCCGGACCTGCCGTACACCAGGTACATTGTCACGCCCGTGATGATCATGAGGAGCACGGTGTAAACGAATGTATTCGCGATGCCCTCAGTGCCCTCCGCGCCGTCAGTGTTGGCCTTGATCACCAGGCCCAGCGGCTGTACCAGTGGATGGGCCAGGAAGATGGCGGTGTCGTAGTCATCCAGCAGGCTATTGAAGTTCAGGGCCGTAATGGCTGCTGCCGCCGGCAGTACCAACGGCAGGAGGACGCGCCGAAAAACGTACAGCGTCCTGGCGCCCATGATGGCAGCCGCCTCCTCCAGTGAAGAATTCAGGGAGGCAAAGGAAGCTTTCAGCATCCGGAGGGTGAACGGAATTTTTACCGTGATAAATGCGATGAGCAGGATCACCGTTGTCCCGGTGAGTACGGCACCGCCCACCAGCAGGCTGGGGTGGTCGTAGCTGACGATCAGCCCCAGGGCCAGCAGCGCAGACGGCAGGATCCAAGGGATGTGCAGCAGGTACTCGAATGTCGAGGCCACCCAGTTTTTGTATTTCTGCAGCAGCCTGGCCACGAAGAGCAGTCCGCCGACGGCGATGCCGGCAGCCAGTGCGCTATAGACGACGCTGACGATAAAGGGACGCAGCCCGGACTGCTGGGTGAGGACGCGGACGTAGTTGTCCAGGGTCAGGTTGGCCAGCGAGAGCTGCCCCGTCTGGATGGCCGCGCCGTCGGCAAATGAATAAAGCACGATCAGCACCACCGGAAGCGTGTATATGGCAAAGAGGAGATATGCCACGGTGTGCACAGCCAGGTTGGCTGCGGGATTGGTGATGTCCTGCTTTTGCAACTCGGAGGACACCTTGGATACCGAAAAGTAGGTGCCGCCCTTCTCCAGGCGGGACATGACTGCGAGCATCAGCATGGTGGCCAGGCCCAGGATCACGGCCAGCAACGCCGCAAGGTCCCGCGAGGTGGGGCTGTTCGTGAAGGTCAGGATCATCGGCGTAATGGTCTGGAAGTCACGTCCGCCCAGTACCTGCGGGGCACTCAGAGCCCCCAATCCTGTGAGGAACGACAGGATGGTGACGGCGAACAGTGTGGGCTTGAGCATGGGAAGGACGATCCGCCGAAGGATGGTCCAGGTTGAGGCGCCAAGATTCCGTGCAGCCTCGATGGTCTGGTAATCGATGCCCTTGAGCGCGTTGGCGACGAACAGCATGTGGTTGGTGGTGGTGGCGAAAGTCATGACCACCAGGACGGCGAAAAACCCGGAGAACCAGCCGGGGTCCATTCCGGGGATCAGCTTGACCAGGAGCGACGTGACGATGCCCTTGTCCCCATAAATGAATTTGTATCCCGCGGCCAGCACGATGCCGCCATAGATGAAGGTGGAGGCGTACCCCAGGAAGAGGATGCGCGAGCCGCGGATCCGGAAGTAGTGCGTGACCAGGACGATAAAGACGCCCACCAGGTTGACGGTGACGGACAGTGCCACGGCCAGGAGGAAGCTGTTGCCCAATGCCTTCATTGCCCGCGGTGAGGAGAACAGCTTCTCCGCGGAGCGGCCCGAAAAGCTCCCGTCGGGGAAGAAGGTGGCAAAGAGGATGTTGACGTTGGGCCATACCAGGAATGCGGCAATAAACCAGGTGAGGACGACACCTACCACCACGACGAAGGGTGAACGGGCCATGCTGCGTACTGCGGTGTTGGCGCTCATGGCAGGGCAACCGCCTGGTCCCGGCGCAGTGACACACCAGTTCCCGGATGATATTGGAGGACGTGCCCAGGCTGGACGTACACCGTTGTGTTCGTGCCGGCCTCCGGATGCGTGCCACCGTCCTCCCTGACCAGGAGGCGGATGTCGGCGCCATGGCTGCGGAGTACATAGCGGCTGTGCAGGCCGTGATAGGTGCGGGAGACGACAGTGGCGGGAAGTCCGACGGCGGTGGATCCGTCCGCGGGCTGGTCCAGTGAGGCCTTTTCCACCCGCAGGTAGGACCTGGCGTCGGTGCTGAGCCCGGCTCCCGAAAGCCTGTTCACCTCGCAGACAAATTCCGACGTCAGGGCAGAGCTGTCGCCGATGAAATTACAGACGAACTCGGTGGCGGCGTGGTCATAGATGTCCTGGGGCGTCCCAACCTGCTCAATAACGCCCTTGTTGAACACGGCGACGCGGTCACTCATGGCAAGTGCCTCGTCCTGGTCGTGGGTGACATAGACGGTCGTGATGCCAAACTCGCTTTGCAGGTCCTTGAGCTGTTGGCGCAGTTGGTGGCGGAGCTTGGCGTCAAGATTGGACAGCGGCTCGTCCAGAAGCAGGATCTTTGGCCGCAGCACCAGGGCGCGCGCAACGGCCACCCGCTGTTGCTGGCCGCCGGACAGCTCGGCCACGTTCTTCGCCAGCTGGTCGTCGCTAAGTTCCACACGCCGTGCGATGTCCCGCACAAGACGGTCGCTGTCTGCGGGTTTTTCCTTCCGGACCCGAAGCCCAAAGGCAATGTTCTCCCAGACGCTCATGCTGGGGAACAGGGCGTAGTTCTGGAAGACCATGCCCACCTGCCGCTTGTCGCTGGGAAGGCGGGTGACATCCTTTCCGTCCACCCGGACAGTACCCCTGGCCGGCTGGATGAAGCCGGCCAGGGTGCGCAGCGCCGTAGTTTTCCCGCATCCTGAGGGCCCTAGGAGGGTGAAGAATTCGCCGGGGCGGACATGCAGGTCCAGATGCGGGATGGCGGAGAAATCGCCAAAGGTAACTTCGATGTTTTCCAAGCGGATCATGGCAAACCTGTCTGATGGAACGTGGGAACGGCGGTTGGCAGGACGGCTTTAGGTCATGTATTCAAGCTCGATCTTCTCCACCCAGGCGCCCATGTTCTTCTGAACGAAGTCCCAGTCGATGTCCTGCTGCTTAAGGTCTGCAAAGAAGTCCACCACCTCGGGGTTGGCCTTTGTCTGGGCGCCCTTGTTGACCGGCATGGAGTTGAATTGCTGGGCGAACTCGCCCTGGACCTCGGCACTGCCGAACCAGTCGATGAATTTCTGCGCCTGCTCCTTTTTCTTGGTCCCCTTCACCAGGGCTATCTGCTCGACCGCCAGCGGGACGCCTACGGACGGTATGACCGGGTCGACGTTCACCTTGAAGGACTTTTCACGCTCGGCAATGATCGAGGACGGCATCTGCCCCATGTCCACCTCGCCGGACGCAATGCGGGCAAACAAATCGGTTTTGGCCACGGCGGGGCTTCCGTTCTTGAAGTACTGCTCAACCTGCTTCCAGCCGTCGTCGGAGATCCCCAGATCGCCTGAGTCATCGCGGTAGCGGGACAGGATGCCGGCAAAGACCAACTGCGCTGTGGCCGTGCCCAGGCCGGTGACACGTTCATAGCGGCTCTTGAACTCGTCCTTGGTCCACAGGTCCGTCCAGTCCTTTGGTGCGGCGTCCTTGGTGAACTTGTCCGAGTTGTAGCCGAGGAGGATTGCCTGCTTGACCAGGGGCCAGTACGACTCCCCGTCGCCAAGGCCCTTGTCTACGTCACCGGCCCATGCGGGCTGGTAGGCCTCCAACGCGCCCGCGTTCTTGACTTGGGAGAAGTACATGTTGTTCAGGCCGAATGCGACGTCCGCGATGGGGTTGTTCTTCTCGGCGATGAGTTTGTTGGTGGCATCGGCACCACCGGCCCCCACGATCTCAACTTTGAACCCGGCAGCGGCCGCCTTCGTGGCCAGCCAATCGCCGCGGCCCTCACCGTTGGAGTTGGTGTAAACAACTAGAGTGTCCCCGGATGCACCTGCCGGAGCTCCGGAGGCTTCCCCGGATGAAGTTGGCGGGGTGGAACCACCGCCGCATCCGGCGAGGAGGGTGACGGCGACGGCGGCGGCAACCATGGTCTGCAATTTACGCACGATCAGGACTCATTTCTGGACTGGAATCGGAGCATGTCCGCACAGCCTATAGCTGGGCATGGCAAAAACCGGGCTGTTATAGCTATCGATTCGATAAACAGCCCGGCTGCTCACTTTGGACCAGTTGGGGAAACGGCTGGGGCCCCTGGTGTGAAGCGGGGGCGAACGTTAGTCCTTGGACGCGGTGGCGCTGAGGTGGTGCGTGGGGATCCGGTCCCGGTCGTAGGTGATCGCCGTGTAGCCATGCGGCTCGGGCTTGCCGTCCTGGTTCAGGTTCACGAAGACGATCTCCTCGATGGTGAGGATGCTCTGCCGCGTGATCATGTTGCGGACCTCGGCCCGCATGGTCAGCGAGGTGCGGCCGAACCGGGTGGCCGTCAGGCCCATTTCGATCAGGTCGCCCTGGACGGCCGAGCTGACGAAGTTGATCTCCGAGATGTATTTCGTGACGGCGCG
>DATIMT010000302.1:0-8938 GCA_035475035.1 Arthrobacter sp.
GAGGGATGTTGCCCACAGCGTCCTGGCCCGCTTCGACAATTCCTCCCCCACAACGCATTTCGATTCGGTGTAACTAACCCGCCGGCGCCGACTCCAGCACGGACCCGGGCTCCTCGGACACCGCCGGCTCTTCGAATACCCCAGTCCCGCCCGGGTGCGGTTCGAACCGGACGAACATCGCCTTGAAGCCGGGGGTATTGGACACGCGGGCCACGTTTTCCTTGTGCACCAGTGCGTTGGCTTCGGGGACGTACGCCGCGGCGCAGCCTTTGACGGTGGGATAGGCCACCAGGCGGAACCTGGCCGCGCGCCTGTCAACGCCCTGGAAGGTGCTCACCACATCCACCAGTTCCCGGTCCTTGAAGCCCTGCTCCGCGAGGTCGTCGGGGTGGATCAGGATTACCCGGCGGCCGCCGGAAATGCCGCGGTAGCGGTCGTCCAGGCCGTAGAACGTGGTGTTGTACTGGTCGTGGCTGCGGATGGTCTGCAGCACCAGGTGTCCGGGTGGCGGGGTGAGGTATTCCAGCGGGCTGACGGTGAACCGGCCGCGGCCGGTGTCCGTCTTGAAGGAGCGGGTGTCGCGCGGCGGGTTGGGCAGCACGAAGCCGTTTTTGGTCCGGACCCGGGCGTTGAAGTCCTCGAAGCCTGGCAGGACGCGGGCGATGTGGTCACGGATCACGTCGTAGTCCTCGGCCATTGCCTTCCAGTCCACGGAGTGGTCCGCACCGAAGGTGGCCTGGGCCATGC
Organism: Arthrobacter sp.; assembly: GCA_035475035.1. GTDB lineage: Bacteria > Actinomycetota > Actinomycetes > Actinomycetales > Micrococcaceae > Arthrobacter. The sequence continues at coordinate 748 of DATIMT010000302.1, forward strand.
GGGCCACGATGACGGGCTCGGCCAGCAGGTGCTCGGACACGGGCGTCAGCCGGCCCTGGGTGGAGTGCACCACGGACATCGAGTCCTCCACGGACAGGAACTGAGCGCCCTTTGGGTGCTTGTCGTCCTTGTCCGTCCGGCCCAGGGTGGGCAGGATCAGCGAGGTGCGGCCGTGCACCACATGGGAGCGGTTGGGTTTGGTGGAGATGTGCACTGTCAGGCCGATCCGCTGCATCCCGGCTTCGAGCGTCTCCGTGTCAGAGCAGGCGAGCGAGAAGTTGCCACCCATGGAGACGAACACGTCCACCTCGTCACGCTCGAACGCCTCCATCGACTCCACGGCGTCATAACCGTGGCGCCGCGGGGAGCTGATGCCAAACTCGGTGTCCAACGCTTCCAGGAGCCATTCCTTGGGCTTTTCCCAGATGCCCATGGTCCGGTCGCCCTGGACGTTGGAGTGGCCGCGGACGGGGCAGGCACCGGCACCGGGCTTGCCGAAGTTGCCCTGCAGGAGCAGGACGTTCACCATCTCCTTGATGGTGTCCACCGAGTGCGGCTGCTGCGTGACGCCCAGGGCCCAGCAGAAGATCGAGGCCTTGGACGCCACCAGCATCCCGGCTACCTTCTCGATTTGCACGCGGGACAAACCGGTGGCCTTTTCGGTTTCGTCCCAGTCGAGCGTCCGGCGCGCCTCGCGGTAGGCGTCAAACCCGTCCGTCTGCGCGGCAATGAAGGAGTGGTCGACGACGGTACCGGGGTTTTGGTCCTCGGCCTCCAGCAGCAGGTGGCCGAGCGCCTGGAACAGCGCCAGGTCACCGCCCACCTTGATCTGCAGGTACTCGTCCGCGAGCGGCGTGCCCCCGCCCACCACGCCGGAGACCGTCTGCGGGTCCTTGAAGTTGAACAGGCCGGCCTCGGGCAGCGGATTTACGGCCACGATCCTGCCGCCATTGTCCTTGCACTCCTTGAGCGCGGACAGCATCCGGGGGTGGTTGGTACCGGGGTTCTGGCCCACCACGAAGATCAGCTCGGCGTCGTGGATGTCATCCAGCGAGACCGTCCCCTTGCCGATGCCGATGGTCGGATTGAGCGCGGAACCAGAGGACTCGTGGCACATATTGGAGCAGTCGGGCAGGTTGTTGGTGCCCAGGGCCCGTGCGAACAGCTGGTACAGGAAGGCTGTCTCATTGGCGGTGCGGCCCGAGGTGTAGAAAACACACCGGTCCGGGGTGCTGGCGCGCAGATGCTCGCCGATCAGCTCAAAAGCGTCTGCCCAGGAGATGGGCGAGTAGTGGGTTTCGCCTTCGCGGATCACCACCGGTTCGCTGAGCCGGCCCTGGTTGCCCAGCCAGTACTCGGTCTTCTCCGACAGCTCGGCGATGGAGTGCTTGGCCCAGAACTCCGCCCCCACGGTGCGCAGGGTGTTCTCCTCGGCAACCGCTTTGGCGCCGTTCTCGCAGAACTCCGCTGTCTTGCGCTTCTTATCCGATTCCGGCCATGCGCAGCCGGGGCAGTCGAAGCCGCCGCGCTGGTTGAGCCGCAGCAGCGACTGCGCCGTCCGGGCCACGCCTGCCTGGGCCACGGCGCGTTCCAGGGCCACCATGACGGCTTTTACCCCGGCGGCTTCGCTCTTGGGCTTGTGGACGGAGAGATCGTCCTCGTTGATGTCCGCGACCGGCGCGGGCTGCTTCCCGAACTTCATTGTTCCAACTTCCTTTACCGGCTTACGTTCTTCGATCGCCAGTGAAAGGCGCGCCGGGCCTTCCCGGCGCGCCTTTCACTGGCACATGTCATTGACTTCCCGCTGGCTACTGCGGAACCTTGGCCAGCGTTTCCTGTTCGGCCCCAATGGTGGTGCTGTCGCCATGGCCGGTGCGGACCACGGTGTCAGCCGGCAGCGTCAGCAGCCGTTCGCGGATCGACCTCAGGATGGTGGGGTAGTCGCTGTAGGACCGTCCGGTGGCACCAGGGCCTCCATTGAACAAGGTGTCCCCGGTGAAGAGGGTCCCCTCGCTTTCCAGGTAGAAGCAGGTGGACCCGGGCGAGTGTCCGGGGGTGTGGATGGCGCGAAGGCCCACCCCGGCCACCTCAAAAACGTCACCATCAGCGTGGAAGCGGTCCGGTTTGGCGTCCGGGTACACCTGCTCCCATAGAACCAGGTCCTCCTCGTTCAGGCAGATGGGTGCGCCCAATGCCTCCGCTACCTCCCGTGCGGCGCCGATGTGGTCGTTGTGCGCGTGCGTGAGCAGGATGGCCTTCACCTTCCTGCTGCGGACCTGGTTGATGATCGCGGCGGCGTCGTGGGGTGCGTCGATGATCACGCATTCCTCGTCATTGCCCACGATCCAGACGTTGTTGTCCACGTCCCAGGTGCCGCCGTCGAGCGAAAACGTGCCCGAGGTGACCAGGTTCTCGATGGCGACGCTCATGCGGACGCCCCGGCGGGCTGGACCTCGACGACGGACCGCAGGACCTTGCCCTCGTGCATCTTCTCGAAGGCTTCCTCAACCTGGTCGATGGAAATCCGCTCGGAGACGAACGCGTCCAGGTCCAGGTTGCCCTGCTTGTAGTGGCTCACCAGCATGGGGAAGTCGCGGGACGGCAGGCAGTCGCCGTACCAGGACGACTTCAGCGAGCCACCGCGGCCAAAGACATCCAGCAGCGGCAGGTCCAGCGTCATCTCGGGCGTAGGGACGCCTACCAGCACTACCCGGCCGGCCAGGTCGCGGGCATAGAACGCCTGTTTGTAGGTTTCAGGGCGGCCGACGGCGTCGATCACCACGTCCGCGCCGTGGCCTCCGGTGAGGGCACGGATGGCTTCAACCGCGTCCTCCTGCTTGGAGTTCACGCCATGGGTGGCACCGAGGGACTTGGCCATTTCGATCTTGTTGGCGTCGATGTCCACGGCGATGATCGTCGTCGCCCCCGCCAGCTTGGCCCCGGCGATCGCCGCGATGCCCACGCCGCCGCAGCCGATCACCGCAACGGACTCCCCGCGCTTGACCTCACCGGTGTTGATCGCAGCGCCAATACCGGCCATGATCCCGCAGCCCAACAGGCCGACGGCCGCGGCATCAGCCTCGGGATCGACTTTGGTGCACTGACCGGCGGCAACAAGCGTCTTCTCGGCAAACGCGCCAATGCCCAGGGCCGGTGAGAGTTCCGTGCCGTCTTCCAGGGTCATCTTCTGGGTGGCGTTGTGGGTGTTGAAGCAGTACTGCGGCTGGCCCTTGGCACACGCCCGGCACTCGCCGCACACGGCCCGCCAGTTCAGGATCACCCGGTCACCGGGCGCTACCTCCGTCACATCAGGGCCCACCGCGCTGACCACGCCCGTGGCCTCATGGCCCAACAGGTACGGGAAGTCATCACCAATGCCGCCCTGCTTGTAATGCAGGTCCGTATGGCAAACGCCACAGGTGAGGATGTCCACCAGGGCCTCCCCCGGGCCCGGGTCCGGCACCAGGATGGTCTCCAGCGACACCGGAGCGTTCTTCTCCTTGACAACGACTGCTTGGACTTTATGGACCATGGTTCTTGTGTTCCTTTCCTGGATCCGGGCGGAATCCGGTGGTCGGCACCAGTTGCCAATCTAGCTGACGGGACGTTCCTGCAGACGCCGCCGTCCTGCTGGAGCGGCGGGAGTCCATTGCGTATTACGCAACACGTTGCATATAGCGGTTCTATGAAATATGACAGTGGCCACATCCAGTGTCAATAGATATATCAGTGCGCGGGAAGGTGTGAGCAGCCGGTGGATGTTATCCGTGGAACAGCCTGCACCGGCTGCACATCCTGTTAGTTGCACATTAACTCCGGCAGTAGTCTGGATGGCATGGCTTTTGAAGAACACCCTGCCGAGCGGCGCCAGGTGACCGTCCGCCGGGCACCGAAGTACGTCCCCTTCCTCATCCTGGGCGCACTGGTGGGTGTCGTTGCCGCTGCGGTGGTGGCCTACGCGGTGCCCGGTGACACGACGTTCGACCCCGGGGCGGTCTTTGGATTCTTCCTGGTGATGTTCGCCGCCGGCGGTGCCATCCTGGGTGCCGCGCTGGCGCTGGTCCTGGACCGCCGCAGCGTGAAGCGGCAGGAGCGTGCCGTGGTGGAGGCCGTTCCGGATTCGGAACCCGATACCGACTCCGCGGCCTAGCAGGTCACAAACCGCCGACCGGAAAAGTCCTACCCCATATCGTGAGATAATCGACCAGTGGCACGCGGCGATGGAAAACTTTCCCATGATCTTCTCCCCGGCGAAAAAGGCCCGCAGGACGCTTGCGGCGTCTTCGGCGTCTGGGCCCCAGGCGAAGAAGTAGCAAAACTTACCTATTACGGGCTGTATGCACTACAGCACCGCGGTCAGGAGTCCGCTGGCATAGCCACCAGCGACGGCAAGCGGATCAACGTCTACAAAGACATGGGACTCGTATCCCAGGTCTTCGACGAGACCACCCTGAACACCCTGACCGGGCACCTGGCCGTCGGCCACTGCCGCTACTCCACCACCGGCGCCAGCCACTGGGCCAACGCGCAGCCCACCCTGGGCGCCACCGCCACCGGAACCGTGGCCCTGGCCCACAACGGCAACCTGACCAACACTGCCGAGCTCAACGCCATGATCACCGAGCGCAACGGCGGCCAGCTCACCGGCGAAATGAAGCAGGGCAACACTTCGGATACTGCCCTGGTCACCGCCTTGCTGGAAGGCGAGCCGGGCAAGACCCTCGAAGAAACCGCCACGGAACTCCTCCCCAAGATCAAGGGCGGCTTCTGCTTTGTCTTTATGGACGAGGGCACGCTCTACGCCGCGCGTGACACCTATGGCATCCGCCCGCTGGTCCTGGGACGGCTGGAGCGCGGCTGGGTTGTCGCCTCCGAGCAGTCGGCCCTGGCCACCGTTGGCGCCAGCTTCATCCGGGAGATCGAGCCGGGCGAGTTCATTGCCATCGACGAGGAAGGCGTCCGCTCCAAGCGGTTCGCGGAGCCGACGCCGGCCGGTTGCGTTTTCGAGTACGTCTACCTTGCCCGCCCGGATGCTGCCATAGCCGGCCGCTCGGTCTACGAGTCCCGGGTGGAGATGGGCCGCCAGCTGGCCCGGGAGAACACGCAGCAGGCCGACATCGTTATCCCCGTCCCGGAATCCGGCACCCCCGCCGCCGTGGGCTATGCCGAAGAATCCGGCATCCCGTTCGCGCACGGCTTCGTCAAGAACTCCTACGTGGGCCGCACGTTCATCCAGCCCTCCCAGACCCTGCGCCAGCTGGGCATCCGACTCAAGCTCAACGCCCTGGAGTCCGTCATCCGCGGCAAGCGCGTCGTGGTGGTGGACGACTCGATCGTCCGCGGGAACACGCAGCGCGCCATTGTGCGGATGCTCCGGGAAGCCGGCGCCGCTGCGGTGCACGTGAAGATTTCGTCTCCGCCGGTGCAGTGGCCCTGCTTCTACGGCATCGACTTCGCCTCCCGGGCCGAGCTGATCGCCAACGGCGCCACTATCGAGGAGATCTCCCAGGCCATCGGTGCAGACTCGCTGGCCTACATTTCGGAGGACGGCATGATCGGCGCCACCCGACAGCCGCGCGAACGCCTCTGCACCGCCTGCTTCACCGGGAAGTACCCCATCAAGCTCCCGGATGCGGACAAGCTGGGCAAGAACCTGCTGGAGCGCACCGACCTGGGCGGCCTGAAGCCCTCTCCGTCGGCGCTTCCCGGCGAAACCGCCGCCCTGGCCGTTGACGCCACCGTGGACCCCGCGGAGAAGGCAGGCGCCACCGGTTGCGATCCGGGGCCGGACTCCGAATTTGAAAACCTGCTGACCGAAGCCGACCTTGTGCCCGACGTACCCGCCGCCACCAGCGCCGACAAGAAAGAGTCCGTATGACTTCCGCTAGCACCGCCGCAGACAACTCCGGCATCACCTACGCCTCTGCAGGCGTGGATGTTGAAGCCGGGGACCGCGCCGTCGAGCTCATGAAGGATGCCGTCAAGGCAACCCACAACTCCTCGGTGATCGGCGGGGTGGGCGGCTTCGCCGGCCTCTACGATGTCTCCAGGCTGCTGACCTTCAAGAAGCCGCTGCTGGCCACGTCCACGGACGGCGTGGGCACCAAGGTTGCCATCGCCCAGGCTATGGACATTCACGACACCATCGGGTTCGACCTGGTGGGCATGGTAGTGGATGACATCGTGGTGGTGGGCGCCGAGCCGCTCTACATGACCGACTACATCGCCTGCGGCAAGGTGGTCCCGGAGCGCATCGCGGGCATTGTCCGCGGCATCGCCGCCGCCTGCTCCGTGGCCGGAACAGCCCTGGTGGGCGGCGAAACCGCCGAGCACCCGGGCCTGCTGGGCGAGCACGAGTATGACGTTGCCGGCGCAGCCACCGGCGTTGTCGAAGCAGATGCACTGCTGGGTCCGGACCGCGTCCGCGCCGGTGACGTGGTGATCGGCATGGCTTCTTCCGGCCTGCACTCCAACGGCTACTCCCTGGTTCGGCGCGTCATCAACCACGCGGGCTGGGCCCTTGACCGCCAAGTGTCCGAACTCGGCCGCACCCTGGGCGAGGAGCTCCTGGAACCCACCCGCGTGTACGCCGCCGACTGCCTGGACCTGGCCCGCACCTTCCCGGTCAGCGCCGGCGCCGCCGTCCACGGCTTCAGCCATGTGACCGGTGGTGGCCTGGCCGCCAACCTGGCCCGTGTCCTCCCCCAGGGCCTCGTGGCCACGGTTGACCGCGCCACCTGGGAACTGCCCGCCATCTTCAAGCTGGTCTCTGAGCTGGGCAACGTTCCGCTGGCGGACCTTGAGCGCACGCTGAACCTTGGCGTGGGCATGGTGGCGATCGTCTCCCCCGAAGCCGCTGACGCTGCCGTGGCCCGCCTCAACGACCGCGGCCTGCCGTCCTGGATCATGGGCACCGTCACGGAAGACTCGGATTCGATCTCCAAGTCCGGCCCCGACTATGTCCAGGGTGCCAAGGGCGTGGACGGCGGCGCGGTCCGCCTGGTCAACACCTACGCATAAATCCTCTGGTTTAAGGACACCTCAGCTCTGCATTTGGATGAGGTTCAGAACCCCGCCCTGGGGGTCCTGGATGGTGGCCAAGGTGCCGTCAGCCGGGTTTTCGTCCGGCTCAACCAGGACTTTGCCGCCTGCTGCCTGGGCGGCCGCTGCAGCCACGGCAACATCTGCCACGCCAAAATAGATCTGCCAGTCCGCCTCTTCGCCTTGCTCGGCAGGAACGACGCCGGCCACTTCAGTGCCGTCGATGAGCAGCGTGCTGTAACTGCCGCCGTCGTCCTGGGCATACTCGGTGACTTCATGCCCGAAAAGCTGCTGGAAGAAGCCGACGGCGGCCTGCGGCTCAGGCGTGAAGAGTTCCGTCCAGGCAAGGGCGCCGGGCTCGTTGAACAGCTGGCTGCCGTAGTGGCTTCCCGCTTCCCAGACTCCGGCGGTTCCGCCGCCGGGAGGAGCGATGAAACCCAGCACTCCGGTGTCGCCCACCTTCTCCGGGCCGAACTCGGCGCTGCCACCGGCATGGGCGGCATCCTGGAGGAGGACGGCCGCATCCGCGGCCGCGAAGTAGATGTTCCACTGGGCCGGAGTACCGGCCGGCCGCAAAGGGCCCGGCGGGGCGATGGTGGCCACCAATTGGCCCCGGACAAAGGCCTGCGCGTAGCTGCGGCCATCCGGGGTGGGAAAGTCCTCGTAAGTCCAGCCGAAAAGCCGCCCGTAAAAGTCCTTGGCGGCGGGAACATCGGGGGTTTGCAGGTCGGCCCAGCAGGGCTCGCCGCTGGCGTATGCGGTCCGAACAGTCATTCGGTCAGGTTACCAACCAACACGGGAAGCCCGCTGACGAACCGGCAATCCGGTTCGACAGCGGGCTCCAATGACGTAGGCGGTCACCCTGTCCGGGTGTCACGACTAGCCGATGCGACGGTTGTCTACCTCGTCGTCATCGTCATCCAAATCATCCGCGTACTTATCCACATAAGCCGAATAGTCCGGTTCAACCGGTTCATTCGAGTAATGGCTCGTTGAACGACTGCCTGGACCCGTCAGCTCACGCTGAAGTGCCGAGTAGTCAGTGTTCGGGGAGTAGTACTTAATGTCCCGAGCCTGCTTGGTAGCTTTTGCCTTTTGACGGCCGCGCCCCATGGCGTGACCCCCTTTTGTACTTGGACCGGAGGTGGTC
>DATIMT010000303.1:0-5140 GCA_035475035.1 Arthrobacter sp.
GCTCCACATCAGGGGCTCCAGCTTTTGCTTCACGGGCACATCCATCAAGCCGAGGGAAACCTGGCCTGCCGGGATTATGGGCTCTCGGAGGTGAGAGCAAGGTGCTGCCGAACCGGGGGTTGGGCCTCCGGGCAGTTCTTCCAGCTCCGCCGGCAGGGGCGGGGCGACTGGCTTTCTTGGGACCGGTTTCTGCATGGCAGTGCACAGGCTCGCCACCATGGCCGTCAGCGGTTCCAGCGCCTGAGCGGGGGTCGGTGCGGGGGCTGGAACGCCGCCGGGAACTGCTACCTGACCGGCGAGATACTCCGTCGTCCGATGCACGGAAACGGCACGGGGCTCTTCGTCGGCGAAAGAGGCCAGAGACGCCGCCTGGAACTCCTCGGCCGCCTCGGTTCCGCGCGCCAGGAACGCACGGCCCGGACGATCAATACTGATGGCGGCGGCGCCCTTGGAGTTAACGATATCGACCGACTCCATCTCGGACTGCACTCGAAGGGCGATGCTCGAGGTGACGTTTGCGCGGATGTCCGCCGTCAATGCGCCCTGCGGCCGCTGGGTAGCCATGATGAGGTGGAGGCCCAGCGACCGGCCGATCGAGGCTATCCTCAGCAGCTCACGGAGCACCTCCGGCGCATCGTCAACCAGCATCCTGAACTCGTCGATGACGATGACGAGGTGGGGGAGGACAAAGTCCCTGGCTGCGGGTGCGGAACGGTAGGCACTGATGTCGGGGACACGGGCGGAAGCAAGGCACCTCTCCCGAAGCTGCACTTCGGCGCGAAGCGACGTCAGGGTTCGTTCCATTTCGGCGGCGGAAAGGTCCGTCTGCAGTCCCACGCAATGAACAAGGCCGCCTAGCGGACCCAGGCCTGAACCGCCCTTGAAATCGATGAAGTAGAAGTTCACCCGCTCCGGCGGATAGCTCAGGGCAAGCGCCAGCGTGAGGCTCCGGAGCAGTTCCGACTTCCCCGAACCGGTGGTGCCCGCCACCAGGAGATGGGGTCCGTCGGCCAGGAGGTCCAAGGTCTTGGTTCCGGATGCGCTGCGGCCCAATGGTACGGCCAGTCCGTCATGCTGCATGCTTGAGTCCCAGCGGCCGCGGGTAGCCGAGGCTGTCAGGGGCAGGAGTTCGTTGAGGCTGCAGGTGGCGGGAACGGTACCTGCCTGCTCCTTATCCATGCGGCGTGCGCCTGCGAGGCGCCGGCAAAAACCGGTGAACACATCATCCGGTGCAAGATCCGGGATAAACACGGTCTCGCCATGGTCTTGCAGCAGGACGGACCTGCCCTCCGAGAGGAAGATGTCAGGTTTAGGCCCCTCCCCGTTTTCGGGCAGGAAATGCAGCACGCGCCACCCCCTCTGTAGCGCTGCTGCACGGACGGAGTACTCCGCCGCCACTGCAGGGCCTTCTCCGCGAATCAACAGGACTGAGCGCTCGCAGCCCTGCGAATTGCTGCTGTTCACAATTTTGAGGCCGGCATCCGGTGTGGCGGTGAGCGTCACTCCGGGAAGATACCGGGCGGCGAGGGGAAGGGCTCCTGCCTGTCCATGGACCACGACATGCCTCCTTCCCGCGCCCGGGTACCCCGCCAGTTGCATCAGGAGGGCCCGGAGGGCGCCATCGGTGGCAGACCGGGAGCCTCCCACGGTGGTCAACGGCCGGTCCGGATCGAGCACGACGGGGACGATTCCTGCCGGTGGGATGCTCCGGGCGGCGCCGACTGGTTCAACCCGGACATTGGGTGCCTGTTCCGCCTGGCCCAGCCGCAACCAAACCCCGTCCGGGGAATCCGGACTGGACGTCCCCTCTTCACCTTCTTGGGCTGCCAACGCAACGATGGACAGGGGAGGGGCGCACCGCCGTCGGCGTTCGGTGTCTTCTTCAACAGCGGACTTCACAGCGGCGGACAACTCCCGCCTCTGCCGCCGTCCGCTGGCCACTGGTACCAAGACCGAAAGAGCGGAAGCCGCGGAGAAGGCAAGGAACATCCACATCCCAGTGAAGACCGCCAGCCCCACCCCAATCGCCAGCGGAAGAATTGCGGTCAGTAGGAGCAACGTGCGGTTGCCGGTCTCAGCCTGGCCCGAAACCACGATGGGTTCCGCCACCGACCTCCCGGCATCCGCGAGCACCCTGCCCGGCAGGTCTGTAAACAGCAGTGACATTGTTGACTGCCCGCACTTGATGCTGGAGTCCGTTGAGATAACGGCGCTCCTTATCCTTTCGCCGTTGACATAAGTGCCGTTGGCACTGTCGAGATCAATCAACAATATTTTGGTGTCCGTGACGACCACGCGTGCGTGTTCACGGGACAGCTCCGGGTCCGGGATGACAATGCGCGTGCCGCTTCGGCCGATGCTGTAGCTGCCACGCCGTAACGGAACCACAGTTCCCGCAGCTGCTCCGCCGTCGATGGCCAAGGCCAGGGGCGCTGCAGCTTCAGGGGCCGGCCGGCGTCGGGGCCGTTGGCTGGAAGCGGCGGTGCCGCCGTCGACAAGGATCGCCGCCTGGACAAGCGGCGGTACCCCGACGACCAACGAACACAGATCCTTCCCGTCCACCGTCACGGCGCCCACGCCGAACTTCTGCACCAACTGCTCGTGAACCACGGGACCTGCCGTGCCGTCCGGCGCATCGATCGACAGCTCTACGGGAGCTGCGTGCCGCGACGACCCGGGGCCGTTCACCAGGGTGCAGTTCAGTGTCATGGGTCCTCCTGCATGTATCCACACGCTAGTCACACCACGCAATGCCCCGCAGGCGCTGCACAACCTATGTGGATAAACGTGTGGTTTCCGGCCTCCCTGGAAAGGCGCAGCCCGGTTAGGATCACTACACCCAGGACCTCTGAAGGCGGTCCGCCAGCAGCGAAGGAGTCCCCCTTTGAGTACGGTCGCTGACAGCGCGGACGTTGACCCCGGCGCACAGATAGGCGCGGGCAGCAAGATCTGGCACCTGGCCCAGATCAGGGAGGCGGCGCGCCTGGGGGAGAACTGCGTCATTGGCCGCGGCGCCTACATCGGCCCGGGGGTGGTTTTGGGAGAAAACTGCAAGGTCCAGAATTACGCGCTGGTGTACGAGCCGGCGGTGCTCGAAGCAGGAGTCTTTATCGGCCCGGCCGTGGTGCTTACCAATGACGTCTTTCCCCGCGCCGTAACTCCCGAGGGCAGCCTGAAGACGGAGGATGACTGGGCCAAGGTGGGGGTCACCGTCCGGCAGGGGGCTGCCATCGGGGCGCGGGCCGTGTGCATAGCACCCGTGACCATCGGTGAGTGGGCTACGGTGGCGGCAGGCGCCGTCGTCACCAGGAACGTCCCGGACTTTGCCCTCGTCGCTGGGGTTCCTGCGCGCCGTATCGGCTGGGTCGGGAAGGCGGGCCAGCCACTCAGGCATGAGGGTGGGCAATGGGTATGCCCCAGCACGGGGGACGCCTATTTAGAGGACGGCGGAGTGCTACGCCCTTCCTGATGCTGGTTGTGTGCTGGAACACAGACGGATGGCGGATTCGACTGGCCCTGCGGTCCCTCGGGTAGGCTAGAGCAGCAGACAATGCGCACCATTGCGCTGCCCGCATTCGAACCAGGAGATTTTGTGACCGCTGACCTCGTCATCGTAGGGTCCGGCTTTTTTGGCCTGACAATCGCAGAACAGGCCGCCACTGAGCTTGGCTTGAAGGTCGTCGTCATCGATCGTCGCCACCACGTCGGCGGAAACGCGTACAGCGAAAAGGAAGAGCAAACCGGGATCGAGATCCACCGGTACGGCGCCCACCTTTTCCATACCTCAAACGAGCGGGTGTGGGAGTACGTCAACAGGTTCACCACCTTTACGGATTACGTGCACAAGGTCTACGGCGTGCATAAGGGCGAGGTCTTTTCCCTGCCGATCAACCTGGCCACCATTAACCAGTTCTTCCGTGCCAACCTCACCCCGGGCCAGGCGAGGGACCTCATCCAGGAGCAGGCGGGCGAACTCGCGGGCACCGACCCGCAGAACCTGAACGACAAGGGCATCCAGCTGATTGGCCGTCCGCTGTACGAAGCGTTCATCAAGCACTACACCGGAAAGCAGTGGCAGACGGATCCCAAGGACCTGCCGGCCGGCATCATCTCCCGGCTGCCCGTGCGCTACAACTACGACAACCGGTACTTCAACGACAAGTATGAGGGCCTGCCGACCAACGGCTACACGGCGTGGATCGAAAAGATGGCAGACCACCCCAACATCGAGGTGCGGCTGAACACCGACTTCTTCGATGAGTCCCACGAGTACAGCAAAAACAAAGTCGTCGGGAACATTCCCGTTATTTATACGGGACCGGTGGACCGCTACTTCGACTACGCCGAGGGTGACCTGTCCTGGCGCACCATCGACTTCGAGGAAGAAGTCCTGGACATGGAGGACTTCCAGGGCACGTCCGTTGTGAACTACAACGACGCCGACGTCCCCTACACGCGCGTCATCGAACCCCGCCACTTCCACCCGGAGCGTGACTACCAGACCGAGAAGACGGTCATCATGCGTGAGTTCTCGCGCTTCGCCGAGAAGGGCGATGAGCCCTACTACCCGGTCAACACTTCCGCTGACAGGGAGCGCCTCCTCAAGTACCGCGACCTCGCGGCGGCGGAGAAGGATGTCCTGTTCGGTGGCCGGCTGGGCACCTACAAGTACCTGGACATGCACATGGCCATCGGCGCCGCACTCAGCATGTTCGACAACAAGATCCGGCCGCACTACGAAAGCGGCGCAAAGCTGGAAAGTGGAGGCGTGGACGCATGAGCGTGTCAACTGCGAACCAGAAGAAAGCCGCCGTTCCGGCGACTGAAGAGACTTCCGGGGAATGGAATACCCTTCAGCGCGTGATCTTGCCCAGCGCAAGCCAGATGGACACGGCTCCGCTATACATGGACATGGGCACGGCCACTGGCATTCAACTCCCGACGATCGGTGACGGGGATTCAAACACGGCCAGGGCTCGGACCATCAGCAGTCCCACCAAGGAAGCACACGTGGAGGACTTCCTCTCCCGGCATTCGACCTCCGTGCGGTCAGGCGAACGGGTATCCTTTGGCACCTATTTCAATGCCTTCCCCGCCAGCTACTGGCGCCGCTGGACAACCGTGGATAAGATCCGCCTAC
>DATIMT010000304.1:0-16082 GCA_035475035.1 Arthrobacter sp.
GGGTGCGCGGAGCAAGGGTTACGGCGGTCATAGCGTGGGGGAAACGCCCGGTCCCATTCCGAACCCGGAAGCTAAGACCCACAGCGCCGATGGTACTGCACCCGGGAGGGTGTGGGAGAGTAGGTCACCGCCGGACATAAATTGAGCAGGGCCCTGACAAAGGAATGTCAGGGCCCTGCTGCTTTAACCACTCTTTTAGCGGCTATGCCCGCTGCCCCACCGGCTTCCGCCCGGTACCGGTACCGCTGCCGCGGGTAGAGTAGTCCCTCATGAGCAGTATCTTCAGCCACCCCCAGGACCCCTTCGAAGCGGACGGACAGCGGGCAACAGGCCCGCTGGAGCCGGTGGTGCAGACAGTAGTAGTCCCGGGTCCCGTGGCCCGGGCTTTCGCAGGTTTTACCGACCACACCCACCTCTGGTGGCCCCTCGACGAGCACGGTGTTTACGGTGCCGGGTCCTATGTGGAGTTTGAGGAGAACCTCATCCTCGAAACAGCGGACGACGGCCGCACCAGTATCTGGGGAACCCTTGATGACTGGCAGCCGCCCCTGTCATTCCATGCCACCTGGCATCCCGGCACTACAGCACTGTGGTCAACCGAACTCATGGTGGTGTTCCGTGCTGTCGAAAGCGGAACCGAAGTGCGGGTCTTCCACGAAGGGTGGGAAGGTGCTGAAGACCCCGCTGCCGCCCGTCAGGAGTACGTGGAGGCGTGGCCCGTGATTCTCGATAGGTACGCACGCTTCATGGGCGCCGGGGACGCGAAAGATGCATCGCCTGCGGGACTGCCCTAAGCCGCCCGACCGGCCCCATCAGGCGGGACTGCAGTGCTGTTCCGGATGACAAACTCCGTGGGGTACTCCTGGTCTTTTGCCGCACCTGCTGCAGGGGCGCCGTCGGAATTCCCGCCGGCATTGTCCAGCAGCGCCAAGGCAGTAACGGCCGCAAGCCTTCCCTGTCCCCGCGGATCCTGGCTGATGGTGGTCAGTCCAAAAGTTTCTGCAAGCTCATGTCCGTCAATCCCCACCACGGAAAGGTCCTGCGGGACCTGAAGGCCGAAGTCGCGTGCGGCGAGCATGATGCCCACGGCCATCTCATCGGACGCTGCGAAAACTGCGGTTGGGCGCTGCCCGGGTGTTCCCAGGAGTTGGCGCCCGGCCGCGTAGGCGCCCTGGATGGTGAAGTCGGCACTGGCCTGCCACTCTTGCCGCTGCGTCAGCCCCGCGGCCTCCATGGCCGCGGCGAAGCCCTTCCGGCGAAGCTGCGGCAGCTTGAAGTCGCGGTTCAGTTCCGCATCCCCGGTGACGTGGGCGATCCGGGTGTGCCCCAGCCCGATCAGGTGGCGGGTGGCCAGCATGGCCAAGCCCTCGTCGTCGATTCTGATGGAAGAAGCGCCGCGCAGCGCACCGCCGATGCCCACGATGGGGCGGTGCACAGCGAGTAATTGGGCGATTTCTTCCTCGCTCAGCGCCAGTGCCACCGCGATGACGGCGTCCAGGCGTTTCCGCAGCAGGAAGTCGTTCAAAATGCTGCTGCGGTGCTCTGGCTGCTCGCCCACGTTGTACAGCGTCAGGTCGTACCCTGCATCCAGCAGAGTTTCCGAGACCCCTTCCAATACGGAAGAGAAGTACCAGCGCTGCACACTGGGCACCACCAGCCCAATGTTATGGTTGCGCCCCGACGCGAGGCTGGACGCATGGTAGGAAGGAACGAAACCAAGCTCCCGCGCCGCTTCCTGCGCAAGGCGGCGGCTCCGGGAGGAGACGTTGGACTTGCCGCTCAGCGCCCGCGAGACCGTGGCCACGGACAGGCCGGCACGGCTGGCAACCTCTTTGATGCCCGCCATGGTCAGTCTGCTGATGTGATGCGGATCCAGGCTGTTTCGCCCGAGGCCAGCAGTCCTTCCATAGCGGCGGAGGCACTGCGGACAAGGATGTGGCCTGCAGGCATCTCCAGCGGCTCGTGGTTCAGGTTCATAAGCACCAGCGTAGTGCCGTTCAGGTAACCCAGTGAGGACCCGCTGCACAAGCCCTCGGCCCAGGACAGGGATCCCCGGCCCAGGTCCAGTTCACGGCGCCGGGCCAGCGCGTCCCGGTAGAGGGACAGGTGCGACGACGGCGATTCCGCCTGCAGGTCCCGCGCCAGCTCGGCAAACGCGGCGGGAATGGGCAGCCAGGGGTCGCTTCCCGAACCGAAGCCCAAGTGCGTGGCTCCTGCCCTCCAAGGCAGTGGCACCCGGCAACCGTCACGGCCCAGCCGCTGCCCGCTGGTACGGGCGAAGGCGGGGTCCTGGCGAAGGTGGCCCGGGATGTCGATGCCGTCCGGCAGCCCCAGCTCCTCACCCTGGTAGAGGTAGGCAGCGCCGGGGAGCCCCAGCATGAACAGGGAAGCGGCAGCTGCGCGGCGCCGGCCGAGTTCCTCATCGGGTTGGGGATCGGCCACCCCAATGCCGTCGCCGTCCCGTGGCCCATGGCCGTTGTAGCCAAACCGGCTGGCGTGGCGGACCACGTCGTGGTTCGAGAGTACCCAGGTGCTTGGCGCGCCCACGCCGTCAAGGACGGTCAGGGAGTCCGTGATGATTGAGCGCAGCCGGTATGGGTCCAGGCCCGCATGGAGATAGGGAAAGTTGAACGCCTGGTGCATTTCGTCCGGCCTGACCCAGTGGGCCAGCCGGTGGAGGTCCACACTCGCCTCGGCGCAGAGGATGCGGTCAGGGCCGTACTCGTCCAGGACCAGCCGCCATTTCCGGTAGATGTCGTGGACGCCGGGCTGTCCGAACATGGGTGCCTCATGGCCGGGGTACCCCTCGCTGCTGCCGCCATCGGCGCGGCCGCCCCAGGCAGGCAGCCCCGGCGCCTTTACCAGCGCGTGGGCTACGTCCACCCGGAAACCGGACACGCCGCGGTCCAGCCAGAAACGAAGCACGCGCTCGAATTCTTTGTGCACGGCAGGGTTGTCCCAGTTGAAATCCGGCTGCGAGGAATCGAAGAGGTGCAGGTACCACTGGCCGGGCTGGCCGTCCGTTTCTGTTACCCGGGTCCAGGCGGGCCCGCCGAAGTGGGACTGCCAGTTGTTCGGTGGTTCCGCTCCGTCGGTGCCGCTTCCGTCACGGAAAATGAAAAGGTCCCTCTCCGGGCTTCCCGCCGGCGCCGCCAGGGCTGCCTGGAACGCCGGATGCTGATCCGAGCAGTGGTTGGGGACCAGGTCCACAATCACCCGCAGGCCCAGGCGGTGCGATTCAGCCATCATGACGTCGAAGTCAGCCAGCGTGCCAAAGATCGGATCAACGTCGCAGTAGTCGCTGACGTCGTATCCGGCGTCCCGCTGCGGGGATCTGTAGAAGGGGGACAGCCAGAGGGCATCGACACCAAGGTCCGCCAAGTGCGGCAGTTCCTCCGTGATCCCCGCCAGGTCGCCAACGCCGTCGCCGTTCAGGTCACGGAACGAACGGGGGTACACCTGATAGATCACGGCAGAGCGCCACCATCCGGGAGCAGTGTCCGCGGCATGGATGAGCGTCAGGGGACCAGCCAGGGCGGAAGTGCCCTGGGTCACAGTTTCAACAGACATGAGTGTCAGCATAGCGGCGCAGTCAATTTTTATGAAAACGCTTCCATTCCTGTTTCCTGGGCACTATTGATTGCTACCCATGCAGCGCAGGAAAGGAACTGGAACCGCTTGCATGAAGCCACGTCGATAAGCCCGGCATACGGTACGCCCTAGACTGGGAAGAAATGACCGACGCCGGTTGGAGGCTTTGTGGGAAGCATCGTTGACGAGCTGGAAGCCATCCTGGCGCCCGGCCAGATGGAGACAGGCGAGGTTTCGCTCCACCGGTACGCCGTCGACCAGGCGCCCGTCATCGACTTCCAACTTCCCCTGGCCGTCGTGTTCCCGGAATCAGTGGCCGACGTGCAGGCGGTGGTTAAGGCATGCGCCGGCAGTGGAACAGCCATTGTTCCCCGGGGTGCAGGCACGGGGGTATCCGGTGGCGCCCATGCCACCAGCAACTGCATCATCCTCTCGCTGGAGCGGATGGACAGGATTATTGCCCTGAACCCGGACGATGAAACCGCCATGGTGGAGCCCGGGGTGGTCAACGCCGTCCTCAACGAAGCCGCGGCAGCACACGGCCTCATGTACGCGCCGGACCCGGCCAGTTTCCGGAGCTCCACCATCGGCGGCAACGTTGCCACCAACGCCGGCGGCCTGCGCTGCGCGAAGTACGGGGTCACCAGGGATTCGGTCCTGGCACTGGACGTCGTCCTGGCTGACGGCTCCGTCATCCGCACTGGCCACCAGACCTTCAAAGGTGTGGCCGGCTATGATCTCACCGGTCTCTTCGTGGGGTCCGAAGGAACCCTGGGCATCGTCGTCGGAATCACCGTGCGGCTGAAGTACCTGCCGCGGGAAGTCCACACCGTGGCCGCCTTCTACCCCGACTTCACAATGGCCGCTGCGGGTGTCCTGGCCGTAGGCAAGGCGCGCGTCCAGCCCGCCATCATGGAACTGCTCGATGGCGGTACGCTGGCCCAGCTCGACGACATCCATGGCTCGGACCTGACAGCACGTGGGAAATCCCTGCTCCTGGTCCAGACGGACGGGTTTGGTGCTGCCGCGGAAGCGGACGTGGTGCGCCAGGTCCTTCGCGACGGCGGGGCAACGGTAACCACCGAGGCGAGCGCGGAGGCGGAGCGGTTGGTGGAGCTCCGCCGGCACAGCAGGGGTACGGAGGTGGACGACGAGTACCGCGTGGGCGAGGACGTTGCTGTGCCCCGGTCCCGCCTGGTGGACTACGTTGCAGAGCTCGAAGCCATGGCCGCCGCCCAGCGGGTGCACCTCAAGGTGGTGGCCCATGCCGGTGATGGCAACCTGCACCCCACGTTTTGGATCGACCGGCAGGGGTCCACCGTGGACCCAGGTGCGATGGCACGGCTGCAGGTGGCGCTGGACGAATCCGTCACGGCGGCACTGGCCATGGGCGGCACCATCACGGGCGAACACGGCGTGGGCCAGTACAAGCTGCGGTGGCTGGGCCAGGAGCAGCCGGAGCCGGTCCGCGAACTCCAGCGCGGGATCAAGGACCTGTTTGATCCCGCAGGGATACTCAATCCCGGAAAAGCGATTTAGGACTCAGTCGTCCGAGTCCGGGTATTCGTCCGCGGATTCATCAGCGCCGTAGCGGGACTCCTCGGTTTCCACCTCAAGGATTTTCAGCAGTTCGGTATCCGGGTTCAGCATGATCGCGGCCTCGTCGCGCCGGTGCCGGAGGATCGAATCAATGTAGGACTGCACCGCTTCCGCCAGCGGGATGTGGCGCTCCTGTTTCTCCGACATGTACCACCGGTGTTCCAGCACCTCGTGCACCACTTCAGCCGGTTCCAGCTTTCCGGACAGGTCCCGGGGAATTGACCTGACGATTGGCTCGAAGACCTGGCTCACCCAGAGGTGCGCGCTGTATTCCTCGTCCATATCCGGGTTGTTGTCCGCCCGGAACGTGTCCATGTCGTTCAGGAGCCGGCGGGCCTGGTTCTCCTGGGCATCGATCCCGGTCAGCCGCAGCAAACGGCGCATGTGGTGTCCCGCGTCCACCACTTTGGGTTGAAGCTGGATGGTGGAGCCGTTTTGCGTGGTCTTGATAGCGTATTCCTCGACGTCGAAGCCGAGTTCGTTCAGGCGCCGGATGCGTGCGCCTACCCGCCAGCGTTCGCCCAGTTCAAAGGATTCCTTCTCGGTCAGTTCCGCCCACAGCCGCCGGTAACTGTCCATGATCAGCTCGCTGGTGGCCACCGGGTCCACCTTCTCCTCGATGAGGCCGCCGTCCAGCAGGTCCATCAACTCACCGGCGATATTCACCCGGGCGATTTCCAGGTCGTACTCGCGCTGGCCCGTGGACAGGTCCGGGTAGAGCTCGCCCGTCTCGGCGTCCACCAGGTAGGCTGCGAACGCACCGGCATCACGGCGGAACAGGGTGTTGGAAAGCGAGACGTCGCCCCAGTAAAACCCGATGAGGTGCAGGCGCACCATGAGCAGTGCCTGCGCATCGATGAGGCGGGTGAGGGTGTCCTTGCGCAGCATCTGGGAGAAGAGCGCGCGGTAGGGCATGGAGAATTTCAGGTGCCGGGTGACCAGGACGGGATTGAGGGGACGTCCGTCCAGGGTGGTGCGCCCGGTGATCACGGCGACGGGCTCCACGCAGGGGACATCCAGGCGGGCCAGCTTGCGCAGCATGTGGTATTCGTGGCGGGCCACGTGCTCGGAGGTTTCCTTGATGGCGATCACCGAGCCACCAAGATGGGCAAAGCGCACAATGTGCCGGGAGATGCCGCGGGGGAGGGCCGCCAGGTACTCGGCCGGCCACTCCTCGAGGGCGATGTGCCACGGCAGGTCCAGAAGCTCGGGGTCCGCCGCTGCCGCCGTGATGTTCAGCGAGGAGACTGCCGAGGCTGCCTTGTTGTCATCGGCGCTGGCGGCCACGAACCGCGGCAGCTTACCCACCTGGGCGTAGTCGGTGGGTTCGTCGTGCCACTGGGCGCTGTGTTCCTCGGTCATGGGGTCAATTCTTCCGTACTCAGGGCAGGGCGGCTAAATCATGCGCAGGCTGGTTAAAGGCCGACGGCGGCCGTCCAGTAAGGAGGCCGCCGTCGGTTTTGCGGGATGGGCCCACACCGGCAGGGTTCCCTGGCCGAAGCGGAGCGAGGTTAGGGTGCCGGTGGGGATTAGTCGCCGAGGCGCAGGCCGGTCTTGGTGTCGAACAGGTGCACGTGGCCCGACTGCGGACGGACGTAGATGACTTCGCCCTTCATCGGGGGACGGCGGCCGTCGACGCGGGCCACGATGTCGTGGTCCTTGCCGTCAAGGGTGGTGTGGCCGTAGACGTAGGCGTCGGCGCCGAGTTCTTCGACGACGTCCACCTCCACCTTCAGGCCTTCGCCGTGCGGAGCGGTTTCCAGGTCCTCGGGGCGGGAGCCCAACGTCACCGTGGAGCCGTGTGCCTCTTCGAGGACATCACGCGGCACGGGGTAGACAGTTCCACCGAACTGCACGCCGCCGTCGACGACAGGAAGTTCGAGCAGGTTCATGGCGGGGGAGCCGATGAAGCCGGCAACGAAGACGTTCTTGGGGCGGTCGTACAGGTTGCGGGGAGTGTCTACCTGCTGCAGCAGGCCGTCCTTCAGCACGGCGACGCGGTCACCCATGGTCATGGCCTCGACCTGGTCGTGCGTCACGTACACGGTGGTGACGCCCAGGCGGCGGGTCAGGGATGCGATCTGGGTACGGGTCTGGACGCGGAGCTTGGCGTCCAGGTTGGACAGCGGCTCATCCATGAGGAAGACCTGCGGGTTACGGACGATCGCGCGGCCCATGGCAACACGCTGGCGCTGACCGCCGGAGAGTGCTTTCGGCTTGCGGTCCAGGTACTGCTCCAGGTCGAGGAGCTTTGCGGCTTCACGGACGCGCTCGGCGCGCTCTTCCTTGGAGACGCCGGCGATCTTCAGGGCGAAGCCCATGTTGTCGGCCACAGTCATGTGCGGGTACAGCGCGTAGTTCTGGAAAACCATCGCGATGTCGCGGTCCTTCGGCGGAACATCGGTGACGTCACGGTCACCAATCAGGATGCGGCCGGCGTTGACGTCCTCGAGGCCTGCGAGCATACGCAGGGAGGTGGACTTGCCGCAACCGGAGGGTCCAACGAGGACCAGGAATTCGCCATCGGCGATGTCGATGTTGAGCTTATCGACGGCGGGCTTATCTGTGCCCGGGTACAGACGCGTAGCGTTGTCAAAAGTAACTGTAGCCACAGTTATCAATCCCTTCACCGGCAGGTACGTGCCGGACGATCCGTTGTGAATGGTTCATGTTTATTCAGTTTGTTCCAGCAAAGTGCTCCGGGGCTTGGCCCGGAGCACTCAATGACGCCGCACGGTGTTTGTGCGCCACATCACATCCAAGAGTATGCCAGAAGATACACTTTTGAGCGCAAATGTTACGAACGTCACATGCGGCATCGCCGCGTCCTAGCCGGCGGCGGCCTGCGGATCCTCCTCGGCCACTGCGATGCTGCGCTCCTGGAGCAGGGCCTCCAACAGTTCGGCTACGTGAACGGGCGCCTCCACCCGGTACTGGGCCTGGGTGAAATCGAGCCCCACCTTGACTCCCACGTCACCTGGTTCAAGGCGGCCAAAAGCGTCCTCGTCGGTGACGTCATCGCCGGCGAACAGCACGGCGGTGGCCCCGGTCGCCTGCCTCAGGAAGCTCACGCCTTCGCCCTTGGAAGCGTTGACCACTGAGGTCTCCAGGACGCGCTTGCCTTCTTTCAGGAAGACGCCCTTGCGGTCCTGGAGCACTGACCGGGCTGCTGACACGGCGTCTTCGGCCACATCATCCTCAGCGAGGCGGGTATGGAGGACGACACCCGCGGGCTTGTCTTCGAGCGAGGTGGCCGGCGCTTCCGCAACGATTCCCGCCAACTCGGCCCGCACTTCTTCAAGGAGCGCTTTCTGGCCCGCATCCAGCGCCAGGTCGGTGGAGCCCGGCCCAAGCCAGGCTTCGGCGCCATGGCTGCCGATCAGCAAGGTGTCCACCGGTGGGGAGGCGACCTCGCGCAGGCTGGCGAGGGCGCGGCCCGAGATGAGTGCCGTCGTCGTGCGTGGAAGCACTGCGAGCCCCGCGAATGCCGCGGCTGCGCGCGGAAGCGGCCGCGCATCCTGGGCGCGGCCCACAATGGGCGCCATGGTGCCGTCAAAATCCATGGCCACCAGCAGGTGCTCTGTTGCGGCAATCCCGCGCAGTGCGTCCCGAAGTTCGGGCGTGAGCGCCAGCTCAGGCCTGCCTCCGTCCTCAGGAGTCATCGCGGATCACCTTTTCCTTCAGCGCGCGCAGGAAGTCCGCGGACCAGTGGTCCACGTCGTGCTCGAGAATCTGCTTGCGCATGGCACGCATGCGCCGCGCTGCGTCCCTCGGCGGCAACTCGACGGCGCGCATAATCGTGGCCTTCAGTCCGTCGATATCGTGCGGGTTCATCAGCAGTGCCTGCTTAAGCTGGTCCGCGGCGCCGGCGAACTCGCTGAGGACCAGCGCGCCGTCGTTGTTGATTCGGGCCGTGACGTATTCCTTGGCCACCAGGTTCATCCCGTCCCGCAGGGCGGTGACCAGCATGACGTCCGCCGCCAGGTAGAGCGCCACCATCTCCTCCACCGGGTAGCTGTGGTGCAGATAGCGCACCGCGGTGTTCTCGATGGTGTCGTAAGTGCCGTTGATATGGCCTACGGTGCCTTCCACCTCTTCCCGCAGCAGCCGGTAGTGCTCGACGCGCTCGCGGCTGGGTGAGGCGACCTGGATCAGGGTTGCATCGCCCACGGAGAGTTTGCCGTCCGCCAGAAGCTCCCCGAACGCCTTGAGCCGGTGTCCGATGCCCTTGGTGTAGTCCAGGCGGTCCACTCCCAGGAGGATGGTACTGGGATTTCCCAAGTCCTGGCGGATCTGCCGGGCCCGCTCGATGATTTCCGGCTTCGCTGCCAGTTCGCTGATTTGCTGGGCATCGATGGAGATGGGGAAGGCCTGGGCGCGCGCGATGTGGGTGATTTCCCCGTCCTGGCCCTTGACGTGCACCTGCTGCTGCTTGACGCTGGCGCCGAGGAAGCGGCGCGCGGAACGCATGAAGTTGCCGGCATCGCTGGGGCGCTGGAAGCCCACCAGGTCGGCCCCGAGAAGTCCGTCGATGATGGCCTGGCGCCACGGGAGTTGAGCGAAGATTTCCGGAGGCGGGAACGGAATGTGGTTGAAGAACCCAATCCTCAGGTCCGGCCGCGCCCGGCGCAGCATGCGCGGCACCAGCTGCAGCTGGTAGTCCTGCACCCAGACCGTCGCGCCCTGGTCGGCGTGGCTGACGACTGCGTCAGCGAACCTTTGATTGACCCTGCGGTAGGCATCCCACCAGGTTCGGTGGAACTCCGGCGGCGCGATGACGTCGTGGTAAAGCGGCCACAGGGTCGCATTGGAGAAGCCCTCGTAATAGAGCTCCACGTCGTCGGTGCTCAGCTGGACCGGAACAAGGTCCATGCCGCCGTGGCTGAAGGGATCCACGCTCTCATCCGGGGCGCCATGCCAGCCAACCCAGGCGCCGTCCGTCTTGGTCATCATGGGAGCCAGCGCCGTCACCAGCCCGCCCGGGGAACGGCGCCAGCCTGAGCCGTCATCCCCGGCGTCACCCGGCGCCACGCGATCAACTGGCAGCCGGTTCGAAACCACCATGAAGTCATACTTGGTGTCACCGGCGTCGCTGGAACCGGAACTCACGGCCGTTGCTGTGCCGGCGGGTTTTTCCTGGACAGGTGTTTGCATTGCGGCCCCCTGGGGTTGCTTGTGCCTCTAAGCCACCCTATCCGGACGGAATCATCGGGGCTATTCGTCCGTTGGTCAACCCGAAGGAATAGTTGAAACCGCAAGCTCTCAGCTTTCTCCCCTAAAATGTTGGAGGTGCCACGAAGTGGTCCCCCTACGTCGACCGACCCAAGGAACTCATGAGCCCCGCAAACGAAGTACGTAAGTCCAAGGCTGAGCGCACCGCGGAGGCGCGGGAAAAGGCGCGCTTGATCCGGGAAGAGCAGGCAAAGAAGGACAAGCGCAACAAGCTGCTGATCGGCTGGGGCATCGTGGCGGCGGTCGTGGCCATCCTGGTGGTGGTGGCGCTGGTGGTCACCAACAGCCTGAAGACGAACGCCCCGGTTGCGGACCAGGGACCCACGCCTGCCAACGCCAATATCCATGGCGGCGTCACCCTGCTGGCCAACACGGACGTGGCCAAGAGCGACCCCGCAACGGTGGACGCAAACTCCTTGGGTGATGCACCGAAGACTCCGCCCGCCGAGGTGGTGGCACCGGGTGCCGAGGCGGAAGCCGGCAAGCCAGTCAAGGTGGTCCTCTATGTCGACTTCATCTGCCCCGTCTGCAAGAACTTCGAGACCCAGTACAACGACCAGCTCACCTCCCTGCGGAATGACG
Organism: Arthrobacter sp.; assembly: GCA_035475035.1. Lineage (GTDB taxonomy): Bacteria > Actinomycetota > Actinomycetes > Actinomycetales > Micrococcaceae > Arthrobacter. The sequence goes on from DATIMT010000304.1 coordinate 11,005, forward strand.
GCAAGATCACTGTGGAGTACCGGCCCCTGGGCTTCCTGGACAGCCGGTCCACCACCAACTACTCTTCCCGTGCGGCCAACGCGGCAGCCTGTGTAGCCAACACCGCTCCCGAGAAGTACGCCGACTACTTCAACGCCCTGTACGCCAAGCAGCCGGCCGAGGGCAGCGCAGGCCTCTCAGATAATGACCTGAAGAAGATGGCCTCGGACATGGGCGTCAACATCGACTCCTGCGTGGATGACAAGACCTACCGCCCGTACGTGAAGTTCACCACGAAGGAAGCGGCGGCCATCGGGGTCACCGGGACGCCCACGGTATTCGTTGACGGCAAGCAGTGGGGCAAGGGGGACAGTGCCCAGACGCCGTTCCCGGACTTCCTGCAGGCAGCCATCGCCGCCAAGGGCTAACGAATCACCAGCCAGGCCAAGGGCCCGTTCCGGAGCGTTTCCGGGACGGGCCCTTGCCGTATCCAGGCCCGGGGCCGCGGCGTTTTTACGCCCGGCAGGAGTTGGGCTAACCTTATCTAGCGCCTTCACGGTGCACGCCTCCTTAGCTCAGTTGGCCAGAGCACCGCTCTTGTAAAGCGGGGGTCGTCGGTTCGAATCCGACAGGGGGCTCCACGAATGCCTCCGGGTCTAAGCTGGATCCATCCAAATGATCAGCGTGCTGACTAAAGGAGGATGGGTGCCATGCCCAAGACCGGCAAGAATGACCACGCCCGCAAAGACGAACTTCCATCGACCCTGCAGCGTTCCGAGCAGAAGGCCCAGGACACGTTCGCCAAGACCTATGATTCCGCCCTTGAGTCCTACGACCAGGACGAACAACGGGCTGCCCGCGCAGCCTACGCCTCCCTGAAGCACAGCTACGAGAAGGTGGGCGACCACTGGGAGCCCAAGGAAAAGCGCGGCCCCTCGGACAAGCGCGCAGAACAGGGCATCCGCTCCTCAGAACCCACTGCCGGAGGCGTTGATGCCAACGCATCCAAGGACCACCTCTACAAATTGGCCAAGGAACTGGATGTCAAGGGCCGCTCGAAAATGGACAAGGACCAGCTGGTGAAGGCGATCCAAAAGGCCAACGACTCCGCCACCCGCAAAGCCCGCAGCAAATAGCCTCCGCTCTTGCCGTCCCGCCCTCCAAGGTGTCGAATCAGAGGACACGTCCGGTCCGGTCGGCAATGATGCCAGGAGGTTCCAATGTCGGTGAAGAGCACCAGGGAGTCAGCGCGGGCGGGAGGCGGCAGGAGCGGGCCTGATGCGAAGCGGGCCGACCAAGCCGCCGGTCTCGCGGCCCAGGACCCGGCACGGATCCGGAACGTGGCGCTGGTGGGGCACTCCGGCGCCGGGAAAACCATGCTGATCGAGGCCCTGCTGGCAGCGAAAGGCATGATCACCCGCAAAGGCTCCATCGCGGACGGATCCACGGTCAGCGACTCGGACCCGGCAGCGGTCCACCAGCAGCGGTCCGTCACGCTGTCCCTGGTGCCCCTGATGGTGGATGAGACCAAGGTGAACCTCCTGGACACCCCGGGCTACCCCGACTTCATCGGGGAGCTGCGCGCGGGGCTGAGGGCCTCGGATGCCGCCCTCTTCGTGGTGTCCGCCGTTGACGGAATTGACGCGACCACCACCGCGTTGTGGGGCGAGTGCGGGCAAATGAAGGTGGCGCGCGCCGTCGTCATCACCCGGCTGGACCACCCGCGGGCAGATTACGACGGCGCCCTGGCCGCCTGCCGGAAAGCGTTCGGCGACGGTGTCCTGCCGCTCTGCGTCCCGCTGCGGACAGAGGGAGAAGCCGCCGGCCCGCTGTCCCTGCTGGGCCTGCTGTCCGGGGAGGTGACCGACTACTCCGCTGGAGATGCAACACCTGAAATTCGTGCAGCAGCGCCGGACGAACGTGCGGCCGCCGCGTCGGCCAGGGGCGCGCTCATCGAGGGCATCATCGCCGAAAGCGAAGACGAGACGCTGATGGACCGCTACCTGGAAGGCGAGGACATCGACACCGCAGTGCTGGCAGCCGACCTGGAAACCGCCGTCGGCCGTGGCTCGTTCTTTCCGGTGCTGCCCTCGTCCGCCGTCACCGGGCTGGGCACGGCTGAACTGCTGGACCTGCTGGTACGCGCCTTTCCGCCGCCCGGGGAACGCGCCCTGCCGGAAACGACCGACCTCGCGGGGGAACCGGCCGGGACCCTGCAGTGCGATCCGTCCGGGCCGCTCGCCGCCGAAGTAGTGCGCACCTCCAACGATCCCTTCCTGGGCCGCATCTGCCTGGTACGGGTTTTCTCCGGGACACTCCGCGAGGACGCGCCGGTCCATGTGGGTGGCCACGGCCTGGCGGACCGCGGCCACCAGGACCACGACACCGATGAACGGGTCACCCATATCTACTCACCGTTGGGCGCCACCCTGCGCCCGGTTCCCCACTGCGTCGCCGGGGACATGTGCGCCCTGGCGAAGCTGGGCAGCGCCGAAACCGGGGACACCATTTCCGCCCGGGAAAACCCGCTGCTGCTCGCCACATGGGAAATGCCCGAACCGCTGCTGCCGGTTGCCGTGGAAGCCGATTCCCGCAGCGACGAGGACGCCCTGGCCCGAAGCCTGGGCCGGATAGCGGCGGGGGATCCGACAATGCGGGTGGACCGGAACGCCGAAACCCATCAGCTGGTGTTGTGGTGCATGGGCGAAGCGCACGCGGAGGTGGTGATGGACCGGCTGCGCGAACAGGGGGTGAAACTGCACGCCGTGGATGTGGTGACTCCTCTGCGGGAAACCTTTGCAGCCCCCGCTTCCGGCCACGGCCGCCACGTGAAGCAGTCCGGCGGCCACGGCCAGTATGCCGTCTGCGACATCGAGGTGGAACCGCTGGAGCGCGGCGCCGGGTTCACGTTCGTGGACAAGACCGTGGGCGGCGTCATCCCCGGAACGTTCATCCCGTCCATTGAGAAAGGGGTCCGGGCACAGATGGATAAAGGGGTCGTTGCGGGATTTCCCGTGGTTGACCTGAAAGTGACCCTGGTGGGCGGCAAAGCCCACAGCGTGGATTCGTCGGACGCCGCATTCCAGGCGGCGGGGGCGCTGGCCCTCCGGGAGGCCGCGGCGGCCGGGAAGATCCAGCTGCTGGAGCCTGTGTCCTCAGTGGCCATCACCGTTGCCGATGAACACGTTGGGACGGTGATGAGTGATTTGTCCAGCCGGCGGGGACGGCTCACCGGGACCACCTCTTCCGGTGAAGGGCTCACGGAGATCAGCGCCGAAGTTCCGGACCAGGAACTCCTGCGGTACGCGGTGGAGTTGCGCGCGCTGACGGCAGGCACCGGACGGTTCCGCCGGCAGTACCTGCGCCACGACCCCGTCCCCCCGAATTTCAGCCCGTCCTGATCCCGCCCCGGGCAGAACAGCCCTCAAGGAACGCCGCCCGCCTGTGAACGCAGCAGCACGAAAAATCCAGAACGTTTACCTGACGCTGACGTTGGGTAACACCCTTGCCGCGTCCTTCATTTGGGGGATCAACACGCTGTTCCTGCTCGACGCGGGGCTGAGCAACCTGGAGGCCTTCGCCGCCAACGCATTTTTCACCGCAGGGATGGTGCTCTTCGAGGTGCCCACGGGGGTGGTTGCCGACAGCTGGGGGCGCCGGACGTCCTTCCTGCTGGGCACCGTGACCCTGGCAGCATCCACGTACCTCTACTACCTGCTGTGGCAGTTGTCCGCGCCGTTCTGGTGGTGGGCCGCGGTGTCCGTGCTGCTGGGACTCGGGTTCACGTTCTTCTCGGGGGCAGTGGAGGCCTGGCTGGTGGACGCCCTGCACTTTTCCGGTTACGACGGCGGGCTGGAAGCGGTCCTGGGCCGCGGCCAGATGGTCTCCGGCATCGCCATGCTGGCCGGCTCAGTGGCCGGTGGCGTGATCGCGCAGGCAACGAACCTGGGCGTGCCGTTCCTGCTCCGCGTCGCGGTGCTGGTGGCAATGTTCGCCGTGGCCTTCCTCCTCATGCACGACGTCGGCTTCACACCGGAGCGTTCGGCCCACCCTTTGCAGGCCACCAGGGCTGTCCTCAAGGCGTCGCTGGACGGGGGCCTTCGCAACCCGCCGGTGCGGTACATGATGCTGGCTGCCCCGTTCACCGAAGGGGTGGGATTCTACGTCTTCTACGCCCTCCAGCCCTACCTGCTGCAGCTCTTCGGCGACCCCAAGGCCTACGCCATCGCAGGGCTGGCAGCCGCTATTGTTGCAGGCGCGGACATCGTGGGCGGCTGGCTGGCGCCGCTGGTCCGGAAAATGGTCCGCCGACGCACCACCGTGCTGGTCGTTTCCACCATCACCAGTTCACTGGTCCTGGTGGTACTCCTGGTCACCAACATCTTTTGGCTGGCTCTGGTGCTCCTGGCGCTTTGGGCCGTGGTGGCCTCCGCCGGCACCCCGGTGCGCCAGGCCTACCTGAATGACATGATTGCCTCGAAGCAACGGGCAACCGTCCTGAGCTTCGCCTCGCTCATGGGCTCCAGCGGGGGAGTGGTGGTGCAGCCGCTGCTCGGCAGGGCCGCCGATGTCTACGGCTATCCTGCATCCCTGGCGCTGGGCGGCGCGGTGCAGGTGCTGGCGGCACCCTTTATCCTCCTCAGCCGGCGCCGGCGCTCGCCGGCAGATGTTGCCACGGGCGCAGCCGCACCCTGAGCACCGCTGGGAGAAGTTGTGCAGGCGCCGCACGCAAGTGAAGGCCCCCGGGCCCGGGACTCTGTGGGTCCTGGGCCCGGGGGCCTTCACTGGCAATGGTTGCTGCGTGGCCGCAGCCGGTACTACTTGACCCCTGCCTCCACTGTTTCGCTGGCCGCCGGCGTCGGCTTCTCCTGGGCGGGTGGGGGCGTGGTCTTCAGCTTGAACCGCTTCCCAAGGTCACCACCGCCGCCGCTGCGGTTCTTGTTGAAGATATCGAAGCCGACGGCGACAAGGAGTACCAGGCCCTTGATGAGCTGCTGGTAATCGGTGCCCAGGCCCAGGATGGACATGCCGTTGTTGAGCACACCCATGATCAGGCCGCCAATCATCGCTCCGGCGACGGTGCCGATGCCACCGGTGAC
>DATIMT010000305.1:0-20855 GCA_035475035.1 Arthrobacter sp.
CACAACATCCTGGGGTACACCTGCCCTGGATCTTCCCGCCGGCGCCCGGAGCCAGCTTGAGGCTGCGGGCGTGGCTGTCGAGTACACCGGCGCCTGCACCCTCGAAACGGACACCCTGTATTCGTACCGCCGGGACCGGGATACCGGCCGCTTTGCCGGATTGGTCTGGGCGCATGACTGAGTGCCATGACTGAGCCGACGGGTACGGGTCGGGGACAGGGGGATGATCCGCGCAGCGCTGAGCTTGCCGGGCGTCTTGCCGCAGTACGGAAGCGTATTGAAGCGGCAGCCGGGGCCGCCGGGCGCGGGGACCGGCTGCCGTCCCTGATTGTGGTCACCAAGTTCCACCCTGCCGTGGACATCCGGCGCCTGGCCGCCCTTGGCGTTAGGGACGTAGGTGAGAACCGGGACCAGGAAGCTGCCGCCAAGGCCGTTGAGCTTGCCGACCTTGCCCTGACCTGGCACTTCGTTGGCCAGCTGCAGACCAAGAAGGCCAAGTCCGTGGCGCGTTACGCTTCGGCGGTCCATTCCGTCGACCGGCCTCAGCTCGTGGACGCCCTGGCCAAGGCGGTACGCCAGGAGATGGACACCAGCGGGCGGGCCCCGTTGGACTGCTTCATCCAGGTCAGCCTTGAGCATGCCACCTATAACGACGACGGCGGTACGCACCGCGGCGGGGCAGCCCCCGCCGACGTACCGCTGCTGGCAGAGCGGATCGTCGGCGCGGAGGGCCTGAACCTGGCCGGGGTGATGGCCGTTGCACCGTTGGGCGCGCCGCCGGAGCCGGCGTTCGAAACACTTGCAGGGATTTCCGCCCGGCTCGCAGCAGCATACCCCTCGGCCACTGCCATCTCGGCCGGCATGAGCCAGGACCTGGAGGCGGCCGTCAAGTTCGGAGCGACACACCTGCGAATCGGTTCCGATATTCTCGGTTCCCGTCCCGCTGTGGGGTAGCGTCGGAGCTGTTGGAAGTGATGGGCGGGGGACTCCAGTGCTGTCAAGTCATTGGGCGGCCCGCTTACGGGACACGATTAGGAGTCGACCATGGCCGGCGCTCTGCGCAAGACAATGATCTATCTTGGGCTCGCCGACGGCGATGAGCATTACGAGTCCGAGCAACAGACCACACGTAAGGATGAGGACGAACCGATGGAAGTTGACCGCGAGGAACGCCGTGCTCCGGCGCCGGTCCGCGAAGTCAGCCGCGAGGCGTCCTACGCCCCTGAAGAGGAATACCGCGCCCCTGTGACCCCCATTAAACGTGCGGCTTCGAGCCGCGAAGAGAACACCGGTCTACGCCAGATCACTACCATCCACCCACGCTCCTACAACGATGCCAAGCTCATCGGTGAGAGTTTCCGGGATGGTATTCCGGTCATCATGAATGTCACGGACATGGGCGAAGCCGATGCCAAGCGGTTGGTGGACTTCTCGGCCGGGCTCGTCTTCGGCCTCAGGGGGAGCATCGAGCGGGTGACCAACAAGGTGTTCCTACTCTCACCGTCCTACGTCGAAGTGATCGGTGACGATAAAAAGGCCAGCGAGACAACGGCCAGCTTCTTCAACCAAAGCTAAGCACCAAGGCTGCATCCAGATGCCAGGCAGGGACACCTGTCTGGCATCTGTGCTGAAATAGACAAGACAACGGCAGCGCAACAGCGGCCTCCGCATGGATGTGCCGCACGAATATGGAGAGATGGAATAAGTCATGGGAATCGTTTTCGGACTTCTCTATCTCGCCTTGCTGCTGTTCTTCGTCGCCCTCATCATCCGCCTGGTGTTCGACTGGGTGCAGATGTTCGCGAGGGAATGGCGGCCCCGTGGTGCGGCCCTGGTGGTGGCGCACGCCGTGTACTCCATCACCGATCCGCCGCTCAAGGGACTGCGGCGGATGATTCCGCCGCTCCGGCTCGGCGGCATCTCCCTGGACCTGGGCTTCCTGATCCTGTTCATCGGCGTCAGCATCGCGATGAGCGTCACCAGGGGCCTGGCCTGATTTTCCGACCAGACCCAGCAATGCAGTGTGTTCCCTCCCGGAACGGCTACTGTAAAGCGAAGAACCTCCGGTTTGACACCGCAGTGTTGAATTAGAGTAAGCAGACCAAATTTAGGTACCGTAGTTTTGACGGCCGGAAGGCCTACTGACTAACCAGACCAGTGAGGTGACCAGATGGCTTTGACGCCAGAAGACGTTGTCAACAAGCGCTTTCAGCCCACCAAGTTCCGCGAGGGCTATGACCAGGACGAGGTTGACGACTTCCTGGACGAAATCGTTGTTGAACTCCGCCGCCTGAACCAGGAAAACGACGAGCTCCGCAAGAAGCTCGCCGAAGCAGGTTCCAGCGTTCCGGCGAGCTCCGCTGCCGCGCCGGTGGTGGAGAAGATCCCCGCGCCGGTCAAGGCCGACAAGGACGAAGCCCGCGAAAAGGCTGAGGCCGAGGCGAAGGCTGCCGAAGCCGCCAAGAAGAAGGACGTCCAGCCGGCTGCCCCGGCTGCTGCCGCACCGGCCGCGCCCGCGGCTGTCGCCACTCCTTCCGCCGAGTCCGCTGCCGGCCTGCTGGCCATGGCACAGCAGATGCACGACCGCCACGTCGCCGACGGCCAGGCCCAAAAGGACAAGATCATCGCCGAGGCGCAGATCGAAGCCAGCAGCCTCGTCAACGACGCCCAGGAGAAGTCCCGCAAGATCCTTGGTGCCCTGGAACAGCAGCGCTCTGTCCTGGAACGCAAGGTGGAGCAGCTCCGCGGCTTCGAACGCGACTACCGCTCACGCCTGAAGGCCTACATCGAAGGCCAGCTCCGCGACCTCGATGCCCGCGGCTCCGTCGCGACGCCGGAAGTCAGCGAAGCGAACTAAGCCCGGCAGCACGTATTCTGAAAGCCGGTGGCTGAGGATTCCTCGGCCACCGGCTTTTGGCATTGAGACCCAGCACCACGAATTGAAAGCACCATGACTGACGAACTTGCCGCGGACGCGGCACGCCCTGTCCCGCCCTCACCGCGCCCCCGCCGGCCGGTGCTGCTGTCCCTGTTCGCCGGCTTCGCCGTTTTCGCCTACGTCCTGGACCAGCTGACGAAACTCTGGGTCACTTCCACGATGGTGGAGGGGGAGCGGATCCCGGTCCTGCCGCCCCTCCTGCACTGGTACTTCATCCGGAACTCGGGCGCGGCGTTTTCCATTGGCGAGAATGTCACGTGGGTGTTCTCCATCATCATGGCCGGCGTCGCGGTTGCGATCCTTTTCCAGGTGCGGAGGCTGGGCTCGGCTTGGTGGTCCCTTGCGTTGGGCCTGCTGCTCGGCGGGGCCCTGGGCAACCTCACGGACAGGCTCTTCCGGGAGCCGTCCTTTGGCATGGGGCACGTGGTGGATTTCATCCAGCTTCCCAACTTCGCGATTTTCAACATCGCCGACTCCGCCGTGGTGTCCGCCGTCGCCATTATCTGCATCCTGACGATCCGTGGGATCGCCCTGGACGGAACACGGCTGGGCACCGGCCACAAGGACAAGCCTGGCCATGACTGAGCGCGTCGTCGTCGCTGAAGAGTACGGCGGGGCCCGGGCCGACGCCGGCCTGGCTGGCATCCTGGGCGTATCGCGCTCGGTGGCCGCATCCCTGTTGGCGGAAGGCCATGTCCTGAACCGGGGCAAGGCGTTGGGAAAGTCGGCAAAACTCGTGGCCGGGGACGTCCTCGACGTCACCGTCCCGGAACGGCGGGACCCGCTGGAAGTGGTGGAGGAAGTTGTGGAAGGCCTGAACATCCTGCTCGACGACGACGATTTCGTCGTCGTCGACAAACCCGTTGGCGTCGCAGCCCACCCCTCGCCCGGCTGGGTGGGGCCTACTGTGGTGGGCGGCCTGGCCGCCGCCGGGTACCGTATCTCCACCTCGGGCGCGCCGGAACGTGCAGGAATCGTCCACCGGCTCGACGTCGGCACGTCCGGCGTGATGGTGGTGGCAAAGTCGGAGCGGGCCTACACGTCCCTCAAACGGGCCTTCAAGGAGCGGACGGTGGACAAGGTCTACCATGCCGTGGTGCAGGGCCTTCCAGACCCCCTGACCGGGACCATCGACGCGCCCATCGGCCGCCACCCCGGGCATGACTGGCGCTTTGCCGTCATCGAGGACGGCCGCTCCTCGGTGACCCACTATGAAGTCCTGGAGGCATTCGGCAAGGCCAGCCTGGTGGAAGTCCACCTCGAAACCGGCCGGACGCACCAGATCCGGGTTCATTTCTCCGCCCTCCGCCACCCCTGCGCCGGAGACCTGACCTACGGCGCCGACCCGCGCCTTGCCGCCAACCTGGGACTCACCCGGCAGTGGCTGCACGCCCGTGAACTGGCATTCGACCACCCGGCGACGGGGGAGCGCGTCACGGTTACCAGCGACTACCCGCAGGACCTTGCCTACGCCCTGGAAGTGCTCGAATCGGGACAGGCCTGACACGGACTGCCTGGCAGGGCCGCAAGGCCGCAGCGCTTAGAATGGTGCGGTGAGTTCCAGCAATGATTCGTTTGTCCACCTGCACACCCACACCGAATATTCCATGCTGGATGGAGCTGCCCGTTTGGGGGAGCTGTTCGACGAAACCGAACGCCTGGGCATGCCCGCCCTCGCTACGACGGACCACGGCTACCTGTTCGGGGCCTTCGATTTCTGGCGCAAGGCGACGGACAAGGGCATTAAGCCGATCATCGGGGTCGAAGCCTATGTGACTCCGGGTACCGCGCGGACCGACAAGGAGCGCGTCCGGTGGGGTGAGGAATCCCAGCGCAAGGACGACGTCTCCGGCGGTGGTTCCTACACCCACATGACGCTCCTGAGCTACAACAACGTGGGCATGCGGAATCTTTTCCGGGCCTCGTCCATCGCCTCCCTGGATTCTGTGTTCGGCAAGTGGCCGCGGCTGGACCGGGAGCTGCTGAACACCTACTCCGAAGGGCTGATCGCCACCACCGGCTGCCCCTCCGGCGAAGTCCAGACCCGGCTCCGGCTTGGGCAGTACCGGGAAGCACTGGAAGCGGCCGCGGAGTTCCGGGACATCTTCGGTGCGGAAAACTACTTCTGCGAACTGATGGACCACGGGCTGGACATCGAGCGGCGGGTCACCGGCGACCTGCTGCGGCTTGCCAAGGACCTGAACCTGCCGCTGGTTGCCACAAACGACCTCCACTACACGCACGAACACGATGCCAAGGCCCACGAGGCGCTGCTGGCCATCCAGTCCGGCTCCACGCTGCTGGAACCCACCTACGACAACGGCGGCTCGCGGTTTGCGTTCTCCGGCAGCGGCTATTACCTCAAGTCGCCCCAGGAGATGCGGGAACTGTTCCGCGACCATCCGGACGCCTGTGACAACACCTTGCTGATCGCCGAGCGCTGCGAGGTGTCCTTCAACACGGACGCCAACTTCATGCCGCGGTTCCCGTGCCCGCCCGGGGAGGACGAGACTTCCTGGCTGGTCAAGGAAGTGGACAAGGGACTCCTGTACCGGTATCCCGCCGGCATCCCGGACGAGGTCCGCAAGCAGGCCGACTACGAACTCGGCGTCATCACCTCCATGGGCTTCCCGGGCTACTTCCTGGTGGTTGCCGACTTCATCAACTGGGCCAAGAACAACGGCATCCGGGTTGGGCCCGGACGTGGCTCGGGTGCAGGCTCCATGGTGGCCTACGCCATGCGCATCACCGATCTCGACCCCCTGCGCCATGGGCTGATCTTCGAACGGTTCCTAAACCCGGACCGTGTTTCCATGCCCGACTTCGACGTCGACTTCGATGACCGGCGCCGTTCCGAGGTCATTGACTATGTGACCCGTAAGTATGGCGATGAGCGCGTGGCGATGATCGTCACGTACGGCACCATCAAGACCAAGCAGGCGCTCAAGGACTCCTCGCGCGTGCTGGGGTACCCGTTCAGCATGGGTGAGCAGCTGACCAAGGCACTGCCGCCGGCGGTGATGGCCAAGGACATCCCGCTCGCGGACATCCAGAACCCGGAGTCCAAGCGCTACAGCGAAGCCGGCGACTTCCGGCAGCTGATTGCCACGGACCCGGAGGCTGCAAAGGTCTTCGAGACCGCGCTGGGGATCGAAGGCCTGAAGCGCCAGTGGGGCGTACACGCCGCCGGCGTGATCATGTCCTCCGACCCCATCATCGACGTCATCCCCATCATGCGCCGCTTCCAGGACGGCCAGGTGATCACCCAGTTCGACTACCCGACGTCCGAGGGCCTTGGCCTGATCAAGATGGACTTCCTGGGCCTGCGGAACCTGACGATCATTTCCGATGCCCTTGAGAACATCAAGATGAACCGGGGCATCGACCTGGACCTGGAAAACCTTGAACTGGACGATGCACCGTCCTACGAACTCCTGGCCCGCGGCGATACCCTGGGTGTCTTCCAGCTCGACGGCGGACCCATGCGGTCCCTGCTGAAGCTCATGAAGCCGGACAACTTCGAAGACATCTCGGCCGTGCTGGCGCTCTACCGCCCCGGCCCCATGGGCGCCAACGCGCACACGGATTATGCGCTCCGCAAGAACGGGATCCAGGAAGTGATTCCCATCCACCCGGAGCTGGAGGAACCCCTCAAGGAAATCCTCGGCGGCACGTATGGCCTGATCGTGTACCAGGAGCAGGTCATGGCCGTGGCCCAGAAGCTGGCCGGGTACTCGCTCGGCCAGGCAGACATCCTCCGCCGCGCCATGGGCAAGAAGAAGAAGTCGGAGCTGGATAAGCAGTTCGCCGGATTCTCCCAGGGCATGCAGGACAATGGCTACTCCATGGAGGCCGTCAAAACCCTCTGGGATATCCTGCTGCCGTTCTCCGACTACGCCTTCAACAAGGCCCACTCGGCGGCCTACGGCGTCATCTCCTACTGGACCGCCTACCTCAAGGCGCATTACGCCCCGGAGTACATGGCGGCGCTGCTGACCTCGGTGGGCGATGACAAGGACAAGTCCGCCATCTACCTGAACGAGTGCCGGCGCATGGGCATCACTGTGCTGCCGCCGGACGTCAACGAGTCTGCGTTGAACTTCACCCCCGTAGGCAATGACATCCGCTTCGGCATGGGTGCCATCCGCAACGTGGGCGCCAACGCAGTGGAGGCCATGGTGTCAGCCCGGGAAAGCGAGGGCGCGTTCACATCCTTCAAGGACTACCTGATGAAGGTCCCGGCGGTGGTCTGCAACAAGCGGACCATCGAGTCCCTGATCAAATCGGGAGCCTTCGATTCCCTGGGCCACCAACGCCGTGCCCTGGCCATGATCCACGAAGAGGCCATCGACTCCGTCATCACGCTCAAGCGCAACGAGGCGATCGGCCAGTTCGACCTCTTCGCGGGATTCGACGAGGCCGAATCGGAGGCCTCCCTGAGCATCGAGATCCCGGACCTGCCGGAGTGGGAGAAGAAGGACAAGCTGTCCTTTGAACGGGACATGCTGGGCCTGTACGTCTCGGACCATCCGCTGCAGGGCCTCGAGGGCCTGCTGAGCCAGCACGCGGAGATGAGCATCACCTCCATCCTGGGCGAGGACGGGCCGCAGGACGGCGCCATCGTCACCATCGCGGGCATGATTACGTCGCTGAGCCGCCGCATCGCCAAGGCCAGCGGCAATGCTTATGCCCGTGCAGAGGTCGAGGACCTGGGCGGTTCGATCGAGGTCATGTTCTTCGGCCAGGTGTACGGACCGATCGCCTCCGTCCTTGCCGAGGACCTGATCGTGGTGGTCAAGGGCCGGCTGCAGAAGCGCGATGACGGTGCCATCACCCTCAACTGCATGGAGCTGTCCGTTCCGGACCTCAGCGAAGGGCTGCACGGGCCCCTGGTGATCACCATGCCCACGCACAAGGCCACGGAGGCCGTGGTCACGGAGTTGGGCGATGTGCTGCGCACCCACCGGGGCAACTCGGAAGTTCGGCTGCACCTGCAGGGTGATACCCGCACCGAGATCATGGGCCTGCCGGTCCACCTCCGGGTGAACCCGAGCCCGTCGCTGTTCGGCGACCTGAAGGTCCTGCTGGGCCCGGCCTGCCTGGACGCCTAGGACAAAACCTCACCTGACATAGGAGGCACAAGACAAAGAAGCGGCCGACGGCGGGAAGCACCTCCCGCCGTCGGCCGCTCCCGGGGGCGAAACGCGTCGTGGGAACCGCGCTGGATCCCGCTAAATCTCGTAGTCCAGCGGCACGGGCTGCCCGTAGGCGCCGCCATGGTAGAGCAGGGGTGATCCATCGCCGCCCACCTGGCCGTCCACCACCTGGACCACCACTACCGCATTGTTCTCGAAAGAGAGCCGCATCTGCACCTCGCCGACCAGCCAGCCGGCAACATCCTTCAGGATGGGTACCCCGTGCGGCCCGATCTCCCAGTGGTTTCCTTCGAAGCGGTTGCCGGGGCGGGCGAAACGGGCGGCCAGCTCCTGGTTCTCCAGGCCCAGCATGTGGACGCCCAGGTACTGCGTGTTGGCAACCGCGGGCCAGGACCGGGAACTGCGCGCCATGTTGAACGTGAACCGGGGCGGCTTGGCGGACAGCGACGCCACAGACGTGGCGGTGAAGCCGTAGGGCTCGTCCTGGTAGTTCACGGTGATAATGGCCACGCCCGCGGCGTGCCGGCGGAACATCTCCCTGAACGTCTGCTCGAACGGCTCGCTGTTGTCGGTCACCGGAACTCCTGCACTAAGTGGTGTAACTCTTTCTCCAAGCGTATTGGCCAGCGGTCACGGCGGGAAAACAGGCAGCGGCATCACATGGCCGGATGACCTTGCAGGAACCTTTGTTAAGGTGTGTTGCATGACAAATTCCGCCCGCCCCCTCAGGCGGCTGCTGCCCTGGTCCCTGCTGCTGGCTCCTGCGGCGGCGGGAATTCCGGCAGGGGCCCTGTGGTGGCTCCTGGCGCCGGGCGGGTTGAACCTGATCACCCGGGATCCTGCCCTGGCGTCGGGCACTGTTCCGCTGGTGTGGCTGCCGCGTGACCTCACCCTCGCGGGCATCCTGGTCCTGGCCGGCTGCCTGCTGGCCGTGTTCCTGGCCGACGGCAAACGTGCGGATCCGCAGGCGGCGCTGCTGACCGGGCTGGGAGGAGCGCTGGCAGGAAGCGTCGTGGCGTGGGGGACTGGCATCCTGGCGGCGCGGCTGTTCGGTCCCGCTGTTGATACCTCGGCGAACGCGAGCATCGCCTTTTCCCTGCGGGCATGGCCGGTCCTGCTGCTCTGGCCCGCGGCGACGGCCGTGTCGGTCTTCGTGCTGGAGCTGCTGGGCATGACGGGGAGAAAGCCCGAAGGCAGCGCCGGGACGGCGGACTGGCCCAGCCCCGTAAAATAGTCCGGTGACCACTTTCCCGGAGTTTCCCGCCCCCGCGCCAGCCGCCGTCGATTTCCGCACCGTGGACCTTCGCGGCCGCAACCTCACACTGGCGGCCCTGCGTGCCGCTGTTCCCCGCGCCAAGGGCCAGACAGTGGCTGATGCCGAGGAAAAGGTCCTGGAGATCATCTCCGCCGTTCGGCAGCGGGGCTTTGCGGCGCTGGCAGAGCTGGCCGAAAGGTTCGACGGCGTAACCCAGGACCACCCGCTGGTGCCCGGGGAAGCGATTGATGCAGCGCTGGACCAGCTGGACCCGGCCGTGCGGGCCGCGCTGGAGGAATCCATTAGCCGGGCACGGAAGTTCGCCGATGCCCAGCGGCCGCGCAACGTGGACGTCCAACTGGGCGAGGGCGCCGTGGTCAGCCAGAACTGGGTCCCCGTGGCCCGCGTGGGGCTCTACGTTCCCGGCGGCCTTGCCGTGTACCCCTCATCGGTGATCATGAACGTCGTTCCCGCTCTCGCCGCCGGTGTGGAATCCATTGCCCTGGCCTCGCCGCCGCAAAAGGAATTCGGGGGCCTGCCGCACCCCACCATCCTTGCCGCAGCGGCGCTGCTGGGCATTACCGAGGTCTATGCCATCGGCGGTGCCCAGGCCATCGCCGCCTTCGCCTACGGCGTCGAAGCCACCGAGGCAGGTCCCGCGCTGGAGCCAGTGGATGTTGTCACCGGGCCCGGCAACATCTTCGTGGCGACGGCCAAACGGCTGGTCAAGGGCGTTGTTGGCATCGACTCCGAAGCGGGAACCACGGAGATCGCCATCCTGGCCGATGACTCCGCGCAGCCGGCGCTGGTTGCCGCCGACCTGCTCAGCCAGGCCGAGCACGACCCCAAGGCAGCATCGGTCCTGATTACTGATTCGGCACCCCTGGCGGCGGCCGTGCGGGCTGAACTGGAACTGCAGGCCGCGGCAACGAAGCACTCGGCCAGGGTCCAGGAAGCACTGTCCGGACCCCAGTCCGGCGTGGTGCTGGTGGACGGCCTCGAGCAGGGGATCGCCGCCTGCGACGCGTACGCGGCCGAACACCTGGAGGTCATGACCCGGGATGCCCCGGCCGTCGCGGCACGGATCCGGAATGCGGGCGCAATTTTCGTTGGCGACTACAGCCCCGTGAGCCTGGGGGACTACTGCGCGGGCTCCAACCACGTCCTGCCTACCAGCGGCACCGCGGCTTTTTCGTCAGGCCTGAACGTCACCACCTTCCTGCGCGCCATCCAAGTGGTCAATTACAGCAGGCAAGCCCTGGCAGAGGTCAGCGGACACATCGTGAGCCTGTCCCGGGCCGAGGACCTTCCTGCCCACGGCGACGCCGTCACGGTACGGTTTCCGGGCCAGGGGTGACACCACTACATGTAGTAATTACAGGATTGTTATTACCCCAGATATGCCCGTAAACTGGGAGGCGCCACGGCATCGCCCCCCGGCGGTGCTGTTGGCTTCCAATCACGTGGCACACCACAAGCGAAAAGGGGGAACGCCATGTACTGTCCGTTCTGCCGCAACCCCGATTCCCGCGTGGTGGACAGCCGGATGGCGGATGACGGTTCGGCCATCCGCCGGCGCCGGCAGTGCCCGGAATGCGGCCGCCGGTTCACCACGGTGGAAACCACCAGCCTTTCCGTGATCAAGCGGTCGGGTGTGGGTGAGCCCTTCAGCCGCAGCAAAGTCATCAACGGGGTGCGCAAGGCCTGCCAGGGCCGGCCCGTCAGCGAGGATGACCTCGCCATGCTGGCCCAGGAAGTGGAGGAGCAGATCCGGTCGTCCGGTGCGGCCGAAATCGACGCGCACGAGGTTGGCCTGGTCATCCTTGGGCCGCTGCAGAAACTCGACAAGGTGGCATACCTGCGCTTTGCCAGCGTGTACCAGGCATTCGAGTCCCTCGAGGACTTTGAAACCGCTATTGCCCTGCTCCGCCACGAGGCCGAGGAAGACGCCAAGGGCGCCGCCGGCAGCGCCAAGAGCTCCGAAAAGAGCCCCCTCTAAGCTCCGGTGGCGGCAGCGGAGGGGAAGCCGCAACCGCCACCGGCACCACTCCTACTTGGCCAGCTTGTGCTGCAGGCCAATTTCCAGTGCGGCGCCCACGATCCCTGCCTCGTTGCGCAGGACAGCGGGAACAATAGGGGTGCGGAGCTTGAGGTTGGGAAGGTACTCGTCCGCACGCTTCGAAATCCCACCGCCCACGATGAACAGTTCCGGCGAGAACAGGAACTCCACATGGGAGAAGTAGCGCTGCAGCAGCACGCTGTACTCGTCCCATGACAGCCCGTCACGTTCACGGGCCACGGCGGACGCCTTCGATTCGGCGTCGAAGCCGTCAATTTCCAGGTGGCCCAGTTCCGCGTTGGGAACGAGTTTGCCGTCGAAGATGAAGGCGGAACCGATGCCCGTGCCCAGGGTGATGACCAGGACGGTGCCGGAGACACCGGCACCGGCACCGTAGCGGGCTTCGGCCAGGCCGGCGGCGTCGGCGTCGTTGATGACCTCCACGGGACGGCCCAGCCGGGCAGTCAGGAGCGCATCGATGTCGGTGTCCAGCCAGCTCTTGTCCACGTTCGCAGCCGAGTGGACCACGCCGTGCTGGATGATCCCGGGAAAGGTCACGCCTACCGGGGAGCCGGCTTCGGGGGCCTCGGGGCGTGCCGAAAGCTCGGCGACCACCAGGGCAACGGCCTCAGCCACGGCTTCAGGGGTGGCGGGCTGCGGAGTGGGCACGCGGAAGCGCTCACCGAGGAGCTTGCCCTTCTTCAGGTCGACAATGCCGCCCTTAATTCCCGTACCACCGATGTCGATGCCGATCAGCGGTGCGTTCTTGTGCGGTTTTTCGTCCTTCTTGGCCAATGGGATTCCGTTCTTGACAGGGGCGGGCGGGAAAAGGGGCGGCTTTCGGCGCCTGTGAAAGGTTTCCGGTCTGCACCGGCGGCATGCCCTGCGCGGGCATGGCGAGGGCTACGGGAGGGTGAGGATCTCGGCGCCGGTCTCGGTGACCAGCAGGGTGTGCTCGAACTGGGCGGTGCGCTTGTGGTCCCTGGTGACCACTGTCCAGTCGTCGCTCCACATGTCCCACTCCACCGTGCCCAGGGTCAGCATCGGCTCGATGGTGAACACCATGCCGCTCTCGATCACCGTGTTGTAGGCGGGAGCAGCATCGTAGTGCGGAATGATGAGCCCGGTGTGAAAGGCCTCGCCAACCCCGTGGCCGGTGAAGTCCCGGACCACACCGTAGCCAAAACGCTTCGCAAAGGACTGGATGGCCCGGCCGATGACGTTGATTTCACGTCCCGGCGCCACGGCCTTGATCGCCCGGTTCAACGACTCCTGGGTGCGCTCCACCAACAGCCGGGATTCCTCATCCACATCGCCCACCAGGAAGGTGTAGTTGGTGTCGCCGTGGACACCGTTGATGTAGGCCGTGATGTCGATGTTCAGGATGTCGCCGTCCTGGACCACGGTGCTGTCCGGGATGCCGTGGCAGATGACCTCGTTCAGGGAGGAGCACAGCGACTTGGGGAACCCGCGGTATCCGAGCGTGGACGGGTAGGCATGGTGGTCCAGCAGGAATTCGTGGCCCACTTTGTCCAGCTCATCAGTGGTGACGCCCGGCTGGATATGCTTGCCCACCTCCACAATGGCCTGCGCCGCGATCTTTCCGGCGATCCGGATCTTCTCAATGGTCTCCGCGGACTTCACCTCGGAGCCGGTGAATTTGGCGGGGGCGGGCTTGCCGACGTACTCCGGACGGGGGATGGACGCCGGGACGGGACGCTGCGGACCGACGGTACCCGGGGTGAGGGTGCCAATGGGTGCAGTCGAGGCAAGGGAAGGCATAGATTGATCATATAAGGCACCACAGAACGCCTAACAACCGACAAGCGGCGGAGGACTCGCGTAAGTGTTTGTGTTACGTGGATCACGCCGGCTTCCCTGTCGCCGGAACAAGGAGCAACGATGACTGAGTACTGGTTCAACATCAAGACCCATGAGGTGGAAGAGGACCGGCTGTCGGACTGGAGCCAGCTCATTGGGCCGTACAAGACCCGGGCGGAAGCCGAACATGCCCTGGAGAAGGTCCAGGCGCGCAACGCAGCCTGGGAAAAGGGCGACGACGACTGAACAGTTGGGTGCTCCGGCCGCCTGTCGGTGCTCCGGAAGCGGACGTCAAGGTGAGGCCGCCCGCGGCCGAGGCAGTCCGCGGAGGAGTGCGGGCAGGCGGCTCCGCAGTTGCCGGCCGGGTTTAGAAGGAGTGTTCCGGCCCCGGGAACTCCCCGGACCGGACGTCGTCGCCATAGGCGGTGGCGGCGTCGAGCAGGGTGCGGCGCAGGTCTGCGTACTGCTTCACGAACTTCGCCATCCGGCCGCCCCGCAGCCCGGCCATATCCTGCCACACCAGCACTTGCCCGGTCGTTGCCTTGCCGGCGCCGATGCCCACCGTGGGGACGCTGACGGCCGCATCGACTGCGGCGGCCGTCTCCGCCGGAACCATTTCCATCAGGACACTGAAGGCGCCCGCGTCAGCCAGCGCCGCGGCGTCGTCAATCAATCTTTGGGCGTCATCGCCGCGGCCCTGGACCCGGTAGCCGCCCAGGGCGTGTTCGCTCTGCGGGGTGAAGCCGATGTGCGCCATCACGGGGATGCCGGCCTGGACCATGGCCCGGACCGTCGGTGCGTAGTACTGCCCGCCCTCGATCTTTACCGCGTGGGCCAGCCCTTCCTTCAGGAAGCGGACCCCAGTGGCCACAGCCTGCTCCGCGCTGACCTCGTAGCTGCCGAACGGCAGATCCGCCACCACCAGGGCGCGCTTGGCGGACCTGGCCACGGCCCGGCACAGCGGGAGCAGTTCGTCCACGGTCACCGGAAGGCTGGTCTCGTTGCCAAAGACGTTGTTCGATGCCGAATCGCCAACAAGGAGTACCTCGATTCCGGCAGCATCAAAAATCTCCGCCGTGTACTGCTCGTAGGCGGTGAGCATGGCAAATTTCGTGCCGTCGCGCTTGGCCTGCTGAAGGTGGTGGATGCGGACCCTGGCCGGCTTCCGTTCGGCCGCAGCCGGCGTGCCGGGGCCGCTGCCGTAAGGGGCAGGTACTTCTGCGGACGCGCTGGGGTCGGGGCTGTTGCTGGTGGCCATGGGACGAGCGTAGTGCGGTACCCGCCGTCCTAGCTACCGCGGGGATCCCGGGACAAAGGTGATTAGTGTCATAGCGGGGCGCCCGGAAGCGCGCCAAGGGGTGCCGAAAACTCCATTTGCGGGCGGCGTGGGCGGCGCGCCAGGTTAATGCTGTGTTACGTGGAGCGCAGGCTCAAGCATCGGCGCCGAATGATTAGTACAGTGTTGATGAACTGCTGCCGGCTTTCCCCTTTGCGCGGACCCCGGAGCATGGACGTTGACCGGAGAAGAGGCCATCATGGACCGCCAGCAAGAGTTTGTCCTGCGCACAATCGAAGAGCGCGACGTACGTTTCGTGCGCCTGTGGTTTACCGACGTCGTGGGTTCGCTGAAGTCTGTGGCGCTTGCGCCGGCCGAGGTCGAGGGAGCGTTCGAGGAAGGTCTTGGCTTCGACGGTTCCTCCATCGAAGGCCTGGCCCGGGTCTTCGAATCGGACATGCTGGCCCAGCCCGACCCCGCCACCTTCCAGATCCTGCCGTGGCGCGGTGAAACCGAACAGACCTCGCGGATGTTCTGCGACATCCTGACCCCCGACGGCGAGCCGTCCGCGGCCGACCCTCGCAACGTCCTCAAGCGGACCCTCGCCAAGGCCGCGGACATGGGCTTCACCTGCTACACCCACCCGGAGATCGAGTTCTACCTGCTCAAATCGCACGAGCCGGGCCCGAACGGTGCTCCGGTGCCGGTTGATGAAGGCGGCTACTTCGACCATGTTCCCGGCGGCGTGGCGCAGGACTTCCGCCGCACCGCGGTGACCATGCTGGAATCCGTGGGCATTTCCGTGGAGTTCAGCCACCACGAGGCAGGCCCGGGCCAGAACGAAATCGACCTCCGGTACGCAGACGCGTTGCAGACCGCTGACAATATCATGACGTTCCGCACCGTCATCAAGGAGGTGGCGCTGCAGCAGGGCACGTACGCCACCTTCATGCCCAAGCCGTTCACCGACCACCCCGGTTCCGGCATGCACACCCACTTCTCCCTGTTCGAGGGCGACAGCAACGCGTTCTTTGAGGCGGGGGCCGAGTTCCAGCTGTCCAAGACAGCCCGGCAGTTCATCGCCGGCATCCTCAAGCACGCCCCCGAGTTCACGGCAGTGACCAACCAGTTCGTCAACTCCTACAAGCGGCTGTGGGGCGGCGGCGAGGCACCCAGCTACCTGAGCTGGGGGCACAACAACCGCTCCGCGCTGGTCCGCGTGCCGCTGTACAAGCCGGGCAAGGGCCAGTCCGCCCGCATCGAGTACCGGGGCATCGACTCCGCAGCCAACCCGTACCTGGCGTACGCCGTCCTGCTCGGTGCCGGCCTGAAGGGCATCGAAGAAGGCTATGACCTGCCGGCGGCCGCCGAGGACGACGTCTGGTCGCTGAGCTCGGCCGAACGCCGCGCCATGGGCCATGACCCGCTGCCGGCAAGCCTGCATGACGCCATCCGCTCCATGGAGGACTCCGAGCTGATGCCGCAGATCCTGGGCGAACAGGTCTACGAACACTTCCTGCGCAACAAGCGTGCCGAATGGCAGGACTACCGGCTGCAGGTCACGCCCTACGAGTTGCAGCGCAACCTCGGCATCCTCTAGGTGCCCGGCGTGAGCCTGGCACGCCGCCTCATCGCGGCCGGATTCAGCGACCTGGAGAAGGGCGAACGGTTCCTGGCCGCACGCGAACTCGAGGGACTGGACCAGGACAGGCTCTTTGCCGGGCTGCAACTGGCCGCCAGTCCGGACACCGCACTCCAGTCGCTGGTCCGGCTGATCGAAAAGCATCCCCAGCTGCGGGAGCTGGCGGCAGCCGAGCCCGAGGCCAGCGAGCCGATGTACCGTGTGCTTGGTGCCTCCGAGGCGCTGGGGGAGTTCCTCATCCGGCACCCCCGGCACTTGGAGGCCTTCCGGGTCCGCCCCAGTCCCGAGCCCCTGCCCGCCGACCCGGAGCGGCTGCGCGCCACGCTCCTGCAGTCCGTCGGTGCCGATCCCCGCGCCGCCCGTCCCGTTGCCGCCGTCACCGGCGTGGACGCCTATGCCGCCCTCCGAACCGCCTACCGGCGCGGACTGGTGGACCTCGCCGTCAAGGACCTATGCGCCGCGGATCCGCTGGACTTCCTGCCAGCGGTGGGCGGTGAACTGGCGGACCTGGCCGCAGCCGCCATCGAGGCTGCCCTCGCCGTTTCCCGTGCCGAGGCCGCGGAGCAGTACAGCGCTGCCGATGTGGCCGACGTCGGCCTTGCCGTGATCGGCATGGGCAAGTGCGGTGCCCGGGAACTGAACTACATTTCCGACGTCGACGTCATCTACGTGGTGGACGCCGGCGGCCTGGAGGACGCACAGGCCAACACCATCGGCACGGTACTGGCGAGCGGCATTTCGCGGGCCATTTCATCGGTGGCCAGGGAACCGGGTCTCTGGGAGGTGGACGCCAACCTGCGGCCGGAGGGCAAGTCGGGGCCCCTGGTCCGAACCCTGGCCTCCCATGAGACGTATTACGCGAGATGGGCAGAGAGCTGGGAGTTCCAGGCCCTGCTCAAGGCGCGGTCCATCGCCGGTGATTCCGCACTGGGCCGCGCTTATGAGGAAGCCGTGGCGCCGTTGATCTGGAACTCGGCCGGGCGCGAGGGCTTTGTTGAATCCGTCCAGGCGATGCGCCGCCGGGTGACCGAGCACATCCCGGCGGCAGAGGAGCAACGCCAGATCAAGCTTGGGCGCGGCGGACTGCGCGACGTCGAATTCACCGTCCAGCTGCTCCAGCTGGTGCATGGCAAGGCGGATGAGTCATTACGAAGGCGGGACACCACCTCGGCGATCGCCGCACTGTCGGCGGGTGGTTACATCGGCCGTTCCGATGCTGCCGCCTTCGACAACGCCTACCGGTACCTGCGGCTCCTTGAACACCGGATCCAGCTGTTCCAGCTGCGCCGCACCCACCTGATGCCAGTGGCGGAACCGGCGCTGCGTTCATTGGCCAAAGCCGTCCTGGGACCTTTCTCCAACGAACGGCCCAGTCCGGATTCCCTGCTGTCCGCCTGGCACCGGACCAAGCGCTCGGTCCGCGAGCTGCACGAGCGGATCTTCTACCGGCCGCTGCTCAACACGGCAGCCAAACTCAGCAGCGAGGACGCAAAGCTGACCCCGGAGGCAGCGCAGGGACGGCTGGCGGCCCTGGGATACCGGGACCCGCAGGGAGCCATGCGCCATATCGAGGCGCTGACTGCCGGGGTGAGCCGCCGTGCCGCCCTCCAGCGGCAACTGCTGCCCATCCTCCTGGACTGGCTCGCCGAAGGCGTCGACCCCGATGCCGGCCTCCTCGCCTTCCGGCGCGTCAGCGAGGCCCTGGGCACCACGCACTGGTACCTGGGACTGCTCCGCGACTCCAACGCTGCCGCCGAACGCCTCTGCCACATGCTCTCCAATTCCCGGCTG
Source organism: Arthrobacter sp. (assembly GCA_035475035.1). Taxonomy (GTDB): domain Bacteria; phylum Actinomycetota; class Actinomycetes; order Actinomycetales; family Micrococcaceae; genus Arthrobacter. The sequence goes on from DATIMT010000305.1 coordinate 17,939, forward strand.
ATCGCAGACCTCCTGGAAGTTTCGCCGGAGTCCGTGGCATGGCTGGGACAGGACAAGGACCTGGTGCCGCTGGGCTTCGAAACCCAGTGGCAGGAAATCACCGCCAAAATGTCCCGCCACGCGGATCCGGAGAGCGCCATGCGCCTGATCCGGCTGATCCGGCGTCGGGAGATCCTGCGCATCGCCATCGCAGATTCCGCCGGCCTGCTGGACCAGGAACAGGTGGGCAGGGCCTTGGCGGACACGGACCGGGCCGCCGTTTTGGGCGCCCTGCGGGTGGCGGAGGGAATAGTCTCCGCCAACGGACCCCTCAAGACCACTGTGCTGGTCGTGGCCATGGGCCGCCAGGGCGGCCGCGAGATTGGTTACGGCTCGGATGCCGACGTCATGTACGTCCACCGCGCACTCCCGGGCTTCTCCGAAGCGGAGGCGCAGGAACAGGCCTCCCGCATCGTGGCCAAGGTATCCAGCCTGCTCACCCAGCCGCTGAAACCGGCCATCATGGCCGAACGCGTCCTCCAGATGGACGCCGATCTCCGGCCCGAGGGAAAGAACGGCGCCATGGTCCGCTCCCTGGACTCCTTCGCCGAGTACTACCGCCGCTGGTCGTTAATCTGGGAAGCCCAGGCCCTGCTGCGGGCACGCCCCATGGCCGGCGACGACACCCTGGCTGCCGATTTCCTGAAGCTCATCAACCCCATCCGGTACCCCGAGTCGGTGCCGGAACAGGATGTGCGTGAGATCAGGCGCATCAAGGCCCGGGTGGAATCCGAGCGGCTGCCGCGGGGCGCCGACCCCGCACGCCACCTCAAACTGGGCCGCGGCGGGCTCAGCGACGTCGAGTGGCTGGTGCAGCTGCTCCAGCTCCAGCACGCCGGGAAGCATCCGGAGCTGCGGACCACCTCAACGCTGGAAGCCCTGGCAGCGGCGGCCGAACTCGGCCTGCTGGACCACGCCGATGCCGGGCTCCTCGCTGAAGCCTGGCGGTTGGCCAGCCGGATCCGGTCCGCCAACGTCATTTGGAACGGCAAGGCCTCCGACCTCCTGCCCTCCTCCCGCCGGGACCTCGAGGCCGTGGCGCGCTGGTGCGGCTACGAGCCGGGGCACGCCGCCGCCCTGGAGGAGGACTACCTGAGGGTGAGCCGCCGGGCCCGGGCAGTCTTTGAGCGCCTCTTCTATGGGCACTGAACCTGGAGGCTGGGTCTGGCTCATCCCGCTGAGCGACCTGGACCCCGACGCCCGCGCCATCCAGTTGGGCGCCGTCGCCGGCATGTCGCTGGTGCCCGGCCAGGATCGTTTCGTGGGCGACCCGCTGCGGATGGCCCTCACAGGCCTGGCGGAAGCGTCACGACGGCCGTACGTGATCGAGGCGGGCGGAGACGCTGTTGGGGTGCTGACCCTGCAAGCGGGGGCCGCGGGGCTTGCCGGGTGGCCTGACGACGGATCAGCGTGGCTGCTGCGCGGGTTCCTCATCGACCGGCGGCACCAGGGCAGGGGGCTGGGGACGCTCGCGGCCGCCGCCGCCGTGGAGGCAGCGCGCAAGCTGACCGCAAGGCACCAAAGTGGTGAGTCCGGCGTCGTACTTTCCGTCAATGAGGAAAACGATGCGGGGCTCTCCGCCTACCGCCGTGCCGGTTTCATCGATTCGGGGCCGTATACAGGTGGCTCCGCGGGTCCCCAGCGGACCATGTTCCGCAGTTTTTCGGCCGCGGTCCCGGGGTAACGCCCCAGGCCGCCATTGCGCTCAGCAAGCGTTTGCCCGATTATGTGGATTGGCGGTGTTCTCCAACCTTGTTGGGGGGAAGGCTGGACAGTCTTCGTTCCGGGGGGCATTCGTCAGGGGGTCCGGCTCCCGGTCTCAGCACGTCTGGAGGCGGGCCCCCACCTAACGCCTGCCGTCCGCGCCGTTGCAGGTCCGGGCAACGCAAAAGTCGGCCACCGGATCAACTCCGGTGGCCGACTTTTGCTGTTCAGCGGTCCTGCAGGACAGGCCTCAGACTAGACGCCGTAGTAGAGCTCGAACTCGTAGGGGTTCGGGCGCAGGGACAGCGGGCGGATCTCGTTCTCGTACTTGTACTCGATCCAGGTGTCGATCAGGTCCTGGGTGAAGACGCCACCGGCCTGCAGGAACTCGTTGTCCTCGGCCAGGGCCTCGAGGGCCTCCTCCAGGGTGCCCGGAGCCTTGGGGATGTCCTTGGCTTCCTCGGCCGGGAGCTCGTAGAGGTCCTTGTCGATCGGAGCCGGGGGCTCGATGCGGTTGCGGATACCGTCAATGCCGGCCATCAGCTGGGCAGCGAACGCCAGGTACGGGTTGGAGGAGGGGTCCGGAGCGCGGAACTCGATGCGCTTGGCCTTCGGGTTGGAACCGGTGATGGGGATACGGATACCGGCGGAGCGGTTGCCCTGCGAGTAGACCATGTTGACCGGAGCTTCGAAGCCCTTGACCAGGCGGCGGTAGGAGTTCACCGTCGGGTTGGTGAAGGCCAGGACGGCGGAGGAGTGCTTCAGCAGGCCGCCGATGTACCAGCGGGCGGTGTCGGACAGGCCAGCGTAGCCCTTCTCGTCGTAGAACAGCGGCTCGCCGCCGTTCCACAGCGACTGGTGGCAGTGCATGCCCGAGCCGTTGTCACCGAAGACCGGCTTGGGCATGAAGGTGACCGACTTGCCCCAGGCATCAGCCGTGTTCTTGATGACGTACTTGAACTTCTGCAGGTCATCGGCGGCGTGGGTCAGGGTGGTGAACTTGTAGTTGATTTCGGCCTGGCCGGCGGATCCAACTTCGTGGTGGCTGCGCTCGACCTCGAGGCCGGCTTCGTCCAGGGCAACACACATGGCGTCGCGCAGGTCAGCCTGCTTGTCAGTGGGGGAGACCGGGAAGTAACCGCCCTTGACGGGGGTCTTGTAGCCCAGGTTGCCG
>DATIMT010000306.1:0-3636 GCA_035475035.1 Arthrobacter sp.
GAAGCTCACCCCACGTTCCACCCAACTGCTTGAGCCCGCTGCCATTGCGGACAGCATTCCTTAGTGGACTGATATCACTCATCGCACTACCTTCTTAGCGATTTTTGCTTCATCTTTAGGTTCATCCGGACGGATTGACAATGCCTACACTTTTATGCTACGCCGAAAGTGTCCTTAGGCAACAGTCCGAAGAGCGGACCTGCGGGCGGGCCTAAAGCGGGACGCGACACCGCAGGCACGGACCCGGGTCCCGCCCGAATGGCGGTACCCCGGCAGGCTCCGAATTGCGCCATAGGGACGTGAAATTCGTCCGAAAGGCAAGATCATGAACGACAAGGGCAGCATCGAAAACACCCCGAACGCCAACGCTCCGGAACAAGCACACGAGGAACCCGACCTTCGCGGGCGGTACGTCGAAGGCAACTTTGGTAAAGCCGGCGAACAGCGCGGCCGCCATACGGAGGACGAGGAAGGCCAGTACATCGAAGGGAATTACGGCGCTGCCGGCAGTGAGGGCGGGCTGCCCGAACCCTTGGGCGACCAGACCCTGGGATCCGGCCGGTACGTCAAAGCCGACTACGGCGAAGCCGGGGCAACAACAGGCAGGACGGCTGAGTCCGAAACCGGGCGCTACCCGGAAGGTGACTACGGCACGGGCGGAACCGTGGATCCCAAACGCAAGCCCGCCCCCGGTTCGGGGCACTAGGTTCGCACGCGCAAACTAGAAGTCCCGCCCCCGGCCCACAGCCGGGGACAATTCTCACAGGGTTATCCTCTGCTACTGCTACTGCTACCAGGGAGCTACCTCAACGGCTCCCACTTCCAGCCGTGGGTAACCTGATTGATCCCAGCCATGGACGGATCTGAGTCGCTACCGGTTCCGGCCGTGTGTTCAGCAAGTACGGTTTGCCCTGCCGAGGCAGATTGATTGTCGAGTAGTCCTCACGGAGGTCATCGCTCACATCGTAGGCCGCCCCCGGCCCCCCTCGACGCTAATAATGCTTGGTGCCAACGCCACGTCATCATTCGTTTCCGGCCATATGGTCGGTGCCGCCAACTTTTGCTGGTTGGGGCATATCTGGTCTTTCCCGATCCGCGGCAATTTCCCGACCAGCTGCATTCAGTACTGCTGCCACAGGCGTCATATTGGAGGCGACAAGCCGCATCTACATGGGCTACCACTGGTTTACTGACACTCCGGCCTCCGACTCGATCTCCATCGGTCATCCTCGCCTTCGTCATCACGCTGGACCTCAGCCCCGGCAAGCAGACCCCGAGGGAACAAAAAAGAGCCCTCGGCCCTGAACGGCCGCCTTCAAAGGTGGCCAGCGCCGAGGGGAATGAAATTGACGGTCCTGAGGATGCCGTTGCGCTAACGCAAATATCGGTGGAAACTGGCGATACGTAGCCCTGCGTTTAAGGAGAGGCAATGCAAGCATTGACAGTTACTCCGGGGAAAAAGGATTCACTGAGCCTTCGCGGGATTCCTGAACCCCCGGCCAGCCAGGGGCCGGTTCTGGTTGAGGCGCTGGCGGTGGGCCTGTGCGGCACCGATACCGAGATCATCGCGGCAGAGTACGGCGAGGCTCCGCCCGGCCAGGACTACCTGGTTCTGGGCCATGAAAACCTGGGCCGCGTCCGGGAGGCTCCGGAGGATTCAGGCCTCGCCGAGGGGGACCTGGTGGTCGGCATTGTCCGCCGGCCCGACCCCGAACCGTGCAAGGCCTGCGCCGCCGGGGAATGGGACATGTGCCTGAACGGCAAGTACACCGAGCACGGCATCAAAGGCCTGGACGGCTTTGCCCGGGAGCACTGGCGCGCAGGCCCGCAGGCGATGGTGAAACTGGACCCAGGGCTGGAAGACGTAGGGGTACTCCTGGAGCCCACCACCATCGTGGCCAAAGCATGGGAGCAGATCAGCCGGATCGGGCAGCGGGCGTTCTTCGACCCCCACATCGCCGTTGTGACCGGGGCCGGGCCTGTGGGCCTGCTCGCGGCCCTTCTGGGTGTGCAGCAGGACCTGGAGGTGCACGTCTTCGACGTCGTCAAGGACGGGCCGAAGCCGGAGCTCGTCCGCGACCTGGGCGCCACGTACCACAGCGAGTCCCTGCCCGACTCCGGCCTCAAACCGGACCTCCTGGTCGAATGCACAGGGGTGACGTCCGTGGTGCTGGATGCGGTCCGCTGCCGCGCCCAGGATGCCATCACCTGCCTCACTGGCGTGTCCGGAACCGGAAAGCAAACGGGAGTGGATGTGGGCGCCCTCAACCGCGAGGAGGTGCTCATGAACGGGGTGGTGTTCGGCAGTGTCAACGCCAACCGGCGTCACTACGATGCCGGCGCCAAGGCTCTGGCCGTCGCCGACAAGGACTGGTTGCGCCGGCTCATCACCCGCCGCGTACCCCTTGGAAAGTTCGCCGAAGCCTTCGACCACCGCGCGGACGACGTCAAGGTTGTCCTGGACCTGCAGGCCGCCGACGACGGAACACGGCAGTCATGAGTTCCGGGCAGAAATCGCCACTGGAAGCCAATAACAGTTACGGCGTCCCGTCAGGCTGCCAATACGAGATCCGGCACGGCCGGCAGTCTGTACACCTGACAGAAGTTGGCGGGGCGTTACGGGACTACCTGCTGGACGGCCGGGCCCTGCTGGACGGCTACGGGCCTGAGGAAATGTGCACCGGCGCGCGGGGACATTCGCTGATCCCGTGGCCGAACCGGGTCAAAGGCGGCCGGTACGAGTGGGGCGGCCAGCAGTTGCAGCTCGACCTAAGTGAGCCGGACAAGGGCGGGGCAATCCATGGTCTGACCCGGTGGCGGAACTGGAACGTCCCTGTCGTGGAGCATGAGAACAACAAAATCTCCTTCACTTACACCCTGCATGCCTGCCAGGGCTGGCCATGGGTACTTGACTGCCGACTGGACTACATGCTCGACGACGGCGGGCTGAGCGTGCAGACCACGGTCACCAACCGCAGCCCGGAGCCGTGCCCCTTTGGGACAGGTGCGCACCCCTACCTCAGCCTGGGGCTCCCGGGCCAGGTCATTGACCCGGGATTGGTCCAGGTGCCCGGACGCGCCTTCCTGCCCGTAGATGACCGTGGCATCCCCACCGGCCACGAACGGGTGGACGGCACAGAGTACGACCTGCGGGAACTTCAAGAGCTTGGCAGCCGGCACATCGATGTTGCCTACACGGATCTCATCCGTGACGCGGACGGGCGGGCATGGGTGAAACTGATCCGGGCCGAGGGCACGGCAGGAGCGAAGTTGTGGGTGGACGAGACATACCCCTACCTGGAAATCTTCACCGGCGATACGCTCCCCCAGCCGGACCGCCGTCGGACCGGACTGGGCGTGGAGCCCATGACCTGCGCCCCCGACGCCTTCAATTCGGGCGAAGGCCTGGTCACCCTCGAACCTGGGCAATCCCACTCCGGACAGTGGGGCATCACGCCGCCCTGAACGACTCCCTGCGCTAATCCGATCCAGAAGAAAAGGCACCCCCACCCCTCGCCAACTATTGCGAATGCGCAAGCATTGGGTTTCAATAGAGGCATGGCTCACACCAGGATCCGGTCACGTCACGTGCCGGCTCCCAACGTAAAGCGACCGTCGGAGGTGCCCTGGCCGCCG
>DATIMT010000307.1:0-14814 GCA_035475035.1 Arthrobacter sp.
GGTCAGGCGTTGTCCTGCTTGTGGATGCGGGTGATCACGGTGGGGCATGGCGGCTGGGTCAGCACCCCGTGCACCGTGGACCCCAGGAACAGCCTTTCGAAGCCACCCTTCCCGCGGCTGCCCAGGACCAGGAGCCGGGCACCGGCGGCAGCACGGACCAGGGCGTCTGCCGGTTCCAGTACGGTTTCCATCACGGTGTGGACCACAAGGTCGGGGAAGTCCTGCCGGAGGCCCGCCTCGGTTTCGGAGAGCACGATCTGCTCTTCCTCCATCACATGCGTGGCAAAGCTGCTCTGGGGGAGCCCGGCCGCGATCCACCGGTTGGGACCGGTGAAGGCGTAAAGGACCGTCAGCTCTTCCCCGAGCGCGTCGGCCTCGGTTGCCGCGAAGGCCACTGCCTGCGTCGATTCCCGTGATCCATCCACGCCCACCACGATGCCGCGGCCGGGCTCCTGGCCGTCCCCGATGACCGCCACCGGGCATTCGGCCGTGGCAGCGGCCTGGAGCGCCCGGTCAGTCAGCGCGCCCCGGGCGTGGCCGCTGGTGCCCAGGACAAGCATCGAAGCGTTCTTTGAGTAGTCGCCCAGCGCCGCTCCAATACCTCCTTCGAGCAGCTGGAGGGTAACCTGCAGGCCCGGTTCGGCAGCGGTGGCCTTTTCGCCGGCTTCCTTCAGCAGGCCAAGGCCCGATTCACGCAGGACTTCCAGGTAGGGAAGGACTTCGGCTGCCATCCAGCGGTCGTCCACAACGTGCACGACGGCGAGGGGACACCTGAGCCTGTTGGCCCGGGCTGCTGCCCACAGCAGGGCGGCGTTGGACGCCGAAGTATCGGTGATGCCGACCGCGATTGGCTTGGCAGGTGCCATGGGGGACCATCCTTTGTGGGTACTGCTGAAGGGGTTGGGGTTGGTCGCCGGGTGGCGCTGTTTGACGTTGGCCTAATCTGCAGAGGGCTCCCGGGGCGGCCACCAATGCGTTGGTGCGGCGATCACAAACCTTCGGCCGCTGACCTCCTCCGGCGTGATCCGGATCAGGATGTTCTTCTGGCCGGGCTGCCAAGGAGACAATCCCGCATCCATGGCGTCCTGGGCTTCCTCGGCATCCGAAACGACCACGGCCCGTCCTTTGAGGATGACGCTCCAGGCGATGGTGCCGTACTGGTTCATGCCGTCCGCTTCGACGGCTACGGCCTGGCGGTCCGCAAGGGAGGCAAGCTTCGTGCCTTCTCCGGTCCGGATGAGCAACGTGCCGTTGGTGGGGACGTAGTTCACCGGGTAGTTTTCCACCGTGTTGCCGTCAGTGAAGGCAATCCGGCAGATGGACGTGGATCGAAGGTATTTCCAGCAATCGTGGACGCCGAGTTCTTTGATTTCCGGTTCTGTCGCTGCTGTGTTCATGGCCGTAGCCTAGGGCCGGTGAGTCGTGCCCGGTAGGGAAGAAGGTCCCTCCGGGCAGGGCCCATTGACGGAGCCTCTTAGAATGATCCCAGGACGTGCCGTCACGCACTGGCGGGTGCGGATTTTGGGCGTGGCAGGGCATCTCCGTTCTGGACACTTTGCCCGCGTCGAGAACCCGCAGCGCCGAAAGTTTTTGGCCCAGGAGGTGAACGTGAGCACTGACCAGCCCGGGCGCTCCGCGACGGGGGACAGCGTGGAAGACCTGGTGCGGGACTTTACCGCCCCGGGGGACGAAGTGCCCGGCGCCCAGGAGCGCATCAACGCTTTATTGGCGGCAGTGGTGGCCCTCGCCCAGGATCTGAGCCTGGAGGCCGTGCTGGACCGCCTTGTCCGCTCGGCCTGTGCCCTGGTGGGCGCACAGTACGGCGCTTTGGGGGTCATCGGCGAAGACCTTACCCTGAGCCACTTCATCACCGTGGGGATCGATGATGACGGGATCCTTTCCATCGGCGACCTGCCCACGGGGCACGGTGTGCTGGGCTTGCTCATCCGGGAACCAAAGCCCTTGCGGCTCCACGACCTTGGCCAGCACCCCATCGCTTCCGGCTTCCCCCCGAACCACCCGCCCATGAGGACATTCCTGGGCGTGCCCGTCCGTGTCCGCGACGAAGTGTTTGGGAACCTCTACCTGACGGAAAAACAGGGTGGAGCCGATTTCACCACCGACGATGAGGAACTTGCCGTTGCCCTGGCGGCTGCGGCCGGGGTCGCTATCCAGAACGCCCGCCTCTTCGAAGACAGCAGCCGCCGGCAAAAGTGGCTGGAAGCAGGCATGGAGCTGAGCAGCCGGTTGATCACGACGCCACCTCCGGGAGATGCAGACAGCCTGGAGGTTGTTGCCCGCACTGCTTTGAAGGTATCGGATTCGGCGGTTGCGGTGGTGGCTGTGCCGGCCCGTGACGGCATGCTTCGGTGCCGTTCGAGCATCGGTGTGCAGGGTCTTCAGGCGGGCCAGGAACTGATGGTCTCAAAGGCGGTGTGGGGCGGCATCGAGGGCGGCGGGTCTTTCGTGGCCAAGGAACCGCGTGAGGTCTTTGGCGACGAGGTGGCGGGGAAGCTCGGCTCTGTCCTCGTCTGTTCGCTGATGCACGCCGGCAGCAACAACGGCGTCCTCCTGCTGGCCCGTGGCCAGGGCACGGAAGTCTTTAGCCAGGCTGAGGCGGAGTCCGGTGCCATCTTTGGAAGCCGGATCGGCCTGGCGCTGGACTTGGCCCGCGTGAACGCGCTCCGGGAACAGAACCTCCTTATTACCGACCGGGAACGGATCGCCCGGGACCTGCACGACCTCGTGATCCAGCGCTTGTTCGCTGCCGGCCTGAGCATCCAGAGCCTGCGCCGCTACACACGGGATCCGGTGGCGCATGAGCGTATCGCGGCAGTAACCACGGAACTCGACGGGACCATCCGCAAGCTGCGGGACACCATCTACTCCCTTCGCACCGCTGACGAGGAACGGGAACCGTTGACGGGCCAAATTCTGCGCGTCGTCCGGGAAAACTCGCGCAGCTATGCCGTGACACCCAGGGTGTCCCTGGACGGAGCAGTGGACATGATCCGGGACGATGTTGCCGTCCATCTTCTGTCCGTGTTGTCGGAGGGGCTTAGCAACGCGCTGCGGCATTCCGGCGCGGAGGACGTCGAGGTCAAGGTTGTGGCAGGCATCGACCAGGTAGAGCTTGTGGTCAGCGACAACGGCCAAGGCTTCATTGAACCTGCCCGGGTGAGCGGCATGGCGAACATGCGCCACCGCGCAGAGTTGCTGAAGGGGAGCTGCATCATCGACAGTGTGCCGGGCCGGGGCACCTCGGTGGGATGGTCAGCACCGCTCGGCTGACCTGCGCGCCGGCCCCACCTGTTCGCCCAGCGCCGTCGCACTGCCACCCCGGTGGAGCTGCCCGTCAGGCAGTGTCGGTTGGGCCCTTGGTGACGTAGACGGCGGCCTGTGTCCTCCGCTCGAAGCCCAGTTTCGCCAGGATGGATGAAACATAGTTTTTGACGGTCTTCTCGGCCAGGAACAGTTCATCGCCGATTTGCCGGTTGGTCAGCCCCTGGCCAATCAGCGCCAGCACCTTCTTCTCCTGCGCGCTCAGGCCCTCCAGCCGGGGATCTGTGGGTGCCGTGGAAAGCCCTGTAACGATCTGCTGCTCAACGCCTGGTTCAAACAGGGACTCACCCGCAGCTGCCCTCCGGATCCCGGCCAGGAGGTCATCGCTCCTGATCTGTTTCAGGATGTATCCGGAGGCGCCGGCCAGGACTGCGCCGCGAAGGGCCTGTTCGTCGTCGTAACTGGTGAGGATGAGGCAGCGCAGGCGGGGATCGAGGGACCTCACGTCGCGGCACACTTCAATTCCCGTCCCGTCCGGAAGGCGCCCGTCAAGAATGGCAATGTCGGGGTGCAGGGCCGGAATGCGGCGCGTAGCCTCCGCCGCGGACCCGCTTTCGCCGACGACAACAAATCCTTCGCCTTCCAGCAGGTCCTTCAGCCCCTGCCGGACAAGCTCGTGATCATCGAGGATGAACACGCGGACCTGCCCGGAAGATCCTGCCGCTTCATCAGACCCAGTTTCATGCGTATGCAACGAACGCCCCCAAAATCTTCAAGATCAAATCCCGCGCGGTTGCGGGGCGGCTCCCGGGAAGGGCCTTATCCCATTGTTGCCCAGCAGGGGAGATGCTGGAAGGGACCTAAGTCCACTGGCGTAATGCAGAGCGTGGCCGGTGTAACAGCGCCGGCCTCGGCATTGACCCGCCCGTGATGACCTTCGGCCCTACCCCGGGAAGCGGTTCCGGTCCATTCTGGGATGACGCCCCCAGGAGGGAACGTGGCAACAACAGGAAATGGAGCCGGCATGACCGCCCCTGAACCGCATCCAAGGATCATCGTCGGGGTGGATGCGTCCGACGCCTCCATCGCCGCGCTCCGGGTGGCCCGGGCCATGGCTGAGCCCCTGTCAGCGGGTGTGGAGGCATGGGCGTGCTGGGACGTGCCGGCCGGATACGGGGTGTACCTGGCGGTAGGAGTCGAGGGATTTAAATATGCTGCCGACCAGGTGCTCCAGCAGGCGCTGGCGGAGGCTTTTGAGGAGTTGCCGCCCTTCTTGCACGCCCGGCTGGTTCGGGGCAAGCCCGGTCCGGTACTGATCAATGCAAGCCGTAACGCTTCCCTGTTGATTGTGGGCCGGCGGGGCCACGGCAGCTTTGTCCTTGGTTCAGTCAGCTCAGCATGCGTGAGCCGTGCACACTGTCCAGTGCTGGTGGTGCACGCTCCGGAGCCGGAGGCCCCGGCGGACGTTGCACAGGACCGCGGGACTGTGGTGCGTTGACCCGGTGACCAGGCGGGCCGCCGTCGTCCCCCTGACCGCATGAACCACCTGCGGCGGCCCGCGCGGGTTGCGGCGCTTATTCGGTATTGCCTTCCAGCTGGATGGCGTGCCGGTGGGTGTGCCGCACGGACCAATGCAGGTCCTTGATGGCCCAGTATCCGGCACCGTTCATGACGACAAAACCCGCAATGCCCAGCCAGGGAAGCCGGACCACCAAGCCAAGGAGCAGGACGCAAACACCCGCCGCGAAGAGGAGCAGTCCGCGCTTGAACAGGGTCCGCAGGGACTGCGCAAAGGCATCCCGGCCAAGCAGGGCGGCGAGCCCGGGATCTTCGGCCTCCAGGCTATGCCCGATCAGTTCGAGTTCGCGTTTTTCGAATTCAGAGAGCGGCACCGTTGCACCCCGGTATCCATTGCCTGCGGGAACCGGAAGTCAGGTACCCGGGTGGCCGCGCAGGACGGCCAACCTGTTCTGGTATTCGGTGACGTCGATTTCCCCGCGCGCAAAGCGCTCTGCCAACACGTCCTCGGCCATTCGGGACGATGGTTGGGTTGAGTGCTGGGAGGGTGCCCGGAGGGAACGGGCCAGCAGGACAATACCGGTGATGATTGCTCCCCAGACCACCACCATGCTGATGCTCATCATGACATAGCCCCAAAGCCCCATGCCGTCGTTCCAGCCGTACACGTCCACGACCTCCGGTCGATTGAAAGGCGGACGCCAGCCGTCCGCTTTCCCCTCCAGTATTGGGCGTTGCCGGTGCCGGGGGCAGAGCCATTGGTCCTGTTCAGGTCAGTGCCCCAGCAGGGAATCGAGGGTGGCGAAGCCGTATCCTGCTGTCATGATGCGGTCGATGACCTGTGGGAGGGCGTCGGTGTCGAGGGTGGTGCCGTCATCGGGATTCGATCCAATGTGCATGAGGACGATCTCACCAGGCTGCAGCCCTGCCTGGACGCGGTCGGCCACCGACTGGACGCTCGCGCCGCCGTTGGTGCCTGTCCAACCAAGGGTATCCACGGTCCACCTCACAACCACATAGCCAAGCGAGCGGTGAACCCCGGATGGGTCATGGAATGGTTGGCCACCCGGTGCCCTGCCGCCGCGATCTGTGCCGCGCCCTGCGGACCCGCCCGGGAGCTTAGTGTCCCTTTTCCATGGCCGTTCCGTTCAGGAACCCTTGGACCCGCTCTCCGGCGTGTGGGCCACCAGAACGGGGCAGTGGGCATGGGCGACGAGGGCGGAGCTGACGGAGCCCAGGAGCAGGCCGCCGAATCCACCGTGCCCGCGGCGTCCCACGACGATCATGTCGGCGTCCCGGCTGGCGTCGATCAATGCTTGCCGGGGATGGCTCCTGACGAGGGTTGAGGTGACATTTGCGGGCGTTTCAGCTCCGAAAGCCTGCGCCACAGCCTCGTCCAGGATCTTCCTGGCGCCCTCCTCGAAGCCCTCGATGCCCATCATGACGTAGCCGGAGTACACCTGCGGGTACTCCCAGCACCCGATGGCCTGGACCTTGGCATCCAAGGGCGTGGCAAGCCGTTGGGCCTGGCGAAGCGCCTCCACGGACGCCTCCGATCCGTCGACGCCCACCACGATCCTGGCTATTGGTGCCCCGGCAATGCTCATGTCTGCTCCCTATCGGACCCGCGCTGTCACACTCATCATGGTTGCAGGCACAGGGCCGGGGTAGGGCCGAAGGTCACGGCACATCGACGGGCGGCGCGGCAGGCCCGATGACCTCCCCGGGCCACGTGGGCTCGGTGGCCCCCTGGTCCAGCCGGAATGGTGGATACTCGTCCCGCATCAGCGCCGTGTACACCAGGACACGGTAGATCCAGCGGTCAATGCCAAGGATGAGATCGAACAGTGGGCGCTGGTAACGGCCGCTGAACAGCAGGATCACTGCCGCGATCAGGACCAGCAGCCCCAGCAGGGACAGGCCCGACCCCCGGTCGTAGGTGGTGCCGATGATGTTGTCCTCTGCCTGCCACCGCCAAATGGTTCCCGTGGTTCCCGCGAAGGCGGCCACCAGGAGCAGGTGCGGGATCGCGAGGAGCCACCACTTCACCAGTACCAGCCCGCGGGAGAGCCGCTGCGGGTAATCCACCTCAAAGTCGGCAGGGTAATTGGTGCGCCTGAGCGTAAACGGCGGGTAGAGGTCGGTGCCGACGGCGGCGTAGGCGTAGAAAGCGACCCGCCAGTTCCAGCGCAGGACGCCCACATTGAAGTCGAACAGGGCCCGCGGGTACCGGCCCGTGAACAGGATGGCGAAGCCCGCCACGATGGTGGTGATGATGAACGCGAACCACAGGAAGAACAGGAGAATGAAATGCGGTATGGCCAGGAACCATTTGACCAGCCACATCCACCGCGACAGGCCCGGATCAAGCTCACCGACGAGCCTTGCGGGGTAGCCGGGAGTGCCGCCGGGGTGCTCTGCCGCCGTCGTGGCGAACGGCAGGGGTGGGGGTGCCGCTCCGGGTGCTGCCGGTGCCACCTGGACCCCGGGGGGTGGGCCCCAGGACGCCGGGGCTGCTCCCTGCCCTGCTGGAACCTGCCCTGCCGGAACTTGCCCTGCCGGCACCTGTCCCGGCCCGCTCATCGGCGGACCTTCGGACGGTGGCCCGCCCATCGCCGGACCGCCGGATGGATGCCGGGCGTGCCGGCCCAGTCCCGCGGCGCCGAAGATGATGAGGGGAACGCCGATCACCAGTGCGACCAGTCCGCCCAGCAACAGGCCCGTGGCCGCCGGCCGGATCAGGTCTGAGCGGAAGCCGGCCTGCGCCTGGACATCAATGCCGGAGGACGCGTCGGCATTCATCACCACCACTTCCCAGGTGCCGGGTGTGATGTTCCAGGTGAGCTCCTGCTCTCCCGGGCCCGAAATGGAGGCGGTCCAGAAGCGCTGCCCGGCCGGAGGTGATACCGGGTTGCCGCCCGGGATGTCACGGTATTCGGCCCGGAAGGGCCGCTGGCGGATGTTGAGCAGCTCCGAGTGGTGCACGCCTGACAAGTACTGTTCGACGTCGGCCTGCGGGCCGATGCCGATGAACACCGGTTTGTCCGGGGCTACCGATTCAATCCGCAGACGGAGGGTGCCGATATCGAAGGGAAGCCTGCCGGGAACATCCTGGCCAATGGCATCGGCCCGCGGAGAGGTAAGGGCAAAGGAACTGACGGAAAAGCGTGACGTGCCGGAGGTCAGGTACCCGTCCCCCTGGATCGATCCCACCGCTGAGGCCACGGCTCCCCCCGCCAGGGCAGCCAGGCCCGGAAGCGTTATCAGGATCCCCAGGACCAGCATGATGATGGCGGCGGGTTTTTTCATGGCGTCGGACCTTTCCGCGGGGGATAGGTGGAGAGCGAAGGGGGATCGGTAGGCGTTCCGGACTAAATGGTGCCGTGTGTTTCGGAGCCGGCCGCGGTCTTGAGGAGTTCCTCACCGGCCTGCTGGAGTGTTCCGAACCACGGATAGGGTTCGGCAACCCACCGGTCATCGACCACGGCAGAGCGGTGGGCGCGGCGCGCTGCCCACAGGACCGCCGCCCGGCTTTGCGCCGAATCGTTGGTGCCCACGGCGATGGGTTTCCTGATTGTCATGGCCGCGCTTCCTGCTCGTCCTGAGCTGCTCTTCCCGCCACTCAAGACTGGCCCCGCCGTAACCGGCACTCTAGGGCCAAAAGTCACCGAAGCACGGGTTCAGGCCCCCTGTGCCGGGTCGGCGTCCGGTGCGATGGGCGCCGGGCCCGGAGTATCCCTTTCGGCGAGGGTTTTGTAGATGGTCCAGCCGACGGCGGCCAGGGGCACCGCCAGCAGCGCACCGATGACGCCGGCCAGCGTTGCCCCGGCGGCCAGGGCAAGGATGATCACCAGCCCGTGGATCCGCAGGACGCGCCCCATGAAGAGGGGCTGGAGGAGGTGGTGTTCAAACTGGTTGGCAGCCACCAGGATCACCAGGACAATGAGCGCCGGAACCGGTCCGTTCTCCACCAGGGCCACCAGTACGGCCAGGCTCCCGGCGGCGGTTGCCCCGATGATGGGAATGAAGCCACCCAGGAAGACCACCGCGGCCAGGGGGACTGCCAGCGGGACCCGCAGGACCAGGAGCCCGATCAGGACGATGACAGCATCAATGGCGGCGATAATGAGGGTCCCGCGGACGTAGCCGCCCAGCACCACGATGCTGCGTTCGGCGGCCAGCCCGGCCTTTCCCTGGCGGGTCCCGGGCAGGAACCCGATCAGGAACCACCGGATCTTCTCGCCGTCCTTGAGGAAGAAGAACAAAATCACCGCTGTCAGGACTGAACCGGCGGCAATCTCCCCGGCAGTCCGCAGCCCAGTCAAAGCGTCGGCACCCAGGCTCCCGCCGGCAAGGAATTTCTGGAACTCGCTGCGGGCAGCGTCGATTTGGTCGTTCGTGAGGGCCACGGGACCGGTCGTGATGAATTGCTGCAGCTGGCCGATGCCGGCTTCCGCCCGGGCCGCCAGGACGCTTGCCTGCTGGCGGACCAACGCAATGATGCCCCCCACGACGCCGGCCGCCACCGCCAGGATCACCAGGAAAGACGACAGCACCGCCAGGGCGCGGGGCCAGCCCCGTGCCGCCAGCCAACGGACAGCGGGAGCCATCGCTGAGGCCAGGATCAACGCAATCAGGACCGGGATGGTGACCAGCGGAACCCGGGTGGCGGCCAATACCACCACCCAGGCAAGCGCCAGTACGCAGAGCGTCTGTATGGCCCGGATGCTGGCCCGGCCCAGCCCGTCTGCCCACAGGACCGGCATCCGGGCGGTGAAGGGCTGGGGCCGGGAGCGTTCTGCCCCGGCCCCGTCCGGGGACTCATTGCGTTCCATGGGTTCTCCTTGTTTTCCGAACGGCTTTCGGCTCTGCTTCTTCCTTACCCCGAAGGTTCACAGGCACCACAGTTCCTCAGTATGCTTACTATTGTCCGCCCACGGTCAATGAGAAAGGCATCATCATGACTGAACAGAACCTCCCCGACGATGAACTGGAAGTTGTGCAGGAAGACGACGTACTTCTCGACGAAACTCCCGGGGCGGCGTCGTCCCTGGAACTGGACCCTGTCATGGGGGAACCGGACAGTTACCCCGGGGCCGCCGAGAACAATCCGGACCGCTGGCAGGAAGACCCGCTGCTGCAGGATGAAGCAGTCTCCGGCGAAGAAGAGGACTTCCTGAGCGACCAGACGCTGCGGGACGAAAGCGCGCAGGCACGGTACCGCTCTGGAGATGAGCAGGTGCCGCCGGACACGCCCACCCTGGGGGAAGCGGCAGCCGACGTCGATTTCGGAGAAAACCCTACGGGGCCGGAAGCCGACGCCAGCGACGACGAGGAAAACTTCGGCGGCTCGCCGCTCAGCGAGTTCGAACCTGACGACCTGGAACGCTAGCAGCCCCGCCGGACCGGGCCGGCAGGCCCGGCCCCGGCGGAAGGGGAGGAGATCCATGCAATCCAAAGAACTGCTCCTGGAGGCGTTTGACCGTCTCCCGGACCTGGTCCGCCAGGCACTGGACGGACTGGACGAAGCGCAGCTGCAGCGCCGTCCTGCCGGCAACGGCAATTCCATCTCCTGGCTGGTATGGCACACGGGCCGGGTGGAGGATGCGCAGGTAGCCTCCGCTTCCGGGCTGGAGCAGGTGTGGACGGCTGAAGGATTCGTTGCCCGCTTCGGCCTCCCGCTTGCCGGCAGGGACACCGGTTACGGCCACTCAAGCGAGCAGGTGGACGCTGTCCGGGCGCCCCGGGAACTCCTGCAGGAATACTACGGGGCCGTCCACCGGCAGACCGTCAAAGTCTTGGAAGGTCTCGGGGATTCCGATCTGGACCGCGTGGTTGACACGCGTTGGAACCCGCCGGTGACCCTCGGGGTGCGGTTGGTCAGCATCCTGGGGGACTGCCTCCAGCACCTGGGCCAGGCCGCCTACGCGAAAGGGTTGCAGCCCGGGACGGCGGACACCAGCGGTGCGTGAACTCGTGGTGCTGGGTACCGCGTCCCAGGTTCCCACCCGGACGAGGAACCATAACGGCTACTTCCTGCGCTGGGACGGCGAAGGGCTGCTCTTTGATCCCGGAGAGGGCACCCAGCGCCAAATGCTGCACGCCGGTGTGCCGGCAAGCCGTATCACCAGGATCTGCCTCACCCACGTTCACGGCGACCACTGCTATGGTTTGCCCGGAGTCCTCTCCAGGATGGCCCTGGACGGTGTTTCGCACCCGATCCATCTGCACTATCCGGCGTCCGGGGACGATGTAGTCCGCGCCCTGGTGGGCGTCAGTTCCCCTGGGACCGACGTGAGGCTGCACCCGCACGGCGGCGGGGGCGCCATCGCCGACGGTCTGGAGGTGCGTCCCTTGAAGCACCGGATCGAGACATACGGTTACCGGATCACGGAGCCGCCGGGCCGCACCTTCCTTCCCGAGCGTCTCCGCGCGGCAGGAATCGCAGGCCCGGACGTCGGCCGGCTGCAGCGTGACCATGTCTTGGGCGCCGTCACGCTGGAGGAGGTGAGCATTCCCAGGCCGGGCCAGTGCTTTGCCTTCATCATGGACACGGCACCGTGCCCCGGTGCCGAAGAACTGGCGGCCGGCACCGACCTGCTGGTCACCGAGTCAACGTTCAGTGACGACGACGGCGGGCTGGCGCAGCAATACCGGCACCTCACCGCCGGGCAGGCGGGGGAGCTGGCGGCACACGGGAAGTCGCGGACGCTCGTGCTCACGCATTTCTCGTCGCGGTATGGCGACGACGTCTCCCGGCTCGCTGAACAGGCGCAGGAGCGCGCTCCGGAAACTACGGTCATCGCTGCTGAGGACCTGCAGCGCATCCCCGTTCCGCGGCGCCGGCCACCGGTCCGGGAAACAGCAGGTCCACACTACGGCGATAAGGTTAAACCATGACGGCAGCAGCTGAATCCACGGTCACTTTTGACGGCCGTTTCGCGCGGGAACTGGGGGAACTCGCCGTTCCCTGGCAGGCCGAGGAAGCCCCCAACCCTGAGCTCCTGGTCCTGAACGGGAAGCTCGCGCAGGACCTGGGCCTCGACCCCCAGTACCTGCGCAGCCCTGAAGGGGTGCGGCTCCTGGTGGGCAACCACGTTCCCGAAGGTGCCACCCCCGTGGCGCAGGCGTACGCGGGCCACCAGTTCGGCGGCTACTCGCCGCTGCTGGGTGACGGACGCGCGCTGCTCCTCGGGGAGGTCACGGACCGCAGCGGCCGCCTCCTGGACGTCCACCTCAAAGGTTCGGGCCGCACACCTTTCGCCCGCGCGGGGGACGGCCGTGCCGTCGTCGGACCCATGCTGCGTGAGTACCTCGTCAGTGAGGCAATGCATGCCCTGCACATTCCCACCACCCGCTCGCTCGCCGTCGTGGCAAGCGGACGCCAGGTCCGCCGCGACGGCATGCTGCCCGGCGCCGTCCTGGCACGGGTTGCAAGCAGCCACCTGCGCGTTGGCAGCTTCCAGTACGCGCGGGCCACGGAAAACATGGACCTGCTGAAGCGGCTGGCGGACCACGCCATCAGCAGGCACTACCCGCACGCCGCTGCAGCCGAAAATCCCTACCTGGCGCTGTTCGGTTCAGTCGTCGCCGCCCAGGCCGCGCTGGTGGCCCGCTGGATGCTGGTGGGATTTGTGCACGGTGTCATGAATACGGACAACATGACCATCTCAGGGGAAACCATCGATTACGGCCCGTGCGCATTCCTGGATGCCTTCAATCCCGCAGCCGTCTACAGCTCCATCGATGTCAGTGGGCGCTACGCGTACGCCAACCAGCCGGTCCTTGCCGAATGGAACCTTGCCCGGCTTGCCGAAGCGATGCTCCCGCTCATCGACGAGGACCAGGAAAAGGCGGTTGCCCCCGCGGTGGAGGTGCTGGGTGGATTCCGGGGACAGTACAGCAACGCCTGGACCAGCGGGATGAAGGCAAAGCTTGGGCTGGCAGGTGGTCACGGCAACGACGACGCCGCCGCGTCCGGCCTGGTGGACGATGCCATAGCCATCCTGAAGGACGGCCCCGTGGACTACACCCTCTTCTTCCGGAACCTTGGCAAGGCAGCCCGGGGCGACGTACGCCCCGTGCGCGGCATGGTGCTTGACCTGGCTGCATTCGACGCCTGGGCCGGGCGGTGGCAGGGCATGGAACCCGACGCGGACCTGATGGACAGGGTCAACCCTGCCTATATTCCCCGGAACCACCTCGTGGAGGAGGCATTGTCGGCCGCCACTGATGGAAACCTGGCTCCCTTCGAGCAGCTGCTCGAGGCCGTCGGCAGCCCCTTTACCGAGCGGCCGGGGCTGGAACGCTACGCGGAGGGCCCGCCGGAAGATTTCGGCAGCTATATGACCTTCTGCGGGACGTGACCGCCCGGGGCGCCGGGCGGATAAATGACAGGAGGGCGACGGCCGGGGTAACCGGCTGCCGCCCTCCTGAATGAAGCACGCTTCTCGGCGGCGAAGCGCCGCGAAGGCTACGCTACGCGGACCACGGAGTAGCCGCTCAGCCAGCTGATGGAATGGACTTCAGTGTCGAAGCCGTTCACGCCGCCGCTGACTACCTGGCCGTTGCCGGCGTAAACGCCTACGTGGCCGGACGTGATCAGCAGGTCACCGGGTGCGGGAGCGCCCACGACGTTGCCGTACTGGAAGAACTGGGTGGGGGCCAGGTCGCCGACGGACTTGCCGACGGACCGGAGGGCCTTTTCCACCATGGCGGTGCAGTCCTGCTTAACCCCGAGCTGGCCATAGGCGGAGGCCAGGATGGCAGCGCCGGTGCCCGTGCCGGTGGTGGCTGCCACAGGGGTGGCGGAGGCGTAGGACATGTTCATGCCGGTGTTTGCCGGTGCGGTTGCGGCAGCAGCCTGAACGGGTGCTGCTGCGGGGGCAGGCGCCGGTGCAGGTGCTGCCGTGTAGCCGGCGCCGGGGATTTGGATCTGGTTGCCGGGGTAGATGACCGAGGACAGTCCCAGGCCGTTGGCGGACAGGACGTCGTTGAGGTTGACGCCGTAGGCTGCCGCGATGGCGCCGAGGGTGTCACCGGAAACCACGGTGTGGACGTTTCCTGCTGCCGCTGCCGGGGCTGCTGCCGGGGCGGCAGGTGCGGCGTATGCCTGGACGCTGGAGTTTTCAGTGGTGTCCGGGCCGGTAACGCCTGCGTGGGCCGGGGCGCCGACGCCGAAAGCAATGCCGGACGCTGCAGCAACGGCGAGCGCCGGGCGGCCCAGTGAGCGGGCCTGGGACTTGGCTGTTACGGCGAGGCCCTCGAGCACAATGGAGCGGGCCGGAGTCGCGCGGTGACGGGCAGAAGTGGAATTTTTTGACACGGTTGATCGCCTCTCCCATGCCTGCGGGGTGAGCTGTCGGGTTCGGGCTGGAGATACCCGGCCGGCAGCGACTCCGCAACGAACGGAGGCGCTATCGACTTAACCCCAAGGCCACAAGTGGCCGTGGAAACTTGGTTCCCCCGTCCCTGCCAGCTGGAAAGCGGTTGAATCCCATGATCAGCGGCAGGGCTCGGCATACTGATGGGAATGTCCCGTCTGGGAGGGACACCTGAAGACAGTAACCTACAGACAGTGCCATTGTCACATTTGGATAACATACGAGGCCTGTCTCTCAATTCCGCAAACGTCTTGATGTAACGGCAATTTTGGGATTGAGCTCGGCTGATGGCACTGGGCGGGTAAGCCGTAACAATGCGGACACGCGCGCCTGCTGCAGCCTCGAAACCGCCGGCAAGCTTCGGGACTATGCCCCTCTTCGTGACCAGCGCCAGGTTCCCTCTGCCCGGGTTCCTCGCCGGCAGAACTGGCAGCCGCAGCGCAAGAGCCCCCGCCACCCAGCGGATATCCGTCCTGGACGGACGTGCAGAAGGCGCAGTCGTGCCAGCGCAGGCAGCGACTGGCTGACCAGCTACCGGACGCAGGTCGACTGGGGCCTTGGCTACGTCCATGACCGGTACGGTCCGCCGTGCGGAGCGTGGAACCATTCCGTGTCCCTGAACTGGTACTGA
>DATIMT010000308.1:0-6754 GCA_035475035.1 Arthrobacter sp.
CGGCCCGCTGGGCCAGGACGTCGAGCATGCGGGCGAACTCGCGGATGGTGAACGTCCGCTTGAGCAGGGAGGCATCCAGCTGCAGGACCTCGCCGCGGTGCCCGGATGTCATGGTGAGCACCAGGTCAACGCCGCGCAGGATCTTCGGCGTCAGCTGCCGGGCCGCAAACCCTTCAGGGTTCCCGCCGAAGGTCCGGACGATGTCCGCCGAGATGGGCTGCATGGGCTCGCCCACCAAGGCGCGGGTGCCGGCGCTGGCCACCTGGAAACCGCCTGGCACCACTTGGTCGAGTCCTGCCTGCAGCAGCCGTTCGGCCACGGGGGACCGGCAGATGTTGCCGGTGCAGACCGTGAGGATTCTTACTGGCGCGGAAGTGTCCAAGGAGGTCTCTCTTTTCCCAGCTGGTGACGGATCCATTCGGACCCGTGCCTTTCAACTTAACACGCAACGGCGCGACGGCGTCCTCCCGGGCTGGGTGCCGCCGCCGCGCCGCAGGCATTCCCCGCCGGGCGGGTGTGCCGGTTTAGAGCGTGGAAAGCAGCTGCTTCATCTGGGTGATCTCCGCCTGCTGCGCGGCCACGATGTCACGGCCCAGTTTCATGGCGTCCGGGAACTTCCCGGCGCTGATCTCCTGCTGTGCCATGTCGATGGCGCCCTCGTGGTGGCCGGTCATCTGCTCGAGGAACAGCCGCGCGGCTTCGGTGCCGGTGGCGGACTTGAGCTTGCCGATGCCGTCGTCGTCCACCATGCCGGACATGCCGTGCACGGAGTGGTCACTCATCATGGTGGGCACGTTCCAGCCCGTGAGCCATCCGGTCATCTGCTCGATCTCCGGGGCCTGTGCCGCCTTGATCTTCGTTGCGAGCGCTGTCACCTCTGCGGGCATGCCCGGTTTGGCCAGGATGATGCCGCTCATCTCCACCGCCTGGGCGTGGTGCGGGATCATCATCTGGGCAAACATGATGTCGGCCTGGTTATGGTCGGCGTTGGCGCCGGGCATCATGCTGGCGCTGGGCACCGGGCTGGACATGGGGCTGGAGTTGCCGTGGTCCATGGGCGTGCTGTTGCCGGAGCCGGCATTGGCGGCGCACCCGGCGAGCCCGAGCGAGGCGGCCAGGGCAGCAGCAACGGACAGGGTCTTGATAGTGGTGTTCATGGTTGTCCTTCAGGGATGTAGTGGAACTGGGCCGTGATGTGGGGCGCAGTCCGGTTTACGTCCGGCTGATGGACAGGTCGCAGGGTGTCGGGCTGGGTGGCACGTAGCCGTAGGCAGGGCCGGGACTGTTGGCTGTTGGCAGCCGAAGAAAGGCGGCCAGGGTTGCCTGGGGCGGGGAAACCGTCACCGGTGCGCCCGGAACCAACGGGACGCACGGCGCCCCGGCCTCCTGGGCGCCTGGGCAGGAGACGCTACAGGTGGCCGGAACATGGTCCCCAACGGCAGAATGCGCGACGGCGGTGTGCCCGGCGGTCAGCACGTGCATGCCCAGGAGCCCGGCGATGACGGCCAGGGTTCCCGCAAGCAACCAGGCCTTTCGGAGAATGAGGATCATGCCGCTGGTCCTGGCTTCACTTTCCGGCTCACTGGACTTCTGCCGGGTTCAGCTTAAGGCGCCGCAGGAGCTGGGCGTTCAGGGCCACCACCACGGTGGATGCGGACATCAGTACCGCCCCGGCGGCGGGGGAGAGGACCACCCCGGCGAACGCCAGCACGCCGGCGGCCAGCGGCACGGACAGGATGTTGTAGCCGGTGGCCCACACCAGGTTCTGCCACATCTTGCGGTAGCTGGCCCGGGACAGGTCCACCATGGACAGCACGGCGCGCGGGTCGTTGCCGGCCAGCACCACACCGGCGGATTCCACGGCGACGTCGGTACCGGCGCCGATGGCGATGCCCACCTCGGCGCGCGCCAGCGCCGGCGAATCGTTGACGCCGTCGCCCACCATGGCCACCTTCAGCCCGCGGCCCTGCAGCTCGGCCACCTTCTTGTCCTTGTCCGCGGGCAGGACCTCGGCGAACACCTCGTCGATGCCCAGGTCCGCGGCGACGGCCTGGGCCACCTGGTGCGCATCACCGGTGACCATGGCCACCTTGACGCCACGCCGCTGCAGGGCGGACACAGCCTGCCGCGACTCCGGCCGCACGGCATCCTCCATGCTGACGGCACCCAGGACGTTGCCGTCGTCGACCACGTGCAGGACGGCGGCGCCGCGGTCCATCCACGCCCGGGTGCTCCGGGCCAAAGCTGGGGGTTCGACGACGCCGAGCTCGCGCAGGAGCGCGGGTCCGCCCACGTGCACGGTACGGCCGTCCACGTCGGCCCGGACGCCGCGGCCCGTCAGGGAGGTGAAACCGGTGGCTTCGGGCAGCGCCAGGTTCCGGGCCCTGGCGGCGCGGACGATGGCCCGGGCCACGGGGTGTTCGCTGTCGGACTCGACGGCGGCGGCAAGGGCCAGCACGGCATCGGCATCCGCGCCTTCGGCCACGGCAACGTCCTTCAGCTCGGGCTCGCCGGTGGTCAGGGTGCCGGTCTTGTCGAAGAGGACCACGTCGATGGTGCGCATGCGTTCCAGTGCCATGCGGTTCTTGATCAGCACCCCGGCCCGGGCCGCCTGCTCGGTGGATATGGCGATCACCAGCGGTATGGCCAGCCCAAGGGCGTGCGGGCAAGCGATCACCAGCACGGTAACGGTTCGGGTGACGGCGTCCGGGACGCTTCCCAGCAGCGTCCAGGCGATGAAGGTCAGCACACCGGCGCCGGCGGCGAAGTAGAAGAGGAAAGCTGCAGCACGGTCCGCGAGGGCCTGCGCACGCGAGGACGAGGCCTGGGCTTCCTCCACCAGCCGCTGGATCCCGGCCAGGGCGGTCTGGTCCCCGACGGCGCTGACCCGCACCCGGACGCTGCTGTCCGTGGCCACGGTTCCGGCCACCACCTGGTCGCCGGGTCCGCGGGCCACCGTTTTGGATTCACCGGTGATCATGGACTCGTCGAACTCGGCCCGCCCTTCCACCACATTTCCGTCCGCCGGCATGCGGGCGCCGGGGCGGACCAGGACCATGTCACCAGGGCTGAGGTCGGATACGGAAACGGTCTCGGTGCCGTTGTCCGTGATGCGTTCGGCCTCATCCGGCAGCAGCGCGGCGAGGGCGTCGAGGGCGCCCTGCGCGGATCCCAGGGCACGCATTTCGATCCAGTGGCCCAGCAGCATGATGGCCACCAGCAGCGCCAGCTCCCACCAGAAGTCCAGGTCGAACCCGCCGATCCCCAGGCTGGTGACCCAGGATGCGGCGAACGCCACGGTGATGGCCATGCCAATCAGCAGCATCATGCCCGGCGTCCGGTCGTTGAGCTCCTGCAGGCCGCCCCTCAGGAACGGCCGGCCGCCGTAGAGGAAGATCACGGTGCCAAGGACCGGCGGAATCCAGGCGGACCCGGGGAACTCCGGCGGCATGTAACCCAGGAGGTGGGCCATCATGGGGCTGAAGTAGACCACCGGCAGGGCGAGGACCAGGGTCAGCCAGAACCGGTTCTTAAACATGGCGGTGCTGTGCCCGGCGTGCTCGCCGTGGGTGTGGACGGTATGGTCGTCGTCGCCATGCCCGGCGTGGTGTGCATGCCCGGGGCCGTGGGTTTGCGCGGCATCGTGTGCTGCGGACTGGGTCAGCGTTCCGGTGGGTGGCTGGTGGTGGTCGTGCGAACCACCCTGGTGGTGGTGCGTGCCGGAGGAAGCAAGGGGAGGTTGGGGGCGCTTCCCGGAGTCCATGTCAGTTCCAATCCGTTGAGGGAATCAAGGGGTGCTGGGGTTGAACGGCTGTGAGGACCGGGGCAACGCCGGCCGGGACATACCACTTCACTGACAACATGTTCAATATACCCCCTAGGGGTATAAGAAATCAAGTGCCCTACAGTATCTCCGCTGCTCCTGCCATAGGCCTCTCGAACTACCTTCTGTTGCCTGGGGGGACCATACTGGAAGGTGCGAGGACAGAGCCCGCCCGCTGGGGGCTGGCCTTTGCGCGGGAGGTGGACCGGTGACGGAGCTCAGCGACTTGTACACGTATTCAAGTGCGCTCGGGGACAGCGAAAGCGATGCCGGCACCTTCAGGGTGGACATCGAGCCCACCGGAGCCGCATTCCAGTGGTCGGACGGGATGTACCGGCTGCATGGTTACCACCGCGGCGAGGTCGTTCCCACCCTGGAACTGGTCTTTGCCCACAAACATCCCGATGACCGGGAGCGCTGCGAAGAGATCGTGGCCCAGGTTTCCAAGACCGGCGGATACTTCTGCATGTACCACCGGATCGTCGACGCCCGCGGCAAGACCCGCCGCGTACTGACGTCCGGGGAGGCGGTCCTGGGCCCGGAGGGATCAGTGGCGGCGCTCGAGGGCGTGGTGGTGGATCTCAGCCGGACGCTGCAGCGGGAAACCGAACAGACGGCGCGTGAGGCCGTGGCAGGCGCCACCGCAACCCGCACGGTGATCGACCAGGCCCGGGGCATCCTGATGGGCCAGTTGAAACTCGGGTCCGATGACGCGTTCCAGCTGTTGGTCAGCGCCAGCAGCCGCCGGAACGTCAAACTCGTGGTGGTGGCCGCAGAACTGGTGCAACTGGCCAATTGCCCGGAGTCGCGGATCTACCTGGACCGGGCTGTGCGGGCCATCCAGCAGCACGGGCGGACGGACCACGCCGGAGGACGCCGCGCCGGTTAGCGCCGGTTCCCGGTACGATGGGCAGAGGTGCGCCGGGAAGTCTGGTCGGCATGGATTTGCCGAACCCGGATTTAAGGACGCCTTCATGAACTCCACGCCGCCCACGCCCAACCGGAACAGGTTTTTCGGTTCCACCGTCTTCGCGCGCGGCAGTTATGCAGAGGCGCTGCGGATCGGGGAGATCCTCCGCAAGGAAACCGTTGGCGGTGCCCTCCTGGTCGCCGCCGCAGTGCTGGCCCTCATCTGGGCCAACTCCCCGGCGTCGGACAGTTACTTTGCACTCCGCGACTTCAAGGTCGGCTATGAGCCGTGGCACCTTCAACTGAGCCTGGGGGCGTGGGCAGCGGACGGCCTGCTGGCCATTTTCTTCTTCCTGGTGGGCCTGGAACTCAAACGCGAATTCGTGGCCGGTGACCTGCGGCAGATCAGCAAGTCGATCGTGCCGGTGGCCGCCGCCGTGGGCGGCGTGGCTGTCCCGGCGGTGATCTACGCCGTCGTCAATCTTTCCAGTCCGGACACGCTGCGGGGCTGGGCCATTCCCACGGCAACCGATATCGCCTTCGCCGTGGCGGTCCTGGCCATCATCGGGTCCCACCTGCCCAGCGCCCTGCGGATCTTCCTGCTGACGCTGGCCGTGGTGGACGACCTGATCGCCATC
The DNA here is from genome assembly GCA_035475035.1 of Arthrobacter sp. Classification (GTDB taxonomy): domain Bacteria; phylum Actinomycetota; class Actinomycetes; order Actinomycetales; family Micrococcaceae; genus Arthrobacter. Next base: position 5,371 of record DATIMT010000308.1, read on the forward strand.
ACCATCATCGCCTTCTTCTACTCCAGCGACATCCAGGTAGCCCCCCTGCTTCTGGCGCTCATCCCGTTGGCCATCTACACCTTCCTGGCGCAGAAGTACCGCCGGTTCTTCGGACGCCATGCAGCCGCAGCCTGGCTGATCCTGCTGCCGCTGGGGGCCGTGACCTGGGCGCTGGTGCATGCTTCCGGCATCCATGCCACCGTTGCCGGGGTTCTGCTGGGCTTCGCCATTCCCGTGATCCGCTCGCAGGCATCCGGCGGACCCGAGGCAGGTCCCGGCCTGGCTGAGATCTTCGAGCACCGCTTCCGGCCCATCTCCGCCGGCGTGGCCGTTCCCGTCTTCGCGTTCTTCTCCGCCGGAGTTGCCGTTGGCGGATGGGAGGGGCTGGGCTCCGCCCTGGCCGATCCCGTAGCGCTGGGCATCATCCTGGGCCTGGTCCTGGGCAAGCCGATCGGCATCATGGGCACCACGTGGATCCTGACGAAAGCCACCAGGGCCAGCCTGGACAGTTCCTTCAAATGGATCGACGTGTTCGGCGTTGCGCTCCTGGCAGGGATCGGGTTCACCGTGTCCCTGCTGGTGGCGGAGCTCAGCTTCGGCCACGGCAGCCTGCATGACGACCACGCCAAGGTGGGCATCCTGGCAGCGTCACTGATCGCTGCCCTGCTGGCCACAGCCGTGCTGCGCACCCGCAACCGGCAGTACCGGATCGCCGAAGAGCTGGAACAGGTGGATTCGGACCACGACGGCGTCCCGGACGTCTACCAGGACCGCGCCTGACCCTGCCGGCAGGCTCAGGCCGTGGCGAGCGGGTTCGCCTTAGTCTCCGGCGTCACCGGGGCCTCCACGTGGCGGATCTCCAGGGCCTCGGGGTCCAGCAGCTTGCGCGTGCCGGTCCGGGCGTCCAGGATCCAGAAGAGTTCGAGGTGCGGGACGACGTCGGTCACCCGGCCTCTGTGGAAGAGCCTGCCCCTGTGCCACGCCTCGATCTGGTCCCCGACGCGGAGCTGGGCGGTGCGTATTCCTTGTGCCTCCATAATGGGCTGCCTCCTGCTGTTGTATCCCCGTAAGCACAGCTTGCCGTGACGAGGTTGCCGGAGTGTTTCCGCCCGGTGTTTTTTCTGTGTCAGCAGTGAAGGAGTGTGCTCAATCTTCCATCGGGAAGGCGACTGCTTCGCCCACCACCCGCAGGCACAGCTCCATGCCGGGCCGGGCGATGGAGGCGTTCCAGTGCCGGATGGTGATCACTTCGCCGCCGCCGGGGTACCGGTGGTCGGTGTGTCCGGCCACTTCCTGGGGCACGTTCAGTTTCAGCCGCACCGTGGTTTCCGGGCCGAAGTAGTCCGTGTCCACCACCACACCGCGGATGGGGCCGTCCTCGGCA
>DATIMT010000309.1:0-24403 GCA_035475035.1 Arthrobacter sp.
GGATGGGGTCAGGACAAAACGTCAGAAAATTCCTTTTCGAAGAACTGCTTCGGCTTGGCGCCAATAACAGTGCTCTTCACTTCGCCGTCCTGGAAAAGGTAAACAGCCGGAATGGAAGTGATTCCGTATTCAGCGGCGATAGCGGGGTTGTCATCGACGTTAACCTTGACGACGTCGACTTTTTCGCTGTACTCCACGGAGATTTCGTCCAGGATGGGGCCAAGCTTCCGGCAGGGACCGCACCATTCAGCCCAAAAATCCACGATTACCGGCTTCCCGGCGGACAGTACGTCGGTTTCGAAACTTGCGTCAGTTACGTCTTTAGCGTTGCTCATAGCTTTATCTTTCTCTTCGGATAACTGTGGGGTATTTTAAGCCGGCACGTCTGCCAGGTAATGTTCAACGTCGATTGCCGCTACGCAGCCGGAGCCGGAAGCCGTGATGGCTTGCCGATAGGTGGGGTCGACAACATCGCCGGCGGCGAAAACGCCGGGAAGGCTGGTTCTGGAACTACGGCCTTCCACGGCAATGGTTCCCTCCGGAGTCAGGTCAAGGACTTCCTTGACCAGGTCCGTGCGGGGGTCGTTCCCGATAGCGACGAAGACACCTGTTACGGCTAGCTCCGACAAGGAACCGTCCAGCAGGTTCTTCAACCGGAGACCGCTTACTTTATCGGTTCCCAGGACATCATCAACGGTGCTGTTCCACACGAAGTTGATCTTTTCGTGGGCGAGTGCGCGGTCCGCCATGATTCTCGACGCCTTCAGCGAATCGCGGCGGTGGACAACCGTTACCGATTTCGCAAACTTGGTGAGGAACAGGGCTTCCTCCATTGCGGAGTCGCCGCCGCCGATGACGGCGATGTCCTGGTTCTTGAAAAAGAAACCGTCACAGGTTGCGCACCAACTGACACCGTGGCCGGACAACCGCTTCTCGTTGGGCAGGCCCAGCTCCCTGTAGGCGGAACCGGTGGAGAGGATTACCGCCTTCGATTTGAAGGTCTCCCCCGTGGCGATGGTCACCGTCTTGATAGGGCCCTCGAGTTCCAGGGCGGTGACGTCTTCGAATTGGATCTCGGTTCCGAAGCGCGCTGCCTGCTTCTCGAAGTTTTCCATCAGGTCCGGGCCCATGATCCCTTGAGGGAAGCCGGGGTAGTTCTCCACGTCGGTGGTATTCATCAACTCTCCGCCGGCGGTCACTGACCCTGCCAACAGCAGAGGATTGAGGTTCGCCCTGGCTGTGTAGACGGCTGCCGTATAGCCCGCCGGGCCTGAGCCCACAATGATGACGTCGCGAACGTCCGACGCCGTCTTATCTTCGATGGTCACTGGACCGTGAACCTCTTCCTTGTTCGACTCGCCTCCCTGTGGAGGCCGGCCACATGGCACAACTGTGTCCGGGTGCTGAATATTCCAGCGCCCGGACACGGTGAACCACAGGTGAAGACCGAGGACCAGTCGTCGCAGGGCGCTCTTGCCAGACTACATTCCCGCTGCGGCTGGCCGGACGACAGCGGGGATATCCCCAGTCGTAAAGGTCCTACTGGACCTTAATCTCAGCGAGTCGGATGCCGTAGCCATAACGGGTCTTGGGAGCCGCCAGCTTGGGGAGCGCATTGATGGAGACAATCACGTACTGTGCCTGCACCGGTTGCGGGAGGGGCATGTTCAGGTCCGTGGAGGTGAAGCTGTTGGTGCCGACTGCCTTGGCTCCGTCGATGGTTGGCCGGTCATTGGTGTAGACGGTGATGTTGCCGCCGGATCCCCCGAGCTGGGAGAGCGTGATGGAAGAGACGGTGGACGTGCCCTTCAGCTTCACTACGAGGGGAACACCCTGCGGGGCGAGGCCACCCCAGTTTTCCGTGGCGAACTCCATGTCGGACCAGTAGCTGGCGGCGTTGCCATCGTAGGCCTTGACCAGGTCACCATCGAAGGTGGCGGCGAAGTCGAAATTCCCCTGCCGGCTGACACTCTCGATCACCGGCGGAACAACGGGCGGCGCCGATGGTGCTGCCTGCGTTGCCGGCGCTGAGGCTTGGGTATTGGTGGTCACCGGTGCTGCAGTCGGCTTGGCCTGGGGGTCCGAGGTAAACAGACTGCCCAGGTTGGTAACAGCGAAGATCAGGCCTGCGATCAGCACGACGGCCAGCAGACCGCCAACCAGCCAGCGCATGGAACGGGGCTGGTCTTCAGTCTCGTCACGGTCATCGTCGTAGTCGTCGCGGTCAGCGAAGGAGACGCCGGCGGCAGCGGGTGCTGCGGTACGGGCAAAGAGGGCTGACTTGCTCTTGACCGGACGCTGTTCCTGTGGCGCTTCGTCAGCGTCCACGTACTGATCCTGGTCCCCGGTCTGCGTGTAGTCGTCATCGGACCACAGGGACACCTTCGGCTTGCGTCCGTCCGAATGAGGCTGCACCTGCGGCTGGGAGGTAGCCGCAGCCGCCGTGTCGTTCGGGCCCGTGTCTGCCTCGGTGGAGCCGGCGCGCCCAGACGGAGACTCAGCGGTATTGGTTACAGGGTGCGCGGCGGTGGCATCCGGATCGATCCGGGAGGCACCTTCACCAGACTTGGATGCGGCAGCACCAGCAGCGGCACCAGCCCCAGCGGCACCGGCCCCAGATCCGGCCGCGCCAGTACGGCCGGGTGAAGCTGTCCGGGGAGCCGAAGCGGGCTGCTGCGCGGCGGGACGAACAGAAGGCCTGGGCGGGACAGCTGGAGCCGATCGGTACGGATCAACCTGGCTGGGGTGCGAATCGGCGTAGTTGATGTACCCGGCGTCGACGTGGTCTTCCTCGTCGTAGGGCTCGGGCTCGTGGGAGCGCGGCTGGCCAAAAATTTCACTGCCCAGCGTATCGGTGAAGAACGGTTCCACGTAGGGCGGGTTGGGCGCCACCACCAGGTCCAGCAGGTCGGCGGCGGACGTGTGGTTGGTGATGAGGTAGGTGGCGTCCTCGGTGACGCCAAGGTCCAGGACCTGCACGGTGCCGGGACGTTCGCCGGTGGCCACTTCGCGGGCGCTCTGCGCAACCTGTTCGGTGTTCTCCGGCCCGGCAACCAGGATGCTGACCGGGCGGTTGAGGACCTGGTCCACACCATCCAGCACCAGATCGTGGTCGTGCGAGGCCAACACTGTGGCGGTGACCTTGTAGCGGCCGCCCAGTACTGATCCGACATCGATCGGGTTGGACACGTGTTCCTCCTAGACTGTCCGGGATTGCCGGTCTCGTGACGCAACCGCCGTTCAGGCGCCGTGCGCGGCAAACCCTGAATGCAACTACCCCTGTACCTGTTCGATCCTAGCCGATCCGCCCCAGGCGGCTGCGGAGAAGACGTGCGTCAGACCACGCGGAATTTACTTTTTCCGCTTGCGCCGGGTTTTGAAATACGGGTTCTCGCCGGGCTTCCCCTGGTAGGTACGGCGGCCGGGAAGCGGGATCTGTTCGCTGAGCGGACCGCCGCGGGCCGTGCCCGGCTGCTCCTCAGCCGGCAGGTAGGGACCATTGGCACCCTGCCTGGTGCCGGCGTCGTACGCCTCCGCACGGCGCAACCCGCGCTCCGGATCCGGGCCCGCACGGAAGGAAACGGCGTCGAACTCGCCGGAAATCCGGGGAATAAGACCGGTGTCAACGGACGTGGTGGCCCGCTCCGGGCGGCGGCCGGGCTCCGCGCCGGACACGTCAGCACCATCAGCAGGAGAGGACGACAGCGTGTCCCCGGCTTCCGGAGCAGAAGCCTGGCCGCCGCGGCCAAACCTGCCCAGCAGCGGCCGGAGCATGTCGCTCAGCTCCGAGACCCGGAACAGCCTGAGCAGGAAGACATACACCACCAGCATGACGGGGCCCACCACAACGACCGTCACCAGCGCAGTGAAACGGTTCTGCCATGCGAAACCGTTCGGGTTGTAGCTGCCCATGAGCCACAGGGCGCCCGCACCGGCGATCGCCGAGCCCAGGGCCGCGTACCCCATCCGGATATACGAGTTGGCGATCCGCGGGCCGTCAAGGTGGCCCAGCATGCGCCGCAGGAAGAACGCGCTGATAACCACCGAGAGGATGTTGCCCACCATGTAGAGGACGGCGATGGCGTAAATGATCCGGCCCACCGGCAGGAACTGGATGGCAAACGCCCCCGCCACATACACCACCGCGAGCAGCAGCTGCACGTAGAACGGCGTGCGGGCATCCTCGTTGGCGTAGAACACCCGGGACATCATGAAGTTGGCGCTCATGAACGGCGTGCTGAGCGCGAGGATGGTCAAGGTCTGGGCCAGCATGACGCCGTCCTGGCGCGACTCTCCCGAGAAGAACATGCCCAGCGGCCCGGCGAGGGCGAACAGCGCCAGCGCCCCGAACACCGTGGCCACGGCCATGGTTCGCAGACCGTGCGAGAGGGCATCGCGCAGTTCGGCGCGGTTGCCCTCCTGTGACGCCCGGGTCATGCGGTTGAACAGCACCGTGGCCAGGGACAGCGCAATGATCGAGTGCGGCAGCAGGTACAGCTGGCTGGCCACTTCAAGGACTGCGTTACCGGGAAGAGTGGATGCCGAAGGGTCCCCCGCCTGCTGCAGCCGGATGCGTTCCGCGCCGGGAATGGTGGCAATGCGCATGACGTACAGGAAGGCGAGCTGCCCGACGGCGGCCGTCAGGAGCGTCCACACGCTCAGCTTTGCTGCGTGCCCGAGTCCCACGCCCCGCCACCCAAAGCGCGGCCGGAGTCCCAGCCTGAGGCGGAAGACCGGTACTAGCAGGATGGCGGTCTGGGAGAGTACGCCGATGGTGGAGAAGCCCGCAACCAGCAGCGTCTGCGTGCCACCCCAGTTGTCCAGCGTGTGGGGATTTCCGGCGTTGCTGCCAAAAATCCAGATGAACATGCCCAGTCCGGCAATGGCCACGATGTTGTTGAGGATGGGTGCCCACATGGCCGGGCCAAACGCACCGTTGGCGTTCAGGACCTGGGTGAGCAGGGCATAGAGGCCGTAGAAGAAGATCTGCGGCAGGCACCAGAAGGCGAACGTGACCGCCAGGGCCTTTTGCTGCGGCGAGTAGCCCTGGGTGGTCAGCTCGATTACGCCCGGGGCTGCGAGCGTAACCAGCGCCGTCAGGCCGAACAGGAGCAGGACCGCCAGCGTCAGCAGCCGGCTGATGTAGTCCGCTCCCCTGTCCGGGGCCTTGCTGGCCTTGATGATCTGCGGGACCAGGACGGCGTTGAACACGCCGCCGGCCACCAGGAGGAAGATCAGGTTGGGCAGGTTGTTGGCGTTAATGAACGTGTCATTGACCGTTGACCCCAGGCCCAGGGCAGTGCCGAGCATCCAGGTTTTGCCGAAGCCCAGGAAGCGCGACACGAGCGTGCCGGCGGCCATGATGGCGCTCGAACGGGTCTCGCTGACACCCGGCGCTGCGGGCTGGGCTATGTCGGGAGCGGCCGGCTCCGGGGGCACGCCGTCGGGTGCCGCGTCATCGGGCCGGCCGGACCGGTCGGAAGGAAAGTTGGTAGCTGACATCGACTTCATCGTCTCACCCAGCGGCGCTTAACACCGCAATGGCGACGGCGGCGTCCGGGCTTAAAGGTGTCCGGGCAGGACCTCGCGGGCGAGGTCGGCGATGCGGCGCTCGTTGGGGAACGACAGCTTCCGTGCGAGTTCGTGGATGGGCACCCACGCTACGTCCACGGCTTCCTGGTCGGGATCATTCTCGATGGTGAGTTCGCCGCCCGTGGCGCGCAGCAGGTAATGGTGCACCGTCTTGTGGACCCGGTGGCCGCTGACGGTGAACCAGTAGTCGATACTGCCCAGCGGCGCCAGAATGGTTCCCTCGATGCCGGTTTCCTCGGCAATTTCCCGGACCGCGGCCTCTTCGTTGTTTTCCTTGCCCTCCGGATGGCCCTTGGGCAGGCACCACTCAAGGCGTCCACCCCGATTAAGGCGGGCGATAATCGCAACCCTCAATTCGGCGTCGGACGTATCCACCACAACGCCGCCGGCCGAGACTTCCTCCACCGTGGGCAGCGACGCCGGTGCCGACTGCTGGGCAGGGGCAACGTGCGCCCCGATTGCCGATGGCAATGGTGCGTTTGTCCTCCTGCCGGGAGCGCTCGGTACTGGATGGGCCATGGAGTCCACTCTAACGACTGTTGCCCGTTCGTGATGACCGGAACATGACACCAACATGGACGGGATATGACGCACTTAACGGCGGGGAACCTCAATCCGCGCGGATCGTGACGCTTTTTTGGACTGCCGCGGCGCTGGTTTCTGCCAAGCTTAAGGAACTATGGCGCACGCACATCACAAGATTGATTCCCACACGGTTGACTTCAAGGTGGACCCGGTGGTCCTGGAGCTCGGGCAGCGCTTCGTGGATGCCGGCCATGAGTTGTCCCTGGTGGGCGGTCCGGTGCGTGATCTATTCCTTGGCCGGGCCTCCCCCGACCTCGACTTCACCACCGACGCCACCCCGGACCAGACCGTGGCGCTGATCAAGAAGTGGGCGGACAACTACTGGGAGATCGGCAAGGCCTTCGGCACCATCGGCATGCGCAAGGCCGGATTCCAGATCGAGATCACCACCTACCGGGCAGAGGCCTACGATCCCGACTCCCGTAAACCGGTGGTGGCGTTCGGTTCCTCCCTGACGGACGACCTGCTGCGCCGCGATTTCACCATCAATGCCATGGCGCTGAAGCTGCCGTCCCTGGAACTGGTGGACCCGTTCGGCGGCGTCCGCGACCTCCACGCCTCCGTGCTGGCCACGCCCGGCGCCCCGGAAGCGTCCTTCTCCGATGACCCCCTGCGGATGATGCGCGCCGCGCGGTTCGCCGCGCAGCTGGGTGTCTCGGTCTCCGACGATGTGCGGGACGCCATGACGCGCATGGCGGACAGGATCAGGATCATCTCCGCGGAGCGGGTGCGGGACGAACTGGTCAAGCTGATCTGCGGCGCCCGGCCGCGGACAGGGGTGGACCTGCTGGTGGACACCGGGCTGGCCGAGCATGTGCTCCCCGAGGTCTCCGCCCTCCGGCTCGAATCCGATGAGCACCACCGGCACAAGGACGTCTACCAGCATTCCCTCCAGGTACTCGAGCAGGCTGCCGGGCTTGAAACCGACGCGGAGGGGCCCGTTCCCGGCCCGGACTTCGTGCTGCGCTTCGCAGCATTGATGCACGACGTCGGGAAGCCGGCTACGCGCCGCTTCGAACCGGGCGGTGCGGTGAGCTTCCGGCACCACGACATGGTGGGTGCCAAGCTCACCACCAAGAGGATGAAGGCCCTGCGGTTCGACAATGACACCACCAAGGCCGTGGCACGCCTGGTGGAGCTCCACATGCGTTTCTATGGCTACGGCGACGCCGGCTGGAGCGACTCCGCCGTCAGGCGGTACGTCACGGATGCCGGTCCGTTGCTGGAGCGGCTGCACCGCCTCACGCGCTCCGATGTCACCACCCGCAACCAGCGGAAGGCCGAGCGCCTGGCCTTCGCCTATGACGACCTTGAAGACCGCATCGCTGTACTCCGCGAACAGGAGTCCCTCGACGCAGTCCGCCCGGACCTCGACGGAGCCCGGATCATGGCCCTGCTCGGCCTCAAACCCGGACCCGTGGTGGGCCGGGCCTACAAGTTCCTCCTAAATGAACGGATGGACCACGGACCGCTGCCCACGGAAGAAGCGGAGGCGCGCCTGCTCCGCTGGTGGGCCGAACAGCCTGAATCAGCACCTGCCGAACCCGGGGCCGAAGCCTCTGCCGCCGTCGTCGAACCTTCACCCGTTGAGGAGTCCAAGTGACTAACCCCGCCTTTGCCCCGCGACCCCAGCTCTGGATCCTCCGCCATGGTGAAACCGAATGGTCCAAGAGCGGACAGTACACAGGCCTGACCGATCTCCCCCTGACGGTGGAAGGCGAACAGCAGGCCGTGGAGGCCCGCAAGGTGCTGGACGGCGTCGACTTCGACCTTGTGCTCACCTCCCCGTTGCGGCGGGCGCGGCGGACGGCCGAACTCGCCGGCTTCCCCGACGCCCGGCACGAACCGCTCGCCGTCGAGTGGAACTACGGCGATTACGAGGGCATCAGCTCGGACCTGATCCGCAAGGACAACCCTGATTACCTGATCTGGACGCACGGCGTGCCCAACGGTGAGACGCTCGACGAGGTGGCCGCGAGGGCGGACAAGATCATCGGCCGGATCCTGGAATCCGGAATGGATAACGTGCTGATCGTGGCGCATGGACATTTCTCCCGCATTCTTACCGCGCGCTGGCTGGAATTGCCGCCGACAGAAGGCCGGCACTTTGTCCTGGGGACGGCCAAAGTCTGCACTCTTGGATGGGACAAGAAGACGCCCGCAATTGTCCGGTGGGGCCTGTAAATCCCCTTATTCAAAAAGTTTCCTTCTTTTCCTTTCGAATTGCTGGTTTTCGGCAGGTTCCTGGGGTACCTTTATTCCTGACCCCGCGGCCATTTGCCCGGGTCATGGACCGCATTGCACACCACGCAGCGGACAGCAGAAAAGGAGGTTGGGATAATGATGACTTTGACTGGCGAATGGAATGCCTCCATCAATGCGTTCCCGGCCTTTGCTGATGATGCGCGCGTGGCTTCGGTCCACTCCGGTTCTTGCCGACCGGCTGTCCTTCCGGTCCTGCGGCGAACCCGCTAACCGGAGCCGGCTTCCGGCCACGGAGCCCATCACAGCCTGAGCCGGGCTTCCAATCAGGCCTGACCACGCTTATTCCTTGCTGACCTCCCGGAACCGCTGCTGCCATCATCCCCGCTTGGCAGCCGGACAGTTCGGCGTTCGCGGATCTTTGCGTCCGGTTCGAAGTACTTCAGCCTGGGTTCCCTGGATGTCCGCACCGTAATTGTGCGCCTGTGCGATTAACTGCTAATTCACGTTCGTTGATTTTGCGTGCCCTAATTTCCGCACCTTTGTGCGCCAAAAAGCGGCACTAATTCGCCATGCATTTTTGCGTGCCCTATTACCAAAGAAAGGAGGTGGCTCCCTTGATGCAAAGAATCATGGGATTCCTGTCCCGTCCCCTGCAGCGGCGCAGTTCCATCAACAGCGTCCTGCTGGAGCAGCATCGGAACGACGTTTTCGTGCTCATGCACCAGCAGCTGGCCGGCCTGCGCTGACGGCCGGCCCCGATCCTGCGGGACGGGGCCGGCTGTAAGCTCGATGCCATGCACGAGACCCAGGCGCGGGACGGCGGGCGAAGGCCCCGAATCGTGGTGCCAAGCCGCAGCGATGCCCTGCTGCGGAATTTCACCGAAGTGATTGGCGGCCCGCTGGGGACCAGGGCAGATCCCGGTGTGGCCTCCCCCGGCTCCTATTCCGTGGAGCGGGTACTGCTTGTCCTTACAGCGCTGGCAGCCCTGGTGGGGATCCTGCTGAAGGGCTACTGCAGGGTCAATGGCTGGGAGACGCCCACGCAGTTCTATGCAACCTGCTACTCGGATTTCCCGGAACTGTTCCGGAACCGCGGCCTGGCGGCGGGAACCTTTCCCATTCTGGGCAGCGGCAGCCAGTTCGAATACCCGGTGCTCATCGGGTTGATCGCAGGGGTGACGGCCTGGTTGGTGCCCGGGGGCGATCCCAGTGCCCGGACGCTGGCCTACTTCGACATCAACACCATCCTGCTCGCGGCGGTGGCCATGGTCACCGTGCTGGTGATTGCGCGCATGCCCGGACGGCGCCCCTGGGATGCCGCCATGGTGGCGCTTGCCCCGGGGATCGTGTTGGCCGGAACCATCAACTGGGATCTGTGGGCTGCCTGCCTCCTCGCGGCGGGCATGTACTTTTTCGCGCGGCAGCGGCTTGTTCCTGCCGGCGTCCTGATCGGACTTGCCACTGCTGTCAAGCTGTACCCGTTGCTGGTGTTGGGGGCCATCCTGCTGCTGGCTTTGCGCACGCGAAGGTGGCGCCCCCTGCTGGTGACCGCCGGCAGCGCGGCCGCCACCTGGGTGGTGGTCAACCTGCCGTTCGCGGCCGCCAACCCGCCCGGGTGGGCCTATTTTTTCCAGTACAGCGCTGACCGGGGCGCCGGCTACAGTTCAGCTTGGTTCGCCTACAACCTGGTGGCGAACAGGGTGGGCTGGTCCGCGCTGGGAGCCGATGCCGTCAGCGTCCTGTCCGCTGCGGTTTTCATCATGGCTTGTGCAGGCATCGCCGTTGTTGCCTTGACAGCCCGCCGGCGGCCCCGCCTGGCTCAGCTCGCCTTCCTGATCGTGGCGGCCTTCATCCTTACCAGCAAGGTCTATTCGCCCCAGTACGTGGTGTGGCTCATTCCGCTGCTCGCCCTGGCCCGGCCGCGGTGGCGCGATTTCCTGGTCTGGCAGGGCATTGAGTCCCTGCATTGGGCCGCGATATGGATGTACCTTGGACAGGTGACCAGCGCAGGTTCCTCCCAGCACAACCTGGACATGCCGTACTACGTCCTGGCGGTGGCCGCGCACATGGTTGCGGTGGCGTACCTCATGGCACGCGTCGTCTGGGATATCTACGACCCCACATACGATCCCATCCGCCGGCACCACCTTGATGATCCGCACGGCGGGCCCTTCGCCAACGCGCCGGACCGGATCCGGCTGAAGCCAATGCGCCCCGCGGCGTCGCTCCACGATTCGAAAGCGGTCTCCCGTGCCTGACGTGGCGGTAGTGGGATCCGGTCCCAATGGGCTCTCGGCGGCAGCGGTCATGGCCCGGGCAGGGCTGTCAGTGGAGGTCTTCGAAGCAGCAGCAAAGATCGGCGGCGGAACGCGGACAACCGAGCTGATGCAGGCCGGGCATTTCCATGATGTCTGCTCCGCCGTGCATCCAATGGCGGTGGCGTCCCCTTTCTTCCGGGCCTTCGAGCTGCCCCGCCGGGTGGACCTGGTCACCCCCGAGGTGTCCTTCGGCTCACCGCTGGAAGGCGGCCGGGCGGCCTTGGCCTACAAATCGATGGACAGGACGGTTGCCGGACTGGGCCAGGACGGCCCTGCGTACCGGAGACTCATGGAACCGCTGGTCCGCCACATTGACGACGTCATGGAGTTCACCCAAAACCAGCTACTCCGGATCCCACGGAATCCGCTGGTGGCCGGCGTCTATGGCCTGCGGACCCTGGAGCAGGGGACCGGGCTGTGGAACCTGCGGTTCCGCGAGGAACTGGCACCGGCCCTCCTCAGCGGAGTGGCCGCCCATGCCATCTCCCATTTGCCCTCGCTCGCAGCCTCCGGTGCCGGGCTGATGCTCGGCGCCCTGGGACACGCCGGCGGATGGCCCATCCCCCGCGGCGGTTCTGCATCCATCGCGGCAGCACTCGCGGACGACATCCGCGCCCACGGGGGCATCATTCACACGGGGACCCCGATCAACCGGCTGGAAGAGCTTCCTGCCACCCGCGCCACATTGCTGGATGTGGCACCCCGCGGGTTGCTGGACATGGCAGGGCAATCACTTCCCGTCCACTACCGGCGGGCCCTGGAGCGCTTCCGCTACGGCAACGGCTCCTGCAAGGTGGACTTCATCCTGTCCGGCCCGGTGCCGTGGCAGGCCAACGGACTTTCCGACGCCGGCACGGTGCACGTGGGCGGTACACGTGCCGAGCTGGCGCGCTCGGAGAACGAGGTCAGTGCCGGACACCACCCCGAACGGCCATATGTGCTCGTGGCCCAGCCCTCCCGCTTCGACCCCAGCCGGGCGCCGGCAGGCCGGCACACACTCTGGACGTACTGCCACGTTCCCTCCGGGTCAACAAAGGACATGACCAGCCAGGTGGTGGCGCAGCTGGAACGGTTCGCGCCGGGCTTCCGCGACCTGGTGGTCGAATCGCACGTCATCACCGCAGCGGAGCTGGCTGACTACAACCGCAACTACATTGGCGGCGACTTCAGCGCCGGCGTCATGGACGTGCGCGGACTTATCCAGAAGCCGGTGGTATCCCCCGTCCCGTGGCGGACGCCGCTGCTGGGTGTCTACCTGTGTTCGTCGTCAACACCGCCGGGCCCGGGGGTGACGGGCATGCCTGGAATGCATGCGGCAAAGTACGCCTTGAAAGACGTCTTCAAACTACCGGTTCCGGACCTGGGGCTCCCGGCGGACGCTGCAGCCGGCCACGACTGACGGCAGGATGGCGCAGCAGGCAACCGGTCCGGGGGATAATGGCGCGATGGGGAAATCAACAAAACTTTCGCTTGCCATAGCTGCGCTCATCCTGGGAACCTCGCTGGTGGCCTGCGACGACGGAAAGTCCGGGGCCGAGGCCGCGGCACAACAGCTGGCCGGCGCAGTGTCGGCGCTGGACGTAGGCTCCGTTGCCTTTGACGGCAAGGACGCCGCCGCTGCCAATGACCAGCTGCACCAGGTCTTCGCGGCCCTGGACCCGCAAAAGCCGGAGGTCCGGTCGGGCGCACTCACGTTGGATGGGGACAAGGCCTCCGCACCCTTGAACTACACATGGAAGTTCGGTGACGCGGAGTGGAAATACACCATCGCGGCGAACTTCAAAAAGTCCGGCGATAAATGGCTCACCATCTGGGACCCGGCCAACCTGGCACCCGGCCTCGCCGACGGCGAAATCGTCACCAAGGGATCCCAGTCGCCCCAGCGCGCGGACATCCTGGGCGCAGGCGACGTCCCGCTGGTGACGTACCGTCCCGTGGTGAATGTGGGCATCGACAAGCCCCAGTTGGGCGGCGCAGACCCGGCTGATTCTGCAGCCAAGCTCGCTGCGCTGGTCGGGGTGGACCCTGCCGGCTACGTGCAGCAGGTCAAGGCGGCCGGTGAGCAGGCCTTTGTTTCCGCCATCACCCTCCGTGAAGAAGGCCGGACCATCACTGATGAGCAGATCCGGGCCATCCCCGGCGGCCGCGGCATCCCGGCATCGGTCCCCCTGGCCCCGAGCAGGACGTTTGCCCGTGCCGTGCTCGGCTCCGTTGGGGAGGCCTCGGCCGAGCAGGTCGAGGCGTCAAAAGGTGCCCTGGCCGCCGGCGATGTCACGGGCATTGGCGGGCTCCAGCAGCAGTACGACGAACAACTCCGTGGATCGGACGCCGTCGTCATCCGTGCACAGCGCGCTGACCTGACCCGCGAACAGATCCAGTCCGCAGGCACCGACCCCCGCCGCGTTCTCTTCCAGGTGGCGCCTAAACCCGGCACGCCGCTGAAAACCACCCTCGATCCGCGGCTGCAGACGCTGGCGGAGAGCACCCTGGAAAAAGTGGGTCCGGCATCGGCCATCGTGGCCCTTCGCCCCTCCACCGGTGCCGTGCTGGCAGCCGCTTCCGGACCGGGCAGCAACGGCTACAACACCGCGATGCTGGGGCAGTACGCCCCAGGTTCCATCTTCAAGATGGTGGATTCGCTCGCCTTGTTCCGTAACGGGATGACGCCGGACTCCACCGTCCAGTGCACACCAACCCTTAATGTGGACGGGCGGACCTTCAAGAACTCCGAAGGCTACCCCGAAACCTCCCTTGGCGCGGTGACGCTGCGGGACGCGTTTGCGCACTCCTGCAACACGGCCTTCATCTCCCAGCGCGACTCCGTATCACAGGGCCAGCTTGAGGCCGCTGCCACATCCATGGGTGTGGCGGTTGAGGCACCGAAACTTGGCGCCGAAGCCTTCCTGGGCTCAGTTCCGGGACAAGCCCAGGGCACCGAACACGCGGCATCCATGATTGGCCAGGGCAAGGTGCTGCTCTCCCCCCTGGCCGCAGCGATCATGGCCGGCTCGGTGGCCAAGGGCGCCCCGGTCTCAGCGCAGCTGGTCCTCAACCCCGACGCCGGTGCGCCGGCTGCCGGAACGACCGCGGGGTCCACTGCTCCGGCAGCCGAACCGTCCGCCACCGCCACGGCCGAGGCACCCTCCACTGCTTCCGACAAACCGATCACGGCCGCGGAGGCGGCATCGCTGGCAGACATGATGCGCGCCGTCGTTACGTCCGGCCACGCAGGCTTCCTGTCCAGCGTCCCCGGCGCACCTGTGGGGGCAAAGACCGGAACCGCCGAGTTCGGCACCGAAAATCCGCCAAAGACCCATGCCTGGATCGTCGCTGTGCACGGGGACCTGGCCGTGGCCGTCTTCGTGGAGGACGGCGGCCTGGGTGCCACCACCTCCGGACCATTGCTGAAGCAGTTCCTCACCGCCGCCGGTTAGGGGTCGGCGTGGGAGGATTGACGGCGTGGCCCATATTGACGTTTCCGGCATCGACTACTTCCTCTCCGACGGTACCCAGCTCCTCAACGGGGTGACCTTCAAGGTTCCGGACGGCACCAAGACCGCCCTCATCGGGCCGAACGGCACGGGCAAAACCACGCTGTTCCGGATCATCGCCGGAGACCTGGTCCCGGACGAGGGCGTCATCGGGCGTTCCGGAAACATGGGCATCATGCGCCAGTTCGTGGGGCAGGTGCGGGACGGCTCCACCGTCCGTGACCTCCTGGTCTCCGCCGCTCCCCCGGCCCTGGCCGCCGCTGCCCGCGAAATTGATGATGCCGAACTGGCCATGATGGAGCACGACGACGAACCCACCCAGATGCGCTACGCCCAGGCGATCGTGGACTGGGGTGATGCCGGCGGCTACGACGTCGAGACCGTTTGGGATGAGGTCTGCATGGCCGCGCTGGGAGTGCCGTTTGACCGCGCGCAGCACCGCCCGGCGTCGACCCTTTCCGGCGGGGAGCAGAAACGGCTGGTGCTCGAAGCGCTGTTCGCCGGCCCGGACGACCTCCTCCTGCTGGA
Source organism: Arthrobacter sp. (assembly GCA_035475035.1). Taxonomy (GTDB): domain Bacteria; phylum Actinomycetota; class Actinomycetes; order Actinomycetales; family Micrococcaceae; genus Arthrobacter. The sequence goes on from DATIMT010000309.1 coordinate 14,720, forward strand.
TGAACCGGACAACTACCTGGACGTCCCGGGCAAGCGCTGGCTCGAGGAAAAGCTGAATGGCTCAAAAAAGACGGTCTTCTTCATCAGCCATGACCGGGAACTGCTGAACAACGCGGCCGGGCGCATCGTCACCCTGGAGCCCGGGATCAACGGAGCCGCTGCGTGGATCCACGGTGGCGGCTTCGGTTCCTATGTGGAGGCGCGGGCAGACCGGAACGCCCGGTTCGAGGAATTGCGGAAGCGCTGGGACGAGGAGCACGTCAAGCTCAAGGAACTCGTCAACATGTACAAGAACAAGGCAGCCTTCCGCTCCGACATGGCCAACCGCTACCACGCGGCCCAGACCCGGCTGGCCAAGTTCCTTGAAGTGGGGCCGCCGGAGGCGCTGCCCATCGAGCAGAACGTGCAGATGCGCCTTAAGGGCGGCAGGACCGCCAAGCGCGCGATCGTGGCCGAACGGCTTGAGTTGACGGGCCTGATGAAGCCGTTCTCCACGGAAGTATGGTTCGGCGACCGCGTTGGCGTGCTGGGTTCCAACGGCTCCGGCAAGTCCCACTTCCTGCGGCTGCTCGCCACCGGCGGCACGGACCCCGAACGTGAACACCTGCCCGTCTCCGATGTGGAGATCGCGGAAGTTCCGCACGAGGGGACGGTGAAGCTCGGGGCGCGGATCCGGCCCGGGTTCTTCGCCCAGACCCATGTTCGCCCCGATCTCCTGGGCAAGACACTCCTGGAGATCCTGCACCGCGGCGACGAACACCGTTCCGGGCTGGGCCGCGAAGCTGCCGCCGGTGCGCTCGACGGCTACGGCCTGGCCGCACAGTCGGAACAGAAGTACGAATCGCTCTCCGGCGGCCAGCAGGCCCGGTTCCAGATCCTGCTGCTGCAGCTCTCCGGAGCAACCCTGCTCCTGCTGGACGAGCCCACGGACAACCTGGACCTGCACTCCGCTGAAGCCCTGGAGCGGGCCATTGACCACTTTGAGGGAACCGTCCTGGCGGTCACCCACGACCGCTGGTTTGCCCGCACCTTCGACAGGTTCCTGGTGTTCGGCTCCGACGGAAAGGTCTACGAATCCGTGGAGCCGGTGTGGGACGAACAGAGGGTGGAGCGCATCCGCTGAGCGAAAGGCAAAAAGCAGCAATGATCAAATGATCATAAGTTGATAGCATTTGCTCATGAAGACCGATGAGCGGCACCGCATCATCGCCGACATCCTTCGGCGGCAGCCAGAGGTGGGTGTCGAAGAACTGATGCAGGCCTGCGCTGCCTCTGGTGCGACCATCCGCCGGGACCTTGAGGTACTGGCCAGCCACGGCGTCCTCCGCCGCGTGCACGGCCGCGCCCGGAGCCTGATAGGCCACGGGCAGAACCCCGGCTACGGGCAGCGTGAGCTGGAGGACCGGGATGCCAAGAAGCGCATTGCAGCTGCCGTGGCCGGACTGCTGGCAGAAGGCGAGCATGTGTGGCTGGACAGCGGCAGCACGGCAACCGAGGTGGCACGGGCCGCGGCCGGATGCGACCTGACCCTGATGCCCATGTCCATCCAGGCGCTCAATGCGGCAGTGGGCGGCGACAACGCTGCAGCTTCCCGCCCTGCGCTGCTGCTGCCGGGCGGGAGCGTGGTGCCCGGCGAACTCGCTTTCCGCGGACCCCTGGCTGAATCCAACATCAGGTCGCTGCGCTTTGACACCGCCGTGGTCACGCCCTGCGCCGTGGATTTCCAGGACGGCCTGCTGGCGCACGACCTCGACGATGCCGCCGTGAAGAAAGCCGGCCTGGAATCAGCGGCACGGGTGGTAGTTGCCGCCTCAGCAGCAAAGTGGCAGGCCAGTGCCCGGGTACTCGTCGCCCGCCTGGACCGGGTGGATGTGATCGTTACGGACCGCCAATTCAGCGCCCGGGACATTGCCGAACTACAAAAATACTCTGTGGAAGTAGTGAGCGTATGAGCACCAATACCGGTACGGAACAGCAGGTCGGCTTGAGGGCCGCCGCCGCAGCCACCTTCGTGGTCTTTGGCATCAACGGACTTGTCTTCGCGAGCTGGGCAGCCAGGATCCCCGCCGTCACCCAGACGCTGCACATCACGTCGGGCCAGATGGGCACACTGCTGCTTTGCACAGCCATTGGCTCGCTTCTCGCCCTTCCAACCGCCGGCCTGGTGGTGGGCAGGATCGGTACCGCCAACACGGTCCGCTTTGCCGGCCTGCTCGCCGCGGCCGCCGGCGCAGGTATCGCCCTGTCACTGTCATCCACATCCATTCCAGGGACAGCCGTGTCGCTGTTCTTCTTCGGCATCGGCATCGGGCTCTGGGACGTGGCACAAAACATCGAAGGGGCGGACGTGGAGCACAAGCTCCGGCGGACCATCATGCCCCAGTTCCACGCTGCCTTCAGCGGCGGGGCATTCGTGGGGGCCCTGGTTGGGGCAGGGCTATCCACGCTTGGCGTGGACCTGCCGCTGCATCTCCTGGTGATCGCCGCCGTAGTGGTCCTGGTGGCCTTGACCGTGCCACGTTTCTTCCTGCCGCATCTGTCGACGGCCGCCGTGGAAGGGGAACCGAAGCCCGCCAAGGGGCCATCCGCATGGCGGGACAGCAGGACCCTCCTCATCGGCCTCGTGGTTCTGGGCGCCACCCTTACCGAAGGCGCAGGCAACGACTGGATCGCCAAGGCCTCCGTGGACGGACTGGCGACATCCGAATCGACGGGTGCCCTCATGTTCGCCCTCTTCGTCCTGGCCATGACGGCCATGCGGTTCCTCGGCGGCCGCGTCATCGACAAATACGGGCGGGTAGCGGTACTGCGGGCCAGCATGGCCGCGGCGGCCGCCGGACTGGGCCTCTTTGTGCTCGCATCCAATATCTGGGTCGCCGGCATTGGCGCGGCCCTTTGGGGTGTCGGTGCCGCCCTGGCCTTTCCAATGGGGATGTCCGCTGCCTCCGATGACCCCCAACACTCGGCAGCCCGCGTTTCAGTTGTATCCACTTTGGGGTATATTTCGTTCCTCGCGGGACCGCCGCTGCTGGGCTACCTCGGTGACCTCACGGGTATCCACACGGCCTTGCTGGCGATCATGGCACCCATTGTGCTGGCCCTGCTGCTGGCCGGAGCCGCCAAGCCCCTGCATGTCGAGCAGGAGCCAAGTCAGCGGCAGTAGTGGTTGGGGTTAGGGTGATCACATGCAAAGCACCAGGCCCGGAGGCCGGACGTGGGTCAGCCGCCTCGATAGATACTTTCTCAGACATGTATCGAACCTGCCGGGCGGCAACCACGATATTTTCTTCCGGCGCCTTTCTGCCTCGGCCAACCAGGGAAAGCTGTGGATGGGAGCGGCAGCAGTCCTGGCATTTTTTCCGGGTAAGACGCGGCGCGCTGCACTGCATGGCTTGATTGCCCAGGGCGTGGCATCCGCCGTCACCAATGTGGTGTTCAAGACACTGCTCCCCCGGGCCCGTCCGTTGCCCGAGCAGCTGCCGGTGTTCCGATTCGTGCATCCGCAGCCCAAGAGTTCCTCGATGCCCTCCGGGCATTCAGCCTCTGCCGTTGCGTTTGCCGTCGGAGCGGGCCTGGTTCGCCCCGCGTTGGGCGTTGCCCTGGCTCCGGCAGCCCTGGGCGTGGCCTACTCGCGGGTCCACACCGGTGCGCACTGGCCCTCCGACGTACTTTTCGGTTCAGCCCTTGGTGCCGGTGCCGCCATGGTGACGCGGCACTGGTGGCCGGTCCGCCCGCCGATCCCGCAGACGACGAGGGCATGGACCAGCGCGCCTGAACTGCCGGACGGCGAGGGCCTGAGCATCGTGGTCAATACGTTGGGCGGATCCTTCAAGGAGGAAACGGCGTCCGCGCTCAGGGAAGTATTTCCCAAGGCGTATATAACCACGGTCCAGCCCGATGATGACCTGCTGCAGTGCATCAAGGAGACAGCTGATTTTCCCGGCACCCGGGCCTTGGGCGTGTGGGGCGGCGACGGGACCGTCGGCGCAGCGGCCGCTGCCGCCGTCGAACGTTCCTTTCCCTTGCTGGTCCTGCCCGGCGGAACCCTGAACCACTTTGCGCGGGATGCGGGAACGGGAAGCCTGAAGGATGCAGCTGCGGCGGCAAGCAAGGGTGAGGCCGCCCTGGCGGACATTGGGGTAGTGACCGCGGAACGGGGGCTGGCGGGAAACCCGGAGGTCTCCGAACTGGTCATGCTGAACACGTCCAGCATCGGCCTCTACCCAAACTTCGTTCGCCGGCGTGAGCACCTGCAACCAGCGCTGGGGAAGCCACTGGCCGGCGTGCTGGCGATGTTCCGGACCTTCGCCGCGGGAACACCCACCACGCTGGCCGTGGACGGGGTCCAGCACAAGGTGTGGATCGCCTACCTGGGACGTGGCCGGTATTACCCCCGGGACCACGCACCTTTGTTCCGGCCGGTGATGGATGACGGGGTGCTGGATGTACGCCTGATCACCGCTGACGAATCCTTCGCCCGGCTCCGGCTGCTCTGGTCCGTGTTGACGGGAACGGTGGCAAGCTCCGGCATCACGCACCTGCGTGAAGCCACGGAGGTCAGGATCGACGCCGGCGGGGCCCCCATGGCGCTGGCCGTGGACGGAGAAGCCCTGGCCGGAGTGCGGAACGTTACCTATAAAGTCCGGCAGAGGACCCTGGCGTATTACTCGCCGCGCCGCTGACAGGTGGACATGGCAGGCGGCCAACCCTGAATCTCCCCTGAATCATCCCTGATTCCGGCGAAATGGAGCTGGGGCGTCGGTAGCGTAGGGCATGAACACCATCAAACGCCATCCGCAGCCCCGCGCTGCCGTCCAAAGGATTCTTCATGATCGAGGCAAACGGGCTGACCAAGGTCTACGGCGCCAAGACCGCCGTGGCCGGTGTCAGTTTCACCGTCAGGGCAGGGCAAGTCACGGGTTTCCTGGGGCCCAACGGGGCCGGAAAGTCCACCACCATGCGCATGATCATGGGACTTGACCGGCCGACGTCGGGATCCGTTACCGTGAACGGCCTGCCGTACGTCCAGCACAAGGCCCCCCTGCGCGAAGTGGGTGCCCTGCTCGATGCCAAGGCGGTCCACACCAGCCGCAGTGCCTACAACCACCTCTTGGCCATGGCTGCCACGCACAGCATTCCCAAGGCCAGGGTGCACGAGGTGATTGAGATGACGGGACTTGACGCGGTGGCACGGAAGAAGGCCGGTGGCTTCTCCCTGGGCATGGGCCAGCGGCTGGGCATAGCAGCGGCCCTGCTGGGGGACCCGCAGACCCTCATCCTCGATGAACCGGTCAACGGGCTGGACCCCGAGGGCGTGGTCTGGGTGCGGAACCTGGTCCGGTACCTCGCGGGGCAGGGACGCACAGTGTTCCTTTCAAGCCACCTGATGAGCGAGATGGCGCAGACCGCCGACCACCTGATCGTCATCGGACGCGGCCGGGTGATTGCCGACGCGCCGATCCGTGACATCATCACCGGCAAGGGCCAGTCCCGGGTCCGCGTTCGCACCGATGAACCTGACCGGCTTTACCAGCTGCTCGCCGGACGGGGAGCTTCCATTGACCTACCCGAGCGTGAACTGCTCGAGGTCACAGGTCTGGAGCCCAGGACCATCGCCGCGGCCGCCCTGGAAAACCGGGTCATGGTCTATGAACTTACGCCGCTGGTGGCCAGCCTCGAGGAGGCCTACATGGAACTGACCAAGGACGATGTCGAATACCACTCCCTGCCCGCCGCGGAGGTAAGCAAGTAATGAGCGCAATGACCACGGAATCCACGTCCTCGCCGGAACCTGCATCACCGCGCGGGGGAAACAACGCCCGGCACGGAGGAAGGGCCCTGCCCGGTCCCACCTTCTTCCGGGTGCTCAACTCGGAAGTCATCAAATTCCGAAGCCTCCTGTCCACGGTGATCCTGCTGGCCTCCACCGCGGTGGTCATGGTGGGCTTCGGCGCGCTCTCCGCTTGGGGGACGGGACAGTTTGCCGGCGGTGCCGGGCGCGATCCCCAGGCCGCGGCGCGGGTTGCATCACAGGGCGGCGACCTTGCCGTCAGCGTGCCAACTTCGGGCATCGCCTTCGCCCAGCTGATCCTGGGGTCCCTTGGCGTACTCCTGATGAGCTCGGAATTCACCACCGGCATGGCGCGGTCCACCTTCGCAGCCGTGCCCAGGCGGCTCCCCGCCTTCGCTGCAAAGCTGGTGGTGGTCATGGTGACGTCGTTCGTGGTCACCGCCGTCTCCACCTGGGTGGCTGGACTGGTGGCCGTGCCCATCCTGGACAACTATGGACTGAAGCTGGATCTTGGCAGCGCACAGTCGGTCAGGCTCCTCCTGGTCAACAGTATCTATGTGGCAGCTGTCGCCGCCATCGGCATGGCCCTGGGCACGCTGATCAGGAATTCCGCCGGCGGAATCATGAGCCTGGTGGGGATCTTCTTCGTGGCACCCATCGCGTTCCAGCTCATCCCCGGGGACTTCTTCAAGGAGGCCCGGAAGTACCTGCCCGGCAACACCATTGAGCCGCTGACGGCCGCACAGCAAGTCCCGGACACCCTTGAGGCCTGGCAGGCGGGGCTGGTCCTTGGCGCCTGGGTGGTCATCCCCGTGCTGCTTGCTGCTGTCCTGTTGAAGCGGCGGGACGTCTAGGAGGAATCAGCCTCCGCAGCTGCATCAGCTCTCGGCCAGTGGTTTCAGGCACATTACAAATATGCCTGTGAGAAAACTTTTATTGCCTCTTGCTGCTTCTGCTTGGAGGCCCGTCCTGTTGGCCGTGGCAAGATCTGTCGGACTGCACAAAGCATGGCTGATAATGGCAGACCTAGGGTGAAACGACGATGTGGTGCATCACACGGTCCACCCGGTGCGCCCACGCACGTCGAACCACCTCTGCTATTTCCCCAAACAGGACGGCGCTTCCATGCATGCTGACCAGCAACTCTCCAAGTCCCTGAAACCCAGGCACCTGTCCATGATCGCCATCGCCGGCGTCATCGGTGCAGGGCTGTTCGTCGGCTCGGGGGCCGCGATCCAGCAGGCTGGCCCCGGCATCCTCGTCGCGTATGCGGCGGCAGGGCTGGTGGTCATCCTGGTGATGCGCATGCTGGGGGAGATGGCCGCTGCAAACCCGGAGACTGGCTCCTTTTCCACTTATGCGGACAAGGCACTGGGCCGCTGGGCCGGGTTCAGTATTGGCTGGCTCTACGCCTGGTTCTGGATCATCGTTCTGGGCATCGAGGCCACCGCGGGGGCGGCCATCATGCACCGGTGGGTGCCGGGCATTGACCAGTGGGTCTGGGCCCTCGCCCTCATGGTGCTGCTGACGCTCACCAACCTCGGTTCGGTGAAGTCCTACGGCGAGTTCGAGTTCTGGTTCGCCTCCATCAAGGTGGCGGCGATCGTCCTCTTCCTGATCTTCGGCGTTGCCGCCATCCTGGGCCTCGTTCCCGGCGTCCCCGCTCCGGGTTTGGACAACCTGATCAACAACGGTGGATTCATGCCGAACGGTCCGGGCGCTGTCCTGGCCGGAATCCTTGTGGTGGTCTTCTCCTTCTTCGGCGCCGAGATCGCCACCATTGCCGCCGGCGAATCCGAAAACCCCGTGGACGCCGTGAAGAAGGCTGTGAAGTCCACCGTGTGGCGCATCCTGGTCTTCTACATCGGCTCCATCGCCATCGTGGTCACCCTCCTTCCGTGGAACTCGGCTTCCGTGGCCAAGAGCCCCTACGTTGCGGTTATCGAACTGTTCGGCATCCCGGGTGCCGGAACCATCATGGATGTCGTGGTGCTGACGTCCGTGCTCTCCTGCCTGAACTCAGGCCTCTACACCGCCAGCCGCATGCTGTTCTCGCTCTCCACCCGCGGTGACGCCCCGCGTTCGTGGACCCGCATCTCCCGCCGTGGCGTTCCCGCCGCAGCCGTGCTCGCTTCCACGGTGGTCGGATTCGTCACGGTCGGCCTGAACTACATCGCACCGGACACCGTGTTCCTGTTCCTGGTCAACACCTCCGGTGCCATCGCCCTGTTCGTGTGGCTGGTCATTTCCGCCTCGCAGCTGATCCTCCGCCGGCGCATGGGGGCCGCGGCTAAGGACCTCCAGTTGAAGATGTGGCTTTTCCCGTACCTCACCTGGGCAGCCATCATCAGCATCGTGGCCCTGCTCATCGGCATGGTGATCGTGGAGTCCACCCGGGAATCCCTGCTGCTTTCCCTGGCGCTGGCCGCCGCGGTGGTGGCCGTGGGCGTCCTCCGCTACCGTCGGAAGGGTGAGGCGGCTACGGGACAGCCCGTCGTGGCAACTGTGTCGGCACCTGCGGAGGAAGCGCGGCACTAGACTCGGGACCATGCCTTTGCCTTCCTCTGCCGCAGACCACATCCAGGACCTGGGCGCCTACGTCAGCGCATCGCCGTCGAGCTTTCACGCGGCACATGAGGGGGGACGGCGACTGGAGGCAGCCGGGTTCACCCGCCTGGACGAGCTGCAGCCGTGGGAGGGCGGGCCCGGTTCCTTCTTCATCATCCGTGACGGTGCCCTGATCGCGTGGGTAGTTCCCGAGGATGCGGGACCGGCCACAGGGTTCAATATCCTGGGCGCGCACACCGATTCCCCGTCGTTCAAGCTCAAGCCCAAACCCACGACAGGTGCCCACGGCTGGCTCCAGGCCGGAGTGGAGGTCTATGGCGGTCCCCTGCTGAACTCCTGGCTGGACCGCGAGCTGCGGCTGGCGGGCCGGCTGGTGATGCTGGATGGCACGCAGCACCTCACGGCCACCGGGCCGCTGCTCCGCTTCCCGCAGCTGGCCATCCACCTGGACCGCGCGGTGAACGAGGGGCTGACCCTGGACAAACAGCGGCACATGAACCCGGTGTGGGGGCTGGGGAATCCCTCGGAATCCGACCTGCTCGGCGTGCTGGCGGCCTCAGTTGCCGGCGCATCCGTTGATCCGGGGCAGATTGGCGGATACGACGTCGTCATCGCCGACACCCAGGCACCTGCGGTTTTCGGGGGCAAGGGGGAGTTCTTCGCATCGGGGCGGCTGGATAACCTTTCGGCCACGCACGCGGGGCTGGCGGCGCTGATTGCCCATGCAGGGTCTGCGGTTGCCGGCGGCCCGATTGCGGTGCTCGCGGCCTTCGACCACGAGGAAATCGGATCGAACTCCCGCTCCGGTGCGTGCGGGCCCATCCTGGAGGACGTGCTGGTGCGCATCTCCGACGGCCTGGGCGCGACGGCGAGCCAGCGGCGGCAGGCGCTCTCGGCGTCGTTCTGCCTCTCTGCCGATGCCGGGCACGCAGTGCACCCCAACTACCCCGAGCGGCATGATCCCGCCAACCACCCCGTGGTGAACGGCGGGCCGCTGCTGAAGATCAATGCCAACCAGCGCTACGCCACGGACGCGTTTGGCGCCGCATTCTGGGCCCGGCTTTGCGGCGAGGCAGGCGTCCCGTACCAGGAATTCGTGTCGAATAACGGGCTGCCCTGCGGTTCCACCATTGGGCCGCTCACCGCCACCCGGCTGGGGATCCGGACCGTGGATGTGGGCGTGCCCCTGCTGTCCATGCACTCTGCGCGGGAACTGTGCGGGGTTGAGGATCCACAGCGCCTGGCCACCGTTACCGGGTTGTTTTTCCGGACTGCCGTTTGATTTTCCCCCTCTTTGTGGCACCGCAAAGGTTCGTGCGGGTACC
>DATIMT010000310.1:0-13376 GCA_035475035.1 Arthrobacter sp.
AGGATCAGCGTGAGGCCGATGACGGATTCGAACATCCCGATCGCGGCCGCGTAGCTGAAGTTGCTGGACTCCAGGCCCACCCGGTACAGGTAGGTGGAAATGACGTCTGAGGTTGCGTAGTTGAGCGGGTTGTAGATCAGCAGGATCTTCTCGAAGCCCACGGCCATGAACGTGCCGATGTTCAGGATCAGCAGCGTGATGATGGTGGGCCGAATGGCCGGGAGCGTCACGTGCCAGGTCTGCTGCCAGCGGTTGGCCCCGTCAATCCGGGCGGCCTCATACAGCGACTCGTCCACCCGGGTCAGCGCAGCGAGGTAGAGGATGGCACCCCAGCCCATGGTTTGCCACACCTCGGAGCTGATGTACATGGGCCGGAACCAGGCTGCCTCCTGGGTGAAGTTCACCGTGGTACCGAACAGGGTCTGGCCGATCTGGTTCACCGTGCCGGTCATGGAAAAGTTCTGCAGGATCATGCCGGCGATGATCACCACGGACATAAAGTGCGGCAGGTACGTCACCGTCTGGATGAGCTTCTTGAACTTCTGCGAACGCAGCTCGTTCAGCAGCAAGGCAAAGATGATGGGCATGGGGAAGCAGAACAGCAGCGTGAGCACGCCCAGGATGACGGTGTTCTGGAACGCCTGCCAGAAGCTGGGATCGTTGATAAACAGCGTGACGTACTTGAGCCCCACCCACTTCTCACCGAAGATGTTGCCACCCGGCTGGAACTGCCGGAACGCGATCACGTTGCCGACCATGGGCAGGTAGCGGAACATCGCGAAGTAGGCCAGTGGCAGCAGCACCAGCGTGTAAAGCCGCCAGTCCCGCTTCAGCGCCAGCTTCCAGCCGTTGGGCTTGTTCCGTGGTCTTCCCCTGGTGCCGGGCGGCTCAGGGGTGACCGCTTCGGGAGGAATATCCAGTCGCATGGCCATGGTGGGACTCCTATCTGGGGAATTCTGCGGAGACGGATTCTTTGAGCACCAGGACGCCGTTGGCGGCGAGCTCCACCACGCCGGTTACGGCCGTTCCGGTGAGCAGGTCGGTGCCGCCCGCGGTCACGTCCACCCCGGCGGGTGCGTCGTTGTGGTTGAGGACCAGCAGATAGCTGCGTCCGTTGCCCGTACGACGGCGGACCTGCACTCCCAGGGGCGCGTCCAGTTCCGGGCGGATCCCGGCGGCCGCGCGTTCGTCCGCGAGCAGTTCCGCCAGGAAGGTGCTATCCACCCGCGCGGAAAGGTAGACGGCGGTGCCGCCGCCGAAACTGTTACGGGTGACGGCGGGCGAGCCTTCCAGCCGCCCGGACGCGTAGCTGGCCAGCACGTCCGCCGTGGTGGCGTGGAGGTGCTCGGTCCAGTAATCCGCGGAGGCCGTGCCGCCGTCGGCCGTTGAAAGCTTCACTGCCTCGCCGTCACCGGCGAGTGGATGCATCTCCTCGCTCCAGGCGCCCAGAACGTTGCGGAGCGCGCCCGGGTAGCCGCCCAGGCGAATGGTGTTGTCCGGGTCAACGATGCCGGAGAGGTAGCTGGCCACCAGGCGTCCGCCGCCGGAGACGTACTCTTCGATCCGCTGAGCGGCGTCGTCGGAAAGAAGGTAGGTTGCAGGCAGGACCACCAGGCTGTACTGGCCGAGGTCGGCCTTGGTGTCCACGAAGTCGACGGGAATGTTGGCGTCGAAGAACGGCCGGTAGAGGCGGAGGACTTCCTGCGGATAGTTAAGGTCTGAACGCGGGGAGTTGCCGAGTTCCAGGGCCCACCAGCAGTCCCAGTCGAAGACCACGGCTACCTTCGCGTTGGAGCGGGTACCGGTGATGCCGCCCAGGCCCTTCAGTTCCTGGCCCAGTTCACGGACCTCACGGAACACCCTGGTGTCCGGGCCGGCGTGGTTGACCATGCCCGAATGGAAGCGCTCCGTGCCGCCCCTGGCCTGGCGCCACTGGAAGAAAAGGATGGAGTCCGCGCCTTGGGCGATGGCCTGGTAGGAGCCGAGGCGCATCTTTCCCGGCAGCTTGGAGACGTTGACAGACCATTGGCTGACGGCCGCCGTGGCCTGCTCCATCACCAGCCAGGGCTGGCCTTTCCGCAGGGAGCGCATGAGGTCGAAGTTGAGGGCGGCGGCCACATGGGCGTCCTCTTCGCGCGGGTCCGGGTAGATGTCTAGGGCGGCCGCGTCTTCCTCTGCAGCCCAGGCCCAGTAGTCGTTGTTCTTGTAGAACCGCATGAAGTTGGTGACGATGGGCAGCTCCGGGGTGTGCCGGCGCAGGATGTCCCGCTCCGCCTTGTAGTGCGCCAGCATGCTGTCCGAGGTGAACCGGTGGAAGTCCAGGCGCCGGGAAGGGTTGGACCACGTGCGGGGCTGGGCGGGGGCGTTGACCTGCGCCCAGTCGGAGTAGACCTGGCCCCACACGTCAGTGCTCCAGGCCCGGTTGAGGTCCTCCAGGCTGCTGTACTTTTTCTGCAGCCACTCCCGGAAGGCCTTGTCCGCGTGCGGGCCGTACGAGACGGGCCCGTACTCGTTGTTCACATGCCACATGCACAGGGCCGGGTGGCCTGCGTAGCGCTCCCCCATTTTCTCCGCCATGGCCAGCGATTTGCTGCGGTAGGCGGGATGCGAGACATCGAAGTGCTGGCGGGATCCGAACCCGAACGTACTGCCGTCCGCCAGGACCGGGAGGATGTCCGGGTATTGGGCCACCAACCAGGCCGGAGGGACGGCGTCAGGCGTGGCCAGGTCCACCCCGATGCCGTTGGCGTGCAACAGGTCCATGATGTCGTCCAACCAGGCGAAGTCGTAGACCCCGTCCGCGGTTTCGAGCCGGCTCCAGGAAAACACGGCAAGGGTGACCAGGTTGACCCCGGCGTCCTTCATGAGCCGTACGTCCTCCGCCCATACTTCGCGGGGCCACTGTTCCGGGTTGTAGTCGCCGCCGTAGGCGATGCCGCCCAGGCGTTCGTGGAGGCGTTTGAGGCGGTGCTCCGGGGTGCTGGTGCTCTGCTCGCTGGTCATCATTGTCCTTTGGTTGGCATGTTGGCCGCGGGCTCCCCACCAGTGCGACCTGCATCACACAGAGAAACTATCGTAAAGTTTCAGCAATAACAACAGGTGACAGGCAAATGGGAGCGGACTTCCGAACTCAGTGGCTTTGCAAGTGTTCGCGCTCATATGCAGCACTGGCGGGTCCCTTAACGATGCACATTGGGAAAGAAGCAGGGCATTCCGAAGGCGGCCACGGAGCGAGAGAAACTATCGGAGCACTTTCACGGGTTGGGCCCGCCACGCGATCGGAAGTAACCCAGGAAGCCGCAAGCAGCACGCGTGGACGGTGGACCCGTCAGGAGCGGGATGTTTCCCCTGCTGAACCAGGATCTGCCACATCCTGGATGACCTCATTGCGGCGAAGGAACCAGGGCTTGAACGGCGGATCGAACCGGGCAAACCGGGGCGCACCCACCGGCGTCAGCCCGGCCAGCTCCAAAGCTGCCTGCAGCCCCGTAATATGCCGCTGGAATGCCCGCGCGGTGCCGCTGCCGGAGAAGCCAAGGGCCGCGGCAAGGGACGGCCGAACTTCCCGCACGCTGACCCTGGGATCGGTGGGCGCCGGAGCGGTGTCAGCGGTGACGCCGACTGGGAGCACGAATCCGACAACAAACTCGGCGGGAGCGTCGGATCCAGGCAAGGGCCCCCGCTGCAGTACCGGGGCGGTCATGGCGAGCTTCTGCGGCGCCCCGGCCTCCTGGATGACCGGCGCCGTCATGGCCAGCTTGCGCCGGGTGGTGTTGTTGCCGCTGATGTAGTTGAACAGGTGCCGGAAAGCAGCGTTCCCGGCGCGGTCGAAGGCCGTGGACACTGTCACTTCAGCCACGGCATGCGCCGGATACCAACGCAGCTCGAAGTGCGGATAACGCCGGATCAACTCATAAGGCTGCTGTTCGGTCATGGTCCGGCAGAGCCTACGCCCGCCGAGCCGGGGCGGCCAGGGCCACGAGCCCTGCGTGGGCCGGCTCAGACCGCTTGCGTCCAGTCACGCCCCCATTCTGCGCTGTCGTGTCGCCAGAACCACATCCCAAACCGTTGCCCCGGGCAAGCAATCCGGGCATAATAGTTAGCAGAACTAATTAGCACTGCTAAGGAACGTCAGCAGGAGGCGCACCCGCATACATGTCCCCTACCCAAACGAAGAACCAGGCAACCGCAGACCCCACCACCCCAGACACCCTCGCCATCGATCTCCGCACCGCCGTAATGCGCACTTCCCGGCGGCTCCGCGTCGAGGCAACCGGCGACATCATCACCCCCGGCCAGTACACCGTCCTGGCTTTGCTGAACGGCAGCGGCGCGAGCACGCTCCGCGCGCTTGCCGAAAGTGAACACGTCCAGGCACCGTCCATGACCAGGATCGTCAACGCCCTGGCCGACCAGGGCTTCGTTACCAGGAACGCCAATCCCGACGACGGCCGTCAGGTCCGCGTGGAGATCACCGACGCAGGCAGGACGGTCCTCGCCGAAGCCCGGAACCAGCGGACGGCCTGGCTGGCCCAGCGAGTGGCCGGACTCAGCGCGGAAGACCGGCGCACCCTCAGCCGGGCCGCGCGCATCATGCAGGAAATGAGCGGCAAATGAGTGCCATGTTCCGTGCCCTCGAAAACCCCAACTACCGCATCTGGGCCAGCGGCGCGATCGTCTCCAACATCGGCACCTGGATGCAGCGGGTGGCCCAGGACTGGCTGGTCCTGACTGTCCTCACCGACCACTCAGGCGCCGCCGTCGGCCTCACCACCGGCCTGCAGTTCCTGCCCATGCTGCTGTTCGGCCCCTACGGCGGTGTCCTGGCGGACCGGTACCGAAAGCGCATCATCCTCATGTGGACCCAACTGGCCATGGCGTTCACCGGCCTGGCAATCGGCCTCCTGGTGGTGACCGGCACCGCCCAACTGTGGCATGCGTACGTGGCGGCCTTCTGCCTGGGGCTTGCCAGCGCCGTGGACGCCCCCGCCCGCCAGGCCTTCGTCTCGGAACTGGTGGGGCAGGACAACATCTCCAACGCGGTGGCCTTGAACTCCGCGTCTTTCAACACCGCACGGCTCACCGGCCCCGCCATCGCCGGCGTACTCATCGCCTGGGTGGGTACGGGCCCGGTGTTCCTGCTCAACGCTGCGAGCTTCGCGGCCGTCCTGGTCTCGCTGTTCAGGATCCGGATCAGCCAGCCCGCCCCGGTGGCAAAGGGCGAGCGAAACAAGCACCAGGTGGCCGAGGGCGTCCGATATGTGCGCCGCCGACCCGACCTCATGCTGATCATGGTCCTGGTGGGAATCCTCGGCGCCTTCGGCATGAACTTCCCTGTCATCAACTCGTTGATGGCCACCACCGAATTCAAAATGGGTCCGAGCGAGTTCGGGCTTCTGGGCTCAATCATGGCTGTGGGCACCCTGGCCGGCGCCCTCCTCGCAGCGCGGCGCTCCCGGCCGCGGCTCAGGTTCATGCTCGCCGGGGCCCTGGGGCTGGGAATCTTCACCGTCCTGGGCAGCATCGCCCCATCATTCTGGTCTTACGCCGCCATCCTGATTCCGGTAGGCCTGGCCTCCATCACGTTCCTGAACAGCTGCAACACCAGCATCCAACTCTCCGTGGAGCCGCAGTTCCGGGGCCGTGTACTGGCCCTCTACCTGGCCATCCTGCAGGGCGGCACCGCCCTGGGTTCGCCGCTTGTCGGGTGGATCGGCAGCCAGTTCGGCGCGCGCTGGTCCGTGGCCTCCGGCGGCATCGTGGTCCTGCTCGCCGGAGCAGCAGCCGTCATCGTGGTGACGAAACGAAACCAGCTGACCCTTCGAGGCGCACTCCGGATGGCGCTGGGCCGCCGCGAGCCCGCCGTCTGAGACAGCAGAGGCCTCTGGGATTGCAGAGGAATGGGATGAGGGCGGCATGTTGTGGCCGTGGGCCGGTCCCCCCACCTTGACGCATCACCGGCCCACGGCAGTCTTAGTCCGCGGAAGCGGGTGGAAGCGCCGAGCGGCGTACGAGTTCGTCGTCGATGAGGCACAGGAGCGCGTACGCCTGCTCCGGCTCCCTGTCGGAATTGGAATCCTGCAAGGCATGCCGCAGCAGGAGGAGATCCGCGGCCGGAACGAGCGGCCAGCGGCGGAAGGCATGGAACACCCTGCCCTGTGAGGTGGTGCCGGGAACAATCTTCCCGGTACGGGGCCGGTCTGCAGTGGGGTCCATCAGAAACTCTCATGGGTAGCGAGCCAGCTGACTGCTCAACCACGGGTACGGACACGATAACCAGAACCTGGCCGTTAAACCACCGGTTTCTACAACCCGTGGATTTATGACGAAAGACTTTTCCGGCCATGCACGACGACGACGCCGGGCTGCCGCCTCCACGCCCCCAGGTGCGGGTGCTCGGGCGGCACGTGCCGGCGTCGTGCGTTTTATGCGCTGATGCTGTGCTTCCGGTTATGACGGATCAGGATGACAGTGAGGAAATGTTGAGGATGTTGCCCTCGCTGTCCAGGAACCAGGCTGCTTGGCCCATTCCCTCCATCGAAGCGATGCCGTTCTCGGTCTTGAGCCCGGGCATATCGTAGTCTTCGAAAACAACGCCACGGCCGCGGAGCTCGTCCACATCCCGCTGCACGTCATCGGTGCTCCAGCCGATCTGCGTATTCTTGGCCGACCCGGCATTGTCCGTTTGGTAAATCAGGAACGAGGTACCCTTCCCGCACCGGTAGATCAGGCCGCCGTCACCCTGCGTCTGGTCGGGTTCCAGTCCCAACTTGTCCCGGTAAAACTCCCGCGCCCGGTCAATGTCCTTGGCCGGCAGCACGGCCATCACTTCCATGTCCTTGAGCATGACGAATCTCCTTCTGCATCAATGGCGTTGCTCTCCCCCTGAGACAGTCCGGCCGTCCCCCGCCGGGCCTCGTGGCCGTCCTTCCCGCCGATTGCCGGGGCGGCCGCCTGAAACCCCTGGTTCCGCCGCGGCACATTGCAGCGGCGGGGAGATTCCCGAAGTCTACGAGGCCATTATGGAACCGATTGCGGCGCGGGGATATAGGGAGTTTTGTTGGGTAGGCCAGCGTTTCCACGGCCACTCCCGGGCAGCGGCAACCACCCTGCGCACTGCCCTGCCAGCCACGGCCAGCGGCGGCACCAGGCACGCCACGGCGGCGGTCATGTTGGGCCGGAATACGGCGTGGCCTGCCTACTGCCGGATTTCCGCCAGCCGCAGCCGGACAATGTCCGCCAGCACGTCGTCGGGCACGGGGTGGCCGGCGGTAAAGCGGATGGTTCCCTTCGACAGGGAGTATCCCGCCAGCCGGTCGGCGACCGCCTCCACCACCGCCGAGGAGAACGGAAAGATCGAGAGGTGCTTGGCTGTGGCCACGGCGGCCACCAGCGGTTTGCCGTCCAGCTTGAGGGCGGGCATGCCGTAGCTCATGCCCTCCGTGGCGCCCGGGGCCACCGACCGGGCAAGCTCCACCACATGCTGCAGGCAGGTCCTGTCCGGTTCGTCGACCTTCGCCAACGCTTCGTCGACGACACCCACACCAGGCCTCAGCTCTTCTTTACCGCTACGGTTGACGCGAGCGCTGCCAGCCCCCGCTCGAAGTCGCCACCCACCATCTTGTCCATGTTCATGAACAGCGCGAACACATTCCCGATGCCCTTGTTCTCCCCGGTCATCCGCCAGGTCACTTCGGTGCCGGCCTGGACCGGGGTGAAGCTGAACGTCGTGGGGTTCAGCGCCTTGAACGGCTTGGTGAACTGCAGCCGGATCCGGACCAGGCTCGACGGGACCGATTCCTCGATCTCCATGGTGCCGCTGCCCGCCTTGCGGTTTCCGCTCCACTCATACCCGGCCCCTGCGCCGGACTCACTGCCGAAGTAGCGGCGGCTCATGCCGGGGTCGATCGTCTCCCACGGGGACCAGGCGGTCCACTCATGGAAGTTGTTGACCAGCGGGAAAATCTCTTCGGCGGCGGCAGGGATGACCGTACTGCGGCGGACTTCAAAAGTGGACATGGGCCAAGCATAGGGGTGGGAGCAGCTGCGGTTAAGGGAGGACCACGTTTACCGGGTCCTTACCCTCCAGCAGCAACCCGATCTGCTTCCTGACCAGGCGGACCATCCGCGGGAACATGGCCGAGCTGGCGCCGCCCACATGCGGGGTAATGAGCACGCCCGGGGTGGTCCACAGCGGGTGCTCTGCAGGCAGCGGTTCCGGATCGGTCACGTCCAGGGCGGCACGGAGGCGGCCGCTTGAGGCCTCCGCCAGCAACGCGTCCGTGTCCGCCACCGGGCCGCGGGCCACGTTGACCAGCAGGGCGCCGTCCGGCATGGCAGCCAGGAATTTCGCGTTTACCAACTGCTGCGTATCTTCGCTGAGGGGAACGCTGACCACCACGATGTCATGCAGCGGCAGCTGATCGAAGAGCGCGTCGATCCCGTGGATGGTGCCGCGCTCATCCTCCCGGGCGCGGCTGGCCATCCGGGTGACCTCGGTTTCGAACGGCAGGAGCCGGGCCTCGATGGCCTTGCCCACTCCCCCGTAACCCACCAGGAGCACCCGCCTGTCGGCCAGGCTGGGACGCGGGTTGTTGTCCCAGGTTCCGGTTTCCTGGTTGCGGACAAAGTCCGGGATCCCGCGCTGGGAGGCAATCATCATTCCCACGGCGAGCTCCGCCGTCGACGTCTCGTGGACTCCCGCCGCGTTGGCGAAGGTGACGCCTGCGGGCAACACCGAGGCGACGCCGTCGTACCCGATGGACTGGCTTTGCACCAGGCCGACGTCGACGCCCTCCAATGCCGCGAGCGCCGTCGGCTTGCCCATGTAGCCGGGGACCAGCAGGTCCAGGCGGCCTTCCGGCGCCGGCCCCGTCAGGTCCCAGAGGACAAAGTCGACGCCGTCCATGGGCGCCAGTGCATCCAGCAGGTTTTGGGCGGGCAGGCACACCCGCAGCCGGGCCGTCATGCGGCGACCATCAGCTCGGGTTGCCGGGCAGGGCGGCAGGTTCTCATGGGGCCTCCAGGCTTTCGGGCCCGGCACGTTGGCTTCGGGCATTGAAGTTCCATAACCAACCTACCCGGAGGCGCTGCCGGGACCGCTTTTTTGACGGTCAACACGGCGACGCGGAGCGCTTGTCATGTCCGTGACAGAGCGTTCGATCCGGTAAATTTAAGGGAGGAATTGTCAGGTGAGCAGCGCCGCATTCCATCCCCCTCCCCTTGAATGGATCACTCCCCCATGTCGTCCGCGATTCCCGCGCCGGAACCTGCCCGCTTTCCGTATGCCGCGATGGTGGTCCTCGCCACCATCGCCTTTACCGCCATCACCACCGAGCTTCTCCCGTCCGGCCTGCTGCCCCAGATCAGCACCGGGCTGGGGGTGTCCGAGCCGGTGGCCGGCTACCTTGCCGCCGCCTACGCCGCCGTCATCGTGGTCACGGTGGTGCCGGCGGCCCGGCTGCTGGGCAGGATCCCCCGGCATGCCCTGCTGGTGGGGCTGGTCCTGGCCTTCTCGCTCAGCAACGCCCTGGTGGGGGTGGCACCGGACTTCACGGCGGCGATGATCGCCCGGCTGGTGGGCGGCCTGGCGCACGGGCTGCTCTGGACCACCATGGCACCGTTCGTATCGCGTGTGGTCCCGGCGGACAAGGTGGGCAAGGCCCTGGCGATCGTGTTCAGCGGCAACAGCCTGGGCCTTGCCATCGGAGCCCCCGTGGGTACGGCCCTGGGCGGGTTCCTGGGCTGGCGTGCAGCGTTCCTGGTGCTGGCCGGGTTCGGTGTGGTCCTGACCGTGCTGGCATTCTGGCTGCTCCCCCGCGTCCGGCGCATTACCGACGCCGCCCGGCCGTCACTGCGCAAGGCCATCGGCCAGCCCGGCGTGAAGTCAGTGGCCATCGCCTGGCCGCTCCTGGTCCTGGCCCACTTCGCCCTGTTCACCTACATCGCACCGTTCATCCGCGAAGCGGGCCTGCCGGACTACGCCATCAGCCTCTCCCTCACGGTGCTGGGCGGGTCCGGCCTGCTGGGCATATGGATTGCGGGGCTCACCGTGGATTCGCGTCCCCGCCGTTCGCTAATGATCACGACGGCATCCATCGCCGCATCGATGTTCCTCCTGCCACTCGCAGTGGGAAACCTGCCCGTGGCGCTGGTGCTGATGACCATTTGGGGAGCGGGCCTTGGCGCCATCGGCATCTATAACCAGTCCGCGATCCTCCGGGCCGGCGGCGAATACAGCGAGGCCGCCAATGGCCTCACCGTGCTGACCATCCAGCTGGGCATCACCATCGGCGCGCTTTACGGTTCCGCGGCCCTGGTGGTTGCCGGTCCGCTGCTGGTTCCGGTCGCGGCAGCGATACCGGTGGTTGCCGCCCTGGCGATCACCTTGGCCGGCAAGCGGTATGCCTACCCACCGGGCCCCCGTGAACGGATCTGGCTGGAGCCCCGGCCGGTGCAGGACAGCGTCGACGACCGGGCCTAACCCCTCCATCGGTTGCTCCATACTTGTCGTTTTCCGGGCTCAAAACGCCAAGTACGGAGCAATCGATGGGTCAGTCCCGGTACTTGGCCACGGTGAACAGGAACGTGGAGTCTTCTTCGGCATGAAGGCTGTGCAGGCCGGGCGGGACGATCAGCAGGTCCCCGGACTTGCCTTGCCAGGAGTCTCCGCCTGACCGCAGGCTGACGCAGCCCTGAATCACGAAGACGGTGGCGTCGCCGGGATTCTGGTGCTCGCTCAGCTGCGTCCCGGCTGTCATGGCCATGACCGTCTGCCGGAGGATCTTCTCGTGGCCGCCGTACACGGTGTCTGCGGCGCGGCCGTTGCCGGAGCCGATGGCCGCTTCAAGCTGCTGACGGGCCAGGGCGTCGATCGATATCTTCTGCATGGGCCCAAGGCTACCCAGCGGCGGTCATCCTGGCGACCAGTTCGCCCCGGGTCCACGAGACGTTCCTGCCCGGTTACACGTCCCCGCATCACGCTCCGATCCGGCAGGGACCGCGGAACCGCGGGGATCAGCAAGCCGGCGTGCCCGCTGTGGAGAGGGTAACTGGGCCGGAACGCACGGACAGGGTACGGCAACGAGCGCCACGCCGTTTGAGGCCCGCGCCAACTTCGCCCCGCCAGCCCGAAGTTGATAGAGGTTAAAGGATGCAAGACCTACTCTTTCCCGCCCTGCCCTTCATTGCCGTCATCCTGGCGGTTGCCGCCGGACTGGTCCTGTCCTGGCTGCTCCGCAAGGTGGTCCTCCGCCTGAACCGCAAGCGGCCCGAACTGCAGGCGACGTCCCGCGTGGCCCGCCGGCCGCTGCGGCTGGCCCTGTGCCTGGTGGGTGTCCGCACGGCGCTGGGGCTGACGGCTGACAGCGAAAGCTGGCACGCCGGCGTCGACCATTTCCTGCTCATTGCCCTCATCGGCGCCTTCGCCTGGCTTGCCATTGCGGTGCTGCTCATCGTGGAAGCGGTGGTGCTGCACCGGCACAGCGTGGACGTGGCGGACAACCGGCGGGCACGGCGGCTGCGTACGCAGATGATCCTGGCCCGGCGCATCGCCGTCGCACTGGTGGTGGTGCTCGCCGTGGGCACCGCGATGCTGACGTTCCCGGCCATCCAGGCGCTGGGTGCCGGGCTGCTTGCGTCCGCGGGCGTGATCTCGATTGTCGCCGGCCTCGCCGCGCAGACATCCCTGGTAAATGTCTTTGCCGGCATGCAGCTGGCGTTCACCGACGCGATCCGCGTGGATGACGTGGTGGTGGTCCAGAAGGAGTGGGGCCGGATCGAGGAAATCACGCTCACCTACGTGGTGGTGCACCTTTGGGACGACCGCCGGCTGATCCTGCCGTCCACCTACTTCACCACCACGCCCTTCGAAAACTGGACCCGCCGCCAGTCCGAGGTGATGGGCACGGTGGAGTTCGACCTCGACTGGCGCGCACCCGTGGAGGACATGCGCACCGAGCTGCGCCGGGTCCTGGCCGATACGGACCTGTGGGACGAGCGCGTGGGGGTCCTGCAAATTACGGATGCCACCGGCGGCTTTGTCCGGGTCCGGATCCTGGTGAGCGCTGCGGACAGTGCCGCGCTCTTCGACCTCCGCTGCCTGGTCCGAGAAACCATGGTCACGTTCCTGCAGCAAAACCACCCGCAGGCGCTGCCGCACCAGCGCTGGGAGCAGGCAGCGGACGACGACGGCACCGCCGCCGGGCACAGGGCACCAGGGCGCGGGAAGGGTTCGCCCGCGGTCCGCGACGCACGCCCGTCGGCGGATCCGCACGAATCGCAGCTGTTCACCGGCTCCGTCGAGGCAGTGGAGCGGTCACGCGCGTTCACTGGACCCGGTGACGAGGTGTTCGAGGAGCGCGACAGGACGCTGGCTTCCCGCAACTGATCTGGAGAAACCCTTGATAGGTGACCATATAGTCACCTATCATTGCTGTCATGGACGACGTGTTCAAGGCACTCTCCGACCCCACCCGCCGGGACCTGCTCGACGAACTGTTCCGTGAAGACGGCCAAACACTCAGCGCACTCGAGGCACGGTTCGACATGACCCGGTTCGGCATCGCCAAGCACCTTCGCATCCTGGAGGACGCAGGCCTGGTGGTGACCCGCCGTCGGGGGCGGGAAAAGCTGCACTTCCTGAACCCGGTACCCATCCGGCTGGTCCACGACCGCTGGGTAAGCAAATATGCACAACCATGGGCCGCTGCCCTCAGCGACCTCAAATCCAGATTGGAAAGTCCCATGGAAAAGATCTTCGAGATTTACATCAAGACCACTCCCGAGCGGCTCTGGGAGGCCATTACCGACAGCGAGATCCGCAGCAAGTACCAGTTCGGCAACACGCTGGAGGCCGACTGGTCCCCCGGCGGCCGGTTCGTGATGGGCAACCCAAAGGCGGGCGAAGCGCTGGGCGAGGGCGAAAACCTGGAGGTGGACCCGCCCCGCCGGCTGGTCCAGAGCATGCGGGCCCTATGGGGTGAGGACGTCAAGGCCGAGGGAACATCCACCATCACCTGGGACATCGAGCCGGTAGGCGATTCCTGCCACCTCACCGTCACCCACAGCGACCTGCGCGAGGGCGCCAACGAACAGCTCTACGGCGGCTGGCCGATGATCCTCTCCGGCCTGAAGACCTGGCTGGAAACAGGTGAAAAGCTCACCACGCCGGGCTCGCTGATGTACACATAGGCGCGACGACGGCCGTCACCCAGGTTTGGAGGACGGCCGCCACGCTGCTGCCTGCTACGAGGAACGGTCCCCGGAGCGCGGGATGCGGACGAGTACGGGGCCCAGGCGGTCAGGCGAAAGAGTCACCAGCAATGCCTGGCCCGTGGACTCCACGGTGCCTCCCGGCCCGGCCACCGAAGCTTCGT
>DATIMT010000311.1:0-9768 GCA_035475035.1 Arthrobacter sp.
CACAACAGCCCTGGCCGCCGGCCGCGAGGTGGTGGTGAGCCGCGGGGAACTCGTTGAAATCGGAGCCGGGTTCAGGCTCACCGACCTGATGGAGTCCACGGGCGCCAGGCTCCGCGAGGTGGGCACCACCAACCGGACGCATCTGCATGACTACGCCGGAGCCCTGGGGCCGGATACGGGCTGCGTACTGAAGGTCCATCCGAGCAACTTCCGGGTGGACGGTTTCACGTCCGCTGTTCCGCTGCACGAACTGGGCCCGCTGACACAGGCAAACGGGGTACCGCTCGTGGCCGACCTTGGCAGTGGACTGCTGGCACCCGACCCGCACCTCCCCGATGAACCAGATGTTGCCTCCGCCTTGGCGGGCGGGGCCGACGTCGTCATCGCCAGCGGCGACAAGCTGCTGGGCGGACCCCAGGCAGGTTTGCTGCTTGGCCGCAAGGAGATCATCACCCGGTTGGCCCGCCACCCCCTCGCCCGCGCCGTCCGGGCCGACAAACTCGCCCTCGCCGCGCTCGAGGCGACCGTCGCCGGCGGACCGCCGCCCGTCGTGCAGGCACTGCACGCCGACGTCGGACAATTGCGGCGCCGCACCGACCGACTCGCCGAAGCACTCGGCGTACCTGTCGTGCCGCATGACGGCAGGGTAGGGGGCGGGGGTGCCCCCGGCGTTCCCCTGCCAGGGTGGGCGCTCCGGCTCCCGGAGGGACTCGCGCGCCTCTTGCGCACCGGTGACCCCGCCGTGCTGCCGCGCGTTCACGACGGTTCGTGCCTGATCGATCTGAGGTGCGTGCCCGCCGGGGATGACGACCGGATTCTCGAGGCGGTGCGGCAGGCGCTGGCAAACCTCGAGGTTGCGGACGCAGGCAGGGCGGGCTGAGCGGTGCACGTCATTGCCACGGCCGGGCACGTCGATTCCGGCAAAAGTACCCTGGTGCGGGCCCTTACCGGCATGGAGCCGGACCGATGGGAGGAAGAACGGCGCCGTGGGCTGACCATTGACTTGGGTTATGCGTGGACCACATTGCCGTCCGGGCAGGACGTTGCGTTCGTTGACGTTCCCGGCCACGAGCGCTTCCTGGGCAACATGCTTGCTGGAATCGGCCCGGCGCCGGTGGTCTGCTTCGTCGTCGCGGCGGACGAAGGCTGGCAGGCGCAGTCGAGCGACCACCGGGATGCCGTGGCTGCGCTCGGCATTGAACATGGCGTTATAGTCCTCAGCCGTATGGACCGGGCGTCCGTGCAGCGGGTTGCAGACGTGCTGGCCCGGACGCGCACCGAGCTGGCCGGGACTGGCCTGGGGGACGCCCCCGCAGTTGCGGTGTCCGCCATTGACGGCAGCGGCCTGGCTGAGCTGCGTGCCGCGCTCGACGGCGTGCTGGCCAACGTGCCTTCTCCCACCATCGATGGGCGGGTCCGGTTGTGGGTGGACCGCTCGTTCACGATCACCGGTTCCGGAACGGTGGTGACCGGAACGCTGGCAGCCGGGACGATCGTCCAGGGGGACCGGCTGAGCCTGCTCGGTCACTTTGGTTCCCGGCCCGTCGTCGTCCGTGGCCTGCAAAGCCGGGACACCTCGTACACCTCTGTTGGTCCCGTCAGCCGTGTGGCACTAAACCTTCGTGACGTTTCCGCCACGGACATCCGGCGCGGAGACGCGCTGGTTACCCCCGATGCGTGGCCCACCACGGGCGTCGTTGGCATCCACCGGACCACGGGCGTGGCCTATACAGATGTGCCGGAGCAACTGATGGTGCATGTTGGCACTGCCTCTGTACCGGCCCGGCTGCGTGCTTTCGGCGACGACCACGCCCGGCTCGTCCTTGACCGGCGCCTGCCGCTCGTCCTCGGGGACCGGCTGGTCCTGCGTGACCCGGGGAGCCGCTCGGTGCTGGGCGGCGCACGCATCCTCGACGCCGATCCTCCGGCCTTGCGGCGGCGCGGCGACGGTGCCCACTGGGCGGAGCGGCTTGCCGGCATGGACCCCTCAGGAGACGTCCTCGGTGAGGTAGCAGCCCGCGGAGCGGTGCAGATGGAACATCTCCGCCGGCTCGGGTTGCTGCCCGGGCCTGATGCGGAGCCGCCCTCCGGCGTGCAGGTTCTCGATGACTGGTGGGTGCACGCTCCTGTCCTTGAGGCATGGCAGCATCAGCTGCGCAGTGCAGTTCAGGCACTGCAGAAGCGGGACCCTTTGGCCCCAGGCCTTTCCATGGGGGCCGCTCGGGATCTCCTCAAACTGCCTGACGAGAAGTTGCTGTCCCACGTTGTTCGAGGGGCAGGCGTGGAACAGGATGGCGGCCACTTCCGGCTGCCCGGCAGCCGGGGCAACCTTGGTGCCATCGAGCCGGCCATCGCGGAGCTGGAGCGCAGGCTGGGCGCCCAGGCATTCCAAGCCCCGGAGGCCGACGAGCTGGCGGCGTTGGGCTTGGGCGCAAGGGAGTTGGCTGCCGCCGAACGCACGGGGCGCTTGCTGCGCTTGCGTGACGGGGTAGTGCTGCTGCCTTCGGCACCGGCCGTTGCGATGCGCACACTCGCAAGCCTGGAGCAGCCCTTCACCACAAGCCAGGCGCGTCAGGCACTCGGCACAACACGCCGGATAGCCGTACCGCTGCTGGAACACCTGGATTCGCGCGGCTGGACCCAGCGCCTGGATGCAGGTCACCGCAAGGTGGTGCGTTGACCCCCGCGGCGCGGTTCGAAGGTCAGGTCACAGGACTGCGGCCGAGCAGCGCGTTGCCTGACGCAGCAGCTGGGAGACTGGAAACGGTGCGGGCGTGCCGGAGGGCGCCACTCCGTGTCCGCGAAGCCCTGACCGTTTCCAAACATCGTTCGATCCGCAGAGCCCGGCGGCATGTTCCACATGCGGGACGTCCGGCCCGGATAAGCAGCTGTTCCGTGTCAAGAGAAACTGCCGCCTTTCAGGGACTCCGGCCGAAGGCGTGGCTGGGTTCTGCCCGTGGGATCGGCATGGCAGTTGACGTCGCACCGGGTGCCCCGGAAGCCGAAGTATCGTGTTCAGGATTTCGCGGTTGCGATTCCTGACCGGACCCGGACAGGGGGTGTTTTGGGATTTTGGGGTTGGGGGAGTGCGGTCAGGGCGAATTGGTCGATGACGCCGGGTCGAAAGACGAGGCATTCGGTGGAGCCACCGAACTGGAAGTATCCAAGCTCGTCGCCCTTGTTGACATGGCGGCCGGGGACGATCTCTGGGGCAATGACGCATGAGGAGACCTCGATCATGCCGACGGGAATCACGGCCATGAGGCCGATTACGGGGTCGTCGGCCTGGATCAGGATGATTGCCCGGGCCGCGACGTGGGCCAGATATGACTGGGAGAGGGTCGGATCGACGGCGTCGGCCCCCTCGGATTCTGCCTCCGAGAAGTAGGTGCCGTCCTTCAGGTACGCCCGCACGATGGTTCCGGCGACGGGAGCGTGCCAGCGGTGGTAATTCAACGCGCTCAAGAACGCCTGGTATACCGTTCCGCCGACGAATTGATCCACGGATTCGTCGCGGGCGAGCAGGTCATCGAGTGAATAGGGTTGGTTCTTGACCCAGAACCGGCTTTGGCGCTGGACGTCGGTACTGATCTTGTAGGGGGTCGACTCGCAGGCGCTGACGATGACCTTGTCGTCGGTGGGTGCCGCGACGGGTCTGGAAGTCGATGTGAGGCGGCGGGCGAAGAAGTCGTTCCACGATGTAAAGCCCCAGTGCTTGGCGAGGGGATCGTGTTGGTAGTCGTCCATCCCGACGACCTGCCGTGCGTGCTCCGACATCCAGCCGGAGGGTGAGTCGTTCAGCACGTACAGGGATTCCTCGCTGGTCAGGAACTCGCACCAAGTATTCAGGATCTTGCGGAACATAGCGATGATTCGAGGGTCGCGGTGGGCCGCGAACCCGGCCTCGGTTCCCATGGTCCAGTCGAGGATCGCCGTCAAAGGCGTAGTGACCATCCCGCCTTCGCTGAACTCCGGGGCCATGGTCAGGATCTCGTTGATTAGCCGGAGCATCTGGTCAACGCTCGTGAGGTGCCGTTTGCGGTAAGGCTTTGACTTAGGAACCTGCTCGATCATCTCCGTCATATAGAGACGGACGACCGGGTCGCTGGCGATCAGTTCCTGGAACTCCACGATCACGGGATGGAGCGGAACATCTGTTCCCCGCTCCTCTACCCTTTCCCGGTGACCGGTGATCCAGTCCTCAAGGTCGTCGTGGTTCTCGGGCAGCCAGCCACCCCGTCGCAGTACATGGCCAGGTGAAGAGTAGTTGTTGGTCATACCACCGACCCTACCCGCCCTCGCTTCTATGAGATCCCAGGGGGAGAGGAACCGGGCTAGTTGCCCGCAGGAAAGACCGACGGCGGCGAAACAGTTCCGCCGATGGTCGCCTGCTCTGCGCTGAAGCGCCGGTACCGGGACCTGTTGCGCAGCTAACCGCCAGACGTTGTCTTCATCCACCTCTCCGGTGCCGCCGCAACAATCCGGGCCGGTCCAGCTCATCCGACCCGATCTACGCGTGACCCGCCAACAGGCCGGATCTGCCGATTTTCACATAGCCGGTCAGCAGCAACCTTGTGGCCGCGCATTACCGGCTGACCTGCCTCGTAGTTGTGGCGGCGCCGAGTTTGTCCGGGTTCCGGACAAGGTAAAGGCCGGTCACGTGGTCATTGCTGGATTCCACCATGACGGCGAGATCAATTGTGTCTCCGCTGTAAATCAGGATGGCCGGCATCCCGTTCAGGGACGACATCTCGACCCGCATCCGGGGAAGGGGTTTGCTGGCGATACCGAGCAGGAAGCGCGCGACGTGATCTGCACCGACAACAGGTCTGCGGGCAGCCGAGGCCTTACCGCCACCGTCCGACAGGAGGACGGCCCCAGGCGCGAGCACGTCCATGAGCGTCTGGACGTCGCCGCCAAGAGTGGCCGCGATAAAGCGGTCAGTCACGGCTTTCTGCCGCTGCGCGTCCACTTCGAAGCGTGGTTGCCGGGCTTCAACGTGTTCCTTGGCCCTGTGCGCCAGCTGGCGCACGGCCGGCAGGGTCTTGCCGGTCGCCTCCGCTATCTCGGAGTACGGGAAATCAAAGACCTCGCGGAGGACGAAGACGGCCCTTTCCTCCGGGGAAAGGCTCTCGAGGACGACGAGCACGGCGAAGGACAACGAGTCAGCCAGAACGGCGTCTTCGGCCACATCGGGGACGGTCACTACCGGCTCCGGCAGCCAAGGGCCGATGTAGTCCTCCCGCCGCCGCTGGCTTGTCCGAAGGGAGTTCAGGGCCTGGCGTGTCACGGTTTTCGCCAGATAGGCCCGCGGATTTCCAATGCGGTCGCTGTCCACCGCCGACCACCTCAAGTAGCTCTCCTGAAGGACGTCCTCCGCGTCCGTGACAGTTCCAGTGATCTCGTAGGCAATGGTGAACAGCAGGGAGCGGTGTTCTTCGAAGGCGCTTGCCGGGCCCATCCTGCTACGTGGCTTCCAGTGGCACGGCAACGTCGACGGGCTGCGGGCCCTTTGGCCACGCGAACGAACCACTCCTGCGCATCTCGCCCCTGATCCATGACAACGTCAATCTGCATACCTGCTCTTTTGCCAGCCCGGCAAGACGGCCCCGAACCGCAAACCGCCGTGGCCGGTCATCAGCGGTGACGGCCTGGATGAGGCCGGACCTGCGCCCCAGGCTGATGCACCGGATCATGTACCCGACCGACAGTGTGGCCGGTGGCCGGTTCTCAAGACGGGCGATGATGTTGTCTGCCGCGTGCGCGCCCAGCGGCAGGGCCGACGCGCAGCTCATCCGCAGATGGCGGCCCACTGGGTCCGGAACCCGGACAGCATCGCCTGCCCCGAAAATGTCCGGATAGTCCAGGCAAGACAGCGAATCGGTGACGATGAGCCTACCCTGGGCGTCCGTCGGGAGCCCGCTGTCCGTTGCCAGGCCCGGCACTGCGAAACCTGCGGCCCAGACCGTGCAATCCGACCGGAGGGTGTCCCCGTCGGAGGTTGTAAGCGTTCGATCATCGCAGCGTTGCACCTCAGCATTCTCCACCATGTCCACGCCTAGCGCTTCCAGCCTGGTCCGCACCGCATGTGCGCCGGAAGGTGACAGATCGCCGGCAATAAACCCGCGGGATATGAGACGGACCCGCAATTGAGGATGTTGCTGGGCTACCTCTGCCGCCAGTTCGATCCCCGTCAGGCCAGCGCCGACGATGCTGACGATGGCGTCCTGGTTCAGCCGCGGCAACCGGGTCCGGAGCCTGGCCGCTGACGCTGCGTCGCCAAATGCGTACGCACTGTCAGGGACCCCCACGGGTGCCTTGCCGCTGCCCACGGCATAGAGCAGCGCGTCGTAGCCCACCGGTGTGCGGCCGCTTGCGAAATGTACCCGCCGGTTGTCCGGGTCGACCCGTGAGGCGCTGTCATCTATGACACTCACCCGCCCGTTCACGAGCGACTTCAGCGGCACCGCCGCCGTTGCCCTGCTCCCGGCTGCGACCTCGTGCAGCCGGATTCGCTCAACAAAGTCGGACACGGGGTTGACCACGGAAATACTCAGGTGGTCCCCATGACCGGCCAGCCTGTTCGCTGCCATAACGCCGGCATACCCGGCTCCGATAATGACCACACGCCGCTCTGACACGTTCAACTCCCATCAAAAGGTGGACTGTTGAACATAGGACACCGCCGAACCTGGAAATGTGACAGGCAAGCCCTCTATCAACCACCCGCAATGCAGCCCTGGCCGGAACGAGGCCGTGGACAGCTCTGATGCGTGCGGCCGTCGTGCCGGCGGTGCGCCGCAGTTTCGGGCTCCCGTCGGAGGCCGCCGCCACGATCACCTTGGCGACGACGGCGGGATCATCGCCGTCGGAATGCGTTGTCTTTAGCCATCGGCACCGCAGCCCCACCGGCCTCGTCAGGCGTTTGCGGCTTTGAGCTGCGGGTACAGGTCTTGGATGCCGGCGCTGAGGCCGGCTTTGACCTTTACTGATGCCTCGTCGGCCAGCACCTCATACTCGCCCGCCGCAAGGGCGTCGAACACTTGAGTTACGAGGGTTGCCGGCGGGAGCTTGGGGTCGGGTGTGTGCGCGGCCATGGCGGTGTCCACCCACCCGACGTGCACGCCGAGCACGTGAATGCCCTCGGGGTCGAGTTCGAGGCGCAGGGCGTTTGTTGCAGACCACAAGGCCGCCTTGGAAACGCTGTAAACACCGGCCGTTGCGTACCAGCTCAGGAGTGAGTGGACGTTGATGATCGCTGCGTCATTGTGTTCCTTGAGCCCGGGGGCGAAGGCGCGGGCAAGGAGCAGTGGGCCGAAGAAGTTGGTTTCCATGTTGGAACGGATATCTTCTTCGGGCAGGGTCAGAAGGCTGGCACTGGCCGGGGAGGCGCCGGCGTTGTTGATCAGGACCGTAACGTCTGGCGCCGCCGCTACTGCTGCCCGGACGGAGGCTGCATCCGTGACGTCCAGTGCGAGCGGCACGATGCGTTCGTCGTCCCATGTCCGTGGACTGCGTGCTGTGGCATAGACCTTCGCTGCGCCGCGGGCGAGGGCTTCGTGGACGAAGTGTGTGCCGATACCGCCGTTCGCGCCGGTGACGAGGACGATTGCTCCAGTAAGGGATGTCATGGTTGGTTGCCTTTTCGGTTGTAGTGCTGCCCGGTAACCCGGTACTCCGGGCTCAGGGGGGAAGGATGGCTGCGACCTGGTTCCGGATGTCCAGGAGCAGGTCCTCTATCGACCGGGAGACGTTGGTTGAAGCGGCCATGCTGAGGAACATGATGGCAGAGACCACGCGGCCAAGTGTGGCGGCAGCATCGGGAGTGGTGTGGCCGTCACGTTGCAGCACGTCGGCGATTGCGGCCTCGGTGCCTCCTGCGAGGATGAGGGCAGCGTGGTGGTGGGGCTCGCTGGGGTCGCCGAAGACCATCTCCCGCAGGTAGGTGCGGCCGTTGTCGATCTGCTTCCGGTTGCACTCCACCACCGGGCGAATGATCGCCATGATGGCATCGAGGAACCCTGTGCTCCCCGCGGCGTCGGCCCTGCCCTTGGCGAGGGCATCGGCGTAGGCAGAGTTCTGGACGAGCAGCAGCAGTTCACCCTTGCTCTTGGCATACAGGAACAGGGTGCCCGTGCCGATGTCAGCCCTGTCGGCGATCTGCTGCGTGGTGACATCGTCAATGCCATGCTCGGCAAAAAGTTCGCGGGCCGCCGCCGTGATCCGGTCGAGTTTGGCCTGCTTGTTCCGTTCCCGCCGTCCGACGGGCTGGGACGCAAGGTGCATGGCGGGTGTCCTCCGGAGCGGTCATGTGGTGGGGCTGACTCTGAGTGTAGTCAATGGTGGTCGCCGGCCCGGGGTCAGCGGCCGAGGAACTCAACGGCCACGGGGGCAAACTGCGCATGGAACTGGAAGATGCTGCCATGACCCGAGTCCGCATACATGATCAGTTCTGATCCAGCGATGCGCCGGTGCAGATCCATGGACAGGATAGAGGGAACCATGCGGTCGTGGTCACCGTTCGCGATGAGCGTGGGGTGGGTGATGGCCGACAAATCGGCCGGCTGGGCCCGGCCCCAGTTCCTGATCGCTTTCAACTGGGTGCGGAATGCCTGGATCCTGACCCGCCGGTCACGGCCGGCGGTGCGCTCGTGGAGGCGGGTGATGAATGCCTTCGCTGCTTGTCTGCCAGCGGCGTTGCGGTTGAAGAACAGGAACTCCTTCGGATCCGCCCGCACCAGGGCGGCCCGCACGATGTCGAAGTACGTGACCGAGGCGACCTTGTCCATCCCCTTGCCGCCCCGGGGGCCGGTTCCGGCAAGAATGAGTTTCCGGACCAGTTCGGGGTGCTTCCCAATAAGGGCCTGGGCCACCATGCCGCCAAGGGAGAAGGCGAAGATATCCACCTTGTCGAAGCCCAGGGAACGGATGAAGCCGGCGGCATCATCCGCCATAGCCTCGATGCTGTCCGGGACCACGCCGGTGCTGGCCCCGACCCCGCGGTTGTCGAAGGTGATGACGTGGCGTTCCTTGGCGATGGGATCGATGATCCGCGGGTCCCAGTTGTCCAAGTTTCCGGCGAGGTGGAGGAAGAAGACCACCGGAACTCCACCCTTCGGCCCCAGCTCACGGTAGGCATAGCTGACGCCGCCGACGGCGGTGCTGCGGGTAGGAGCCACGGCGTAGGAGGATGCGGGGGCACTGGTGGCGGCGCTCATGCCGGCTCCCCGAGCCTGTGCTGACCAACTGCGGTCGTGGTTGTGGCGTCGGCGTTGTGCGGGGGATTGATGATTACGGCCTTGCCGCGCAGTCCTCCGTTACCCAGTGCCTTCAAGGCGTCCGGCGTCTCGGCGAACGGGGTGGTACGTCCGACGACGGGCCGCAGCACGCCGTCGTCGACGAGCCGTGCCACGTGGCCCAGTTGCTCACCGCTGGCATGCATGAACAGGAATTCGTAGTGCACGCGGAGGCGGCTGGCCTGCTTGCGGATCCTGCGGCTGAGGCCAGCGATGGCCAGGCGGAGTACCGGGTTGAGGCCCGACTCCCTCGCGAAGGCTGGGTCCGGGGGCCCTGCGATTCCAATTGCCTTGCCGCCGGGCTTGAGGATGCGCAGAGACTTCTCCAGGTTCCTTCCTCCGACGCTGTCCAGGACCAGGTCATAGCCGCTGAGGACCTGTTCAAAGTCTTCGTCCCGGTAGTCGATGACGGTGTCAGCGCCGAGTCCGCGGACGAATTCCGCGTTGGCGGCGCTGGCGGTGGTGGCGACCG
>DATIMT010000312.1:0-2432 GCA_035475035.1 Arthrobacter sp.
CGGCCCACCAGGAAGGCGCTGGTCAGGTCCGTGGAGAGGACGCGTTCCCAGTCAGCCACGTCCAGGTCCAGCATCGGGACCCGGTGCTGGATCCCGGCGTTGTTCACCAAAATCCCCAGCGGCCCCACGTTCTCCTCGATCCACTGGATACTCCGGGCCGCGGCGTCGTCATCCGTGACGTCGAAGGCGACACTGTGGATCCGGCCCGGCGGAAAGTCCCTCGCCAGCGCAGCCTCGGCCGCCTTGAGCCGTTCCGGGTTCACGCCGTTGAGCACCACCGTGGCACCGGCATCAGCCAGCGCCCGCGCCAACCCCGCACCGATCCCCCTGCTCGAACCCGTAACCAGGGCAACCCGCCCCGCCAAATCAAACATCGAACTCATGGTGCAACTGTTCCTTCCGCCGCAGCTGCGGCTCCCTGGCTGAGGTTGGAGATCGTTTGGCGAACGACGGCGAGATCCTGGTCACCGAGGCCCTGGCGCTTAAGCTCCGCGTAGAGCTCGACGGCGGCACCCGCCATGGGGGCAGCGGTGCCCGCCGTCCGGGCGGCGTCCAGCACGAAGGAAAGGTCCTTATGCATGAATTTTGCGGGGCCGGTGGGCGCGTAGTCCTTGCTGAGGATGCGCGGGCCGACGATGTCCAGGACCCTGCTGGCGGCCAAGCCGCCGGACAGGACGTCGAAGAGCCCCGCCGGGTCCAGCCCGGAACGTTCGGCAAGTTCGGCAGCTTCGGCAAGCGCCGCCGTCGTGGTTCCCCCCACCAGCTGGTTGCATGCCTTGGCCAGTGATCCTGCGCCCAAGGGGCCCAGGTGGCGGACAGTGGTGCCCATGGATTGCAGCAGCGGCTCGACCCTGCGGAAGGAGGCGGCGTCGCCTCCAGCCATGATGGCAAGGGTGCCATCCTCGGCACCCTTGGTGCCGCCGCTCACGGGGGCGTCCACAACCTGGGCGTTGCCGGCGCTGGCTTCGCTGACCCGGCGCCCGAAAGCCTGCACGGCTGTGGGCGAGACGCTGCTCATCACCAGCAGGACGGTGTTCGGCACGGGCGGCTTATGGGCCCAGCTCTCCAGCAGCCCGGCAGCCGCTTCCTCGATGTGCGGCAGGTCCGGCAGCATGAAAACGATAACGGGAAGATGACCCAGATCGGCCACCCGCAGGGCAGCAGTGCCGCCAAGATCCTGCAGCCGGGTAAGCGCTTCAGCGGAACGGTTCCAGCCCGTAACGTGCCAGCCCCCGGCAATGGCGTTTGCGGCCATTAGCCCGCCCATCAGCCCCAGGCCAACAAAGCCTGCCCGCATGTCCTCCATCAATCAGCCTCACGTCGTCGTGCTCGAAAACAATTGTTCAATATCCTAGCCGCCATTCAGTAGGATGAACGGTATGACGTCTCCAACTACCGTGGCCATCGCTGTCCCGCTCGAAGCTGAGCTTGTGGACCTGATCCGGGCCGTCGACCCGTCCCTTACCGTCCTGTACGAGCCCGATCTGCTGCCGCCGGAGCGGTTTCCCGCGGACCACGCCGGCGATCCGGAATTCCGGCGTAGCCAGGAACAGGATGAACGCTACTGGTCGATGCTGAAGAGCGCACAGGTCCTCTACGGCTTCCCCAATGAGAGTCCGTCGGGGCTGGCCAGGATCGCAACCGAAAACGAACATCTGCAGTGGGTGCATGCCATGGCAGCCGGAGCCGGCGGTGCCGTAAAAGCTTCCGGGCTGGACCAGCAAACCCTGCAGAAAATCAAGGTCACTACCTCGGCCGGGGTGCACGCCCTGCCCTTGGCGGAGTTCGCGCTCATGGGCATCCTGAACGGCTTCAAGCGCACGGGTGAGCTGGTGCGCGACCAGCAGGACAAGACGTGGCCGGAGCTCCGGACCCCCACCCGGTTGGTCAGCGGTTCCAGGCTCGTCATTGCAGGACTTGGCGAGATCGGGCTTGAGGCGGCGCGCCTGGCCCGCGCCCTGGGCATGAATGTCAGCGGAACCAAACGGAACCTGGAGCCTTTGGCAGGCATCGATCACGTCACTGGCAACGACGGCCTCGCCGGCCTCCTCGCCGCTGCCGATGCCGTGGTGAACACCCTTCCCGGAACGCCCTACACGGAGAAGCTCTTCAACGGCGACGTCTTCGCAGCCATGAAACCCGGTACGGTCTTCGTCAATGTGGGACGGGGAACGGTGGTGGATGAGGACGCACTGCTGGAAGCCCTGGACAACGGCCAGGTCTCCTACGCGTGCCTGGACGTGTTCGCGGTGGAGCCGCTCCCCCTCGACAGCCCATTGTGGAGCCACCCCAAGGTCCTGGTATCACCGCATACGTCGGCCCTGAGCGCCGCGGAGAACCGGTTGATTGCGGAACGCTTCTGCACCAACCTGCGCACTTTCCTTGATGGTGGCGAACTGCCGCACCTTGTGGACACGGTCCACTTCTACTGA
>DATIMT010000313.1:0-1867 GCA_035475035.1 Arthrobacter sp.
GGTGAGCCGTGGACATCAGTGCTGACCAGCCGATCTTCGTGATTTCCGTGGCGGCCCGGCTGGCGGACATGCACCCGCAGACCCTGCGGCAGTACGACAGGCTTGGCATCGTCAAGCCCAGCCGTGCCCCGGGGAAGTCACGGCGCTATTCGCAGCGTGACGTGAATACGCTGCGGGAGGTGCAGCGGCTGTCCCAGGAAGGTGTCTCGCTGGAGGGGATCAAGCGCATCCTGGAACTCGAGAACCAGGTGGCTGCCCTGCAAAGCCGCATTGCTGAGCTCACCGAGGAACTCGGACGCCGGCCGCGTGCGGTGGATTCGCGCATCTTCGCTGCGGGAGCAGCGGGTGACGTGGTGAGCCTGGCCCGTGGCCAGCGCCCCCGTCCCCGGTCCCAGGCGGTCATGCTGTGGCGGCCGCGGGCGCTCGGACAGTAACGCAGCAGGCATTAGCTCAAGCGGGAGTAAGTAGCGTTTCCCGGTGCCCGCGAGTAAATATGAGTACCCACTACTCGTGACCAAGAAGCCCCCTGAAACTTGAATGGAACCATCGCCGGATCAGCGGCGATGGTTCCGCAAGTTCTGGGGGTTTTCCGTGTTCAAACATCTCAACAGCAAGGCCCGGCCATGAGTCCGGGAATGGAATCCGTGGCTGCCTTCAGCGGCTCAATGCCGGGCCAGATCCTGCTGGCCCTGGGGCAGACCATCGTGGTGGTCTGCGTCTGCTTCGACATGGTTCGCGAGCTGTCCGTTCCGAGGTCGCACCGGCGCTTCGTGGCCAGCACTGTCTTCCGCACGTTGGCCATCCCGTCTATCCTCGCCAACGCACTGACTGTTTTTGTCGCACTGGTGATGTCGTCTTGGATCGATGTGGTGATGGGCATGTTCGTGCTGGTAGCCATCGTTTTCCGGTTCCACCACAACCAGGACGAGGACAACTGGTGGAAGGGCAAAGGCAAGAAGCTCGCACGGTGGGCCCGCCGGCAGTTCGCCGGCCGGACGTCCGCCGCCCCGGCCCTGGCGTAGCGACGCTGTCACCTTGGGTCAGTAGCTGGCGCGGGTCCCACCCCCGGTTTGGGGAATGTATGCCGCTGCCAGGGCTTCAGAGCCGCGGGCCAGGATGGCGACGTCCGCGCCAACCAGGATGAAGCTGGCGCCGCTGGCGAGGTAGTGCTGGGCGGTGTCCGGGTTGAAGGCGTTGACGCCGCCAGGTTTGCCTGCTGCTTTGGCGGCGCCGAGGCAGTGTTCGACGGCGGCGCGCACCTCGGGGTGTTCCTGCTGTCCCAGCAGGCCCATGGACGCGGCGAGGTCGGACGGGCCCAGGAAGATGGCGTCGACGCCGTCGACTTTGAGGATGTCCTGCACGGCCTCCACGGCGGCGGCCGATTCGATTTGGACGGTGACGCTGATGGTTTCCGATGCGCGGGCGAGGTAGTCCGGGACCCGGTTCCAGCGGGCGGCGCGGGCCAGGGCTGAACCTACGCCGCGCACACCGTGGGGCGGGTAGCGGGTAGCGGCCACTGCGGCCTCGGCTTCAGCTACGGAGTTGACCATGGGGATCAGCAGGTTTTGCACGCCCAGGTCCAGGTACTGCTTAATCACCACGGTGTCGTTCACAGGCGGCCGGACCATGGCGTGGACCGGGTAGCCGTGGATGGCCTGGAGTTGGGCGAGGATGGATTCGAGCCCGTTGGGACTGTGTTCGGCGTCCACCAGGAGCCAGTCCAGCCCGGATCCCGCGCAGAGTTCGGCGACCAGCGGGCTGCCGGAGCAGACCCACATTCCCGCCAGGGGCCGCCCTGCTTTACCTTCTTGTGCAGCCAAGGCGTGGCGGAAGGTGTCGTCTATTCGAAGCGGCATGTGACACTCCC
>DATIMT010000314.1:0-2345 GCA_035475035.1 Arthrobacter sp.
GGTTGCTGGAGGACGAGCTCGGCCATGGCCCGGTCGCCGCCAGGCACCACATACTCGAACGCCGCCGCGCGGAACAGGTCGGCGGCCTGTTCCGCCACCGCTTCCACCAGCGCGTCCGCCTGGTTGGACCGGCGGCGGGCAAAGCGCTGCTGGGACTGCCCGCCCGCAGCAGTTCGTGACTGGACGTACCGGGTGCCTGACTTGGCAGCCAACAGGGACCCTTCAGTTACCACCCCCAGGGCGTAGCCCCCGCGCCGCACCAGCAGCAGGCCGAGCCGGCGTGGCTGGGACGCGAGGGACGCCAGCCTCTCCAGTGCATTGGCACCCCGCCCCGGCCTGCCGTCCATCGGCCACGGCGCCTGAAGGAGCGCCTCGGCGCCGTCCCCGGCCAGAAGCCGCAGGCCGTCGTCGTCATCACTGGTTCGATAGCCCCCGTGCGCCGCGCCGAAGCGTTCCGCCCATCCCCGGAGCCGCGGGCCGGGCACGAACGCCGTGCGAACCGGCGGCCGCCCGTCGCCGATGGCAGCACGTACAGGCATGGCGGGATCCTTTGCTGGGTGGCTGGACGTCCGACGGAAGCCGGAGGATGAACTGCAAGTAGCCTATCTATGTGGATGATCTCTTCGGGAACGGGCCGGAAAACGACGACGACGGCGAAAGTCCCGTCGCCGGGGCAGGCAGCGCTTCCCGGGGCCAGGCCTCACCCCGGGGGCCGCTGGCCGTCCGCATGCGGCCCCGCACCCTTGATGAGGTTGTGGGCCAGCAGCATCTCCTGGGGCAGGGTTCCCCGCTGCGCCAGCTTGCCGCGGGGGCGGGAGCGGACACCTCCGGTCCTGCCGGCCCCACCTCGCTCATCCTCTGGGGCCCACCGGGCACGGGCAAGACCACGCTGGCGCATGTCATCGCGCGCGGCCCCGGGCGCAAGTTCGTGGAACTGTCCGCCATCACCGCCGGCGTCAAGGACGTCCGCCGCGTCATGGACGACGCCCTGACCGCCCGGGACCTGTACAAGACCACCACGGTGCTGTTCCTGGACGAGATCCACCGCTTCAATAAGGCCCAGCAGGACGCGCTGCTGCCCGGCGTCGAAAACCGGTGGGTGGTCCTGGTGGCTGCCACCACGGAGAACCCTTCCTTCTCCGTGGTCTCGCCCCTGCTGTCCCGTTCCCTGCTGCTCACTCTCAGGCCCCTGACCGACGCGGACATTGAGGGCCTCCTGGTGCGGGCCGTGGAGGACCCGCGGGGGCTGGGGGGCAAGGTCCGGCTCAGCGACGAGGCGCTGGAACACCTGGTCCGGCTGTCCGGTGGGGACGCGCGGCGGGCGCTGACCGCATTGGAGGCCGCGGCCGGCGTGGCTTTCGGTGACGCGGACGACGTCGAACGTCCAGCAGATGGGGACGGTGCAGCCGGCGGGCCGGTCACCGTGGAGTTGCGCCACACCGAACGCGCCCTGGACGCTGCCGCCGTCCGCTACGACCGGGCGGGTGACCAGCATTACGACGTCATCAGCGCGTTCATCAAGTCCATCCGGGGCTCGGACGTGGATGCGGCCCTGCATTACCTCGCCCGGATGCTCGAAGCGGGGGAGGACCCGCGGTTCCTGGCCCGGCGGATTGTCATCTCGGCGGCAGAGGACGTGGGTATGGCGGACCCCACGGCCCTGCAGACAGCCGTGGCCGCGGCCCAGGCCGTGCAGCTGATCGGCATGCCGGAGGGCCGGATCATCCTGGCCGAGGCAGTGGTGCACCTGGCCACCGCGCCGAAATCCAATGCCGCCTACATGGGCATCAACAAAGCCATCGCGGACGTGCGCGCAGGTCTCGGCGTCGGGATTCCCGCGCACCTGAGGGATGCGCACTACCCGGGGTCAAAGCAGCTGGGCCACGGCGTGGGCTACAAGTACGCCCACGATGCGCCCCATGCGGTGGCCACCCAGCAGTACCCGCCGGATGACCTCGTTGGCCGGGACTACTACCAGCCCACCGCCAACGGCGCCGAACGGGACATTGCCCAGCGGTTGGAGCGGCTGCGGAAGATTGTGCGGGGCAAGTAGCCGCCGTGGTAGTCTGGATGTTCGTCTGGCAAGGCACGGACGCAAAATCTCCCCAATTCACGTTGAGAAGGTTATGCCCTGTGCCCAGTAGCAAAAGGCAGCGGTTGGCCGATGCTCTCCATCGTGGAGGCCAGTAACACTGACACACCGCAGATATTGGAAGGACACAAGTGGCTAACAACACTCGTGCTCGCCGTCAGGCCCGCCTCTCGCGGTCCCTCGGCATCGCTCTGACCCCCAAGGCCGCCAAGTACATGGAGCGCCGCCCGTACGGCCCCGGTGAGCATGGCCG
>DATIMT010000315.1:0-4926 GCA_035475035.1 Arthrobacter sp.
CCTCGTTCTCGACGTCGCGGCCGAGCCTGGTCAGCGGATGGCCGGCCGGAACAGCTACCACCATCGCCTCCCGGTAGAGCAGGCGTGAATCGAAGATCTCGCCGTCGAAAGGCGGCCTCGCCAGCCCGAGGTCGAGTTCGCCGGTCAGCAGGGCCTGGATCTGCTCGCCGGTGACCAGCTCCTGAAGGTCGATGTCGACGTCGGGCAACGCGGCGGAGATTTCCTCCAGGAGCGGGCCCAGAATGCTGAAGCCGCTGGCGGCAGTGAAGCCGATCCGGAGCACGCCGGACCGGCCCGAGGCGATGCGGCGGGCGGTGGCCGGGGCACGCTCCGCCAGCGCCAGCAGGCGCCGCGCCTCCTCCAGGAAGGCTTGCCCGGCGTGGGTCAGTTGGACCCTGCGGTTGTCGCGTTCGAGCAGTTCCGCGCCGACGCTTTTTTCCAGTTTCTGGATCTGGCGGCTCAGCGGCGGCTGCGTCATATTGAGCCGTTCGGCGGCCCGGCCGAAGTGGAGTTCCTCGGCGACGGCG
Source organism: Arthrobacter sp. (assembly GCA_035475035.1). Taxonomy (GTDB): domain Bacteria; phylum Actinomycetota; class Actinomycetes; order Actinomycetales; family Micrococcaceae; genus Arthrobacter. Next base: position 528 of record DATIMT010000315.1, read on the forward strand.
ATAAAGCCAGCCAGCTGGTCAAACGTAAACATGATGCCTTCCCGGTATCACTTGATGCATATTTGGGCTTAGACATGCATGATAACGCTTCCTACACTCGATTCAGCGAACCGCCAGTGAGCCGGTTCACATCCTTCCGGGGTTCAGCCCCGCAGTGTTAACGAGGAGTTTCAATGATGCACTTCCCCACCCGCCGCGCAGTTCTCGGAGCGGCGTCGGCCGTTACGCTACTGGCCATGACGGCTTGCGGCAACGTCGCCGCCGGCAGTACGAGCTCGGCGAAATTCCCCAGCGGCCCGGTGAACCTGACCGTCGGCCAGGCGCCCGGCGGCAGTACCGACTTGATTGCCCGGGCCATTTCCGAAGGCGCGGCCAAGACGCTAGGGGCACCCGTCCCGGTGGTCAACAAGCCCGGCGCCAACGGGGCCCTCGCCACGAAAGAAGTGGCGGGCAAGCCGGCCGACGGCCAGAACCTGCTGCTGATCAACGCCTCCCTGATCACCATCACGCCGCTGGCTGTGGCCCAGAATGAGGCAGTCAACATCGATGACCTCGACATCATCGCCGGCCTGTCCCAGGACGACTACGTCCTGGTCGCCAGCCAGGGCTCCGGGTTCAAGTCCATCAAGGACCTCACCGGCGCGGGCCGCAACATCACCTTCGGCACCACCGGCGTAGGCACGGGCAGCCAGCTGGCGCAGAAGGTGCTGTTCAAGCAGGCCAACGTGCAGGGCACCGACGTTCCGTTCGACAGCGGCAAGCCCGCCCTCACCGCCGTCCTCGGCAACCAGGTGGAAGTCACCACCATCCAGCTCGGCGAAGCCATGGCCCAGATCCAGGCCGGCAAGATCGCGCCGCTGCTCGTGTTCTCCGAGCAGCGGAACTCGTTCCTCCCGAACGTCCCCACCGCCAAAGAATCCGGCTTCGATGTCCCCGTGGCGCAGTACCGCGCCGTCGCCGCGCCCAAGGGAACGCCCAAGGAAGTGAAGGACAAGCTGCTCGCCGCCTTCCAGGAGACCTTCAAGTCCGACGCCTACAAGGAGTTCAACAAGAAGAACATGCTGACCCCGAAGGAAATCTCGGGCGAAGAAGTTGTGACCCAGTGGAAGGACTATGCCGCCAAGTACAAGTCCCTCGTGGAAAAGTACAGCATCAGCCTCAGCGGGACGAAGTGATTCGAGTGCAGGAAACAAACCGGACGTCCGGCGGAGAGGACGGCATCAACACCGGTCGCTCCGCCGGGCAGTCGGCCCCCGCACGCGACGCCCAGGTACTGCCGGACAGCGCCGAGGTGCTGGCCGGCCCCGAAGATGATCTGACGCCGGAACAACTGGCCGCCCAGTGGGAAGAGGAAAAGCCGCCGGCCGCCGGTCCGCTCGCCAACGCAGCGTCATCCCTGGTGGTCCTGGGTGTCGGCATCGGGTCGCTGGTCCTGTCCGTGGCCATGGGCCTGGGCACTCCGGAGGCACCGCAGCCCGGGCTGTGGCCGTTCCTGGTCAGTTGCGTGATGGTGGCTTTGGCCTTGTTCCAGCTGGTGGCGGGCCGGCACAACCGGGATGCGGAAAAATTCACCCGCATGTCCATGGCTCCCGTGACCGGCCTCGTCACGCTGGCGGCCATGGTGTCCCTCATGCCCGTCATCGGCTTTGAAGTGCCCGCGCTCGTGCTGTGCATCATCTGGATGCGCTTCCTCGGCGGCGAAACCTGGCGTTCAACGCTGCTGGTGAGCGCCGTCGTCGTCGTGTCCTTCTACGGCCTCTTCGTGCTGGCGCTCAATACTTCCATTCCCCACCTCTTCTAGGAGACCACCGTGGATTTCCTGAATCCCGTGCTCAACGGATTCGCAGTCGTCCTGGAGCCCATGAACCTCCTGTACTGCCTGATCGGCGTCGTCATCGGCATGCTGATCGGTGTGCTGCCGGGTCTCGGACCCGCGGCCACGATCGCCATCCTGCTGCCGCTGACCTACAACGTCGAACCCGTGACCGCGATCATCATGCTGGCGGGCATCTTCTACGGCGCGCAGTACGGCGGAACCATCACCTCCGTGCTGCTCCGGTTGCCGGGCGAAGCATCCTCTGTGGTCACCGTCTTTGACGGCTACCAGATGGCCAAGCAGGGCAGGGCAGGCACCGCGCTGGGCCTAGCCTCCATCGGCTCCTTCATCGGCGGCACCGCATCCATTATCGGCCTGACCTTCCTGGCCCCCATCGTGGCCAGCTTCGCCCTGGACTTTGGCCCCGCCGAGTACTCGGCCCTCGCGCTGCTGGGCATCCTCCTGGTGGCCACCATCAGCAACGGCGCCAAGACCAAGGCACTGATCGCGGCCGCCGTCGGGCTGCTGCTGGCCACCGTGGGCCGCGACATCTTCACCGGCGAGAGCCGGTTCACCTTCGGCAGCCTCGAACTGGCCGACGGCATCGACTTTGTCCCCATCGCCATGGGCATCTTCGGCCTGGGCGAGATCCTCTACAACCTGGAGGAACGGCACCGTGCGGCCAAGGCGCCGTCGACGGTCACGAACGTCTGGCCCTCGCGCAAAGATCTTTCCCAGGCGTCCGGGGCGATCGGCCGCGGATCGGTCCTGGGGTTCTTCCTCGGGATCCTGCCCGGTGGCGGCGCCACGATCGCCTCGATGGCCTCCTACGCGATGGAGAAGAAGCGGGCCAAGCAGCCAGAGCGCTTCGGCAAGGGCGCACCCGAGGGTGTGGCCGGACCGGAAACGGCCAACAACGCGGCCGCCACCTCTTCCTTCATCCCGCTGCTGACCCTGGGAATCCCCGCCAACGCCACCATGGCGCTGATGTTTGGCGCCCTCCTGATCCAAGGCGTGACGCCGGGCCCGCAGCTGGTGGAACAGGACCCGGGGCTCTTCTGGGGCGTCGTGAACTCCATGTACATCGGCAACATCCTGCTGCTGATCATGAGCCTGCCGCTCGTCGGAGTGTTCGTGAAAATCCTCCGCGTCCGGGCGGCTATCCTGGCCCCGGTCACGGCTCTCATCACGCTGCTGGGTGCCTACACCATCAACAACAGCATGTTCGACGTAACCCTGGTGGTGGTGTTCGGCATCGTGGGTTATCTCATGAAGAAGTTCGGCTTCGAACCGGGTCCGTTGGTTCTGGCCTTCGTCCTGGGGTCTCTCCTGGAGAGCTCACTGCGCCGCTCACTGTTGGTCTTCGGCGGCGACCCGGCAGGGTTCTTCAGCCGGCCGATTTCGGCCGCACTGCTGGCTGTCTTCGTCCTGGTCGCGGTGCTCCCGGGCCTCCGGAGCCTGCTGGCCAAACGGAGGGCCGCGACTGCGGACCCCGCCACAACGAGAATTAAGGAAACAGTATGAGCATCGTCGTCGGATTCGTCCCCACACCAGCGGGGGAGGCTGCCCTGACGGCAGGCATCGCTGAGGCGCGGCTGCGGCAACAGGACCTGCTGATCGTCAATTCGGCCCGTGAAGGGGCTCTGGTCGACAAGTCCGTGGCCAGCAGCGCTGTCCTGGACGACGCCGCCAGCCGGGCAAGGACGGCTGGGGTCAAGGCAGAGGTGATCCAGCCTCCTTACCAGTACGACCTCGCCGATGAATTCCTCGACATCGCCCGGGAAGCGGGCGCTTCCCTCATAGTCATCGGCCTGCGGCACCGCAGCCAGGTTGGCAAATTCATCCTTGGCAGCCACGCCCAGCGGATCCTCATGCAGGCAGACCGCCCCGTCCTCGCCGTGAAAGCCGACGGGCCAGGCTTCGCCTGACAGCATCGCCTGAGCGTCCAGTTGCCTGAGCGTCCAGTTGCCGCCGACCCGAAATGGGTCGGCGGCTTCTGCGTCCCCCTCCCGCCGTCATCCGCTGCCGGCGCGTATGGTGTTGCCATCCAACAACTGGAAGGACCCGCCGTGGCTCTGCGGTGCGCAGTGATTGACGACTACCAGGACGCAGCACGCCAGCTCGGCGACTGGAAACAGCTGGCGGGCAAGGTCGAGCTGACGGTATTCAGCGACCATCTGGATGAGGAGGACGCTGTGACCGAGCGCCTGGCCCCCTTCGACGTCGTCGTTATCATGCGTGAAAGGACGCCCTTTCCTGCAGCTTTGCTGCGACGCCTGCCCCAACTGAAGCTACTGATCACAAGTGGGATGAGGAATGCTGCCGTGGACCTGCAAGCCGCCCGGGAACAGGGCATTACAGTCTGCGGCACGGCCAGCAATTCACAACCTCCAGCGGAACTGACCTGGGCGCTGATCCTGGGCCTGACCCGTCATCTGATTCCCGAAACCGCAGCCTTGCGGGGGAGAGGCCAGTGGCAGCACACGGTAGGCGGGGACCTGCATGGATCCACCCTTGGCTTGATCGGACTGGGCAAGATTGGCACCCAGGTTGCCCGCGTCGGCGCCGCCTTTGGCATGGACG
>DATIMT010000316.1:0-7871 GCA_035475035.1 Arthrobacter sp.
CACAACGCCCGCGATGGGGTGGCCTCCCCATGCGCTGCCAAACTGCTAACCCCGGTCTGACTCCTCGAGCACGGCCGCCTTGCGCGCCCGTAGGGCGAAGAACGCGCCGAACGTGAAAACCTGCGTTACCACTACCAGCACGATGGCCCCGGCGATCTTGTTGCCGCCCAGGATCATGGTGAGCCCCACGATCGCGGACAGGAGCGCCAGCAGGGGCAGCAGCATGTAGCCCAGGACGAACAGGGTTTCCGGTTTCTTCAGCATGTTCCTAGCCCTCGGTCCGTGACCACTTGGTGAATCGGTAGCGCGTGCCGTTGGCGGCCGTCAGCCAGCCGTCCGGCGGGACGGATGCGGACGCCTCCCAACTGGGGCCAAGCTCGGGAGCGAACGTGTCGCCGTCGGCCTTCACGTCGATGGTGGTGACCACCGCGACGTTGGCCAGCTCGGCGGACTGGCGGAAAACGTCCCCGCCGCCCAGGATCCACACCGTTTCGCCGCCGTCGACAAACTGCGACTCAAGCAACGCGTCATCCAGGGAGGGAACCACGACGGCGCCCTCCGCCTCAGGCGTACTGGCCCAGCTTTTCTGCCTGGTAATGACGATGTTCGTGCGCCCGGGGAGGGGACGGTACTTGTCCGGGAAAGACAGCCAGGTCTTGCGCCCCATGATCACCGGGTGCCCGGTGGTGAGGCGGGTGAAGTGCTTCAGGTCCTCCGGCAGGTGCCACGGCATGTCACCGTCCTTGCCGATGACGCCGTCGGAGGTCTGGGCCCAGACCAAGCCGACGCCGGTGATGGAGGCGGCCAGTTCCTCGGTGAAGGACTGGGGATCGGTGGAGTTCCCGGTGCTCATACGGCGATCGGTGCCTTGATGGTGGGGTGGTGCTTGTAGCCGAGCACCTCGAAGTCTTCCAGCGTGTAATCGAAGATCGACACCGGTTTGCGGTTGATCTTCAGCTGCGGGTAATCGTAGGGCTCCCGCTCGAGCTGCTTGAGTACCTGGTCCATGTGGTTCTCGTAAATGTGCACGTCCCCGCCGGTCCAGACGAACTCGCCCGGCTCCAGCCCCACCTGCTGGGCAACCATGCAGGTCAGCAGGGCGTAGGAGGCGATGTTGAACGGCACGCCCAGGAACATGTCCGCAGAGCGCTGGTACAGCTGGCAGGAGAGCTTGCCGTCGGCCACGTAGAACTGGAAGAACGCATGGCAGGGCGGCAGCGCCATATCGTTCAATTCAGAGACGTTCCAGGCGGAAACGATGTGCCTGCGGGAGTCCGGGTTCGACTTCAGGTTCTCGATGAGTTCGGCGATCTGGTCGATGTGGCCGCCATCCGGGGTGGGCCAGGAGCGCCACTGCACGCCATAGACGGGGCCCAGGTCGCCGTCCGCGTCGGCCCATTCGTTCCAGATGGTGACGCCCTGGTCCTGCATCCACTTGATGTTGGTCTCGCCGCGCAGGAACCACAGGAGTTCCACCGCCACGGACTTGAAGTGCACCCGCTTGGTGGTGATCAGCGGGAAGCTTTGTGAAAGGTCGAAGCGCATCTGGCGGCCGAAAACGCTGGTGGTCCCGGTGCCCGTACGGTCCGATTTATGCGTGCCGGAGGCCAGGACGTCTCGCAGGAGGTCTTCATAAGGCGTTGGGATGCTCACGCCCCAAGTCTACTGGCTGGCGATCGCCCGCTGCTGGTGGTGCCGAGGCCCGAAGCCGTGGCGGCGACCACACCAGCATCAACAGCAGCACGGCAAGGTTGAGCGCGCCTGCCGGGTTGATCCAGCCTCCGGTCCCGCCGGCAGGATCGGGCCGCACCGCGTGGTTGCCCGCGATGGCTGCCAGGCCGGAGGCAACTGTTGCCACGGTGCGGAGCAACCGGTTCATGGTGATGGTCCGAAGCAGACTGTCCTGAAAAGGGGTGAGTCCGTGGAGCGGCGGGCGGCGCGCAATCAGTGCCAGTGCAGCCAAGGTTCCCGCCGCCAGGACCGCGAGGGCACCGCCAAGATACGCGGCCAGTTCGACGCCGGGAATGCGGCCTTCTCCGCCCACGGTGACGTAGCCGCTGGCACCGTCCGGCCGCGACCCGTAGGGGAGAGGGGCAAAGCCCGGCAGGGTGGACGTCCAAATGATTTGCGCGGCCGCTCCCGCGAAGATCACCACGACCGTCCAGGCGAGGCGCCGGGGGAGGAAATTCCGGACGTGCAGGTTTCCGGGTGGCTGTTCGGGTTTCGAGCGGCCGCGGGGGTAGCTCAGCTGGCCCAGAACATGGGCGAGGAGGCAGCCAAGAACCGGCCAGGCAAGGGCAGGAAAAATCTTCATAGGAACGCCGGCGTTCGTGGGCAACGGAAGAATCCCTGCGTTGGCTGCCGGCAACAGTGAGCTTCCCAGCCAGGCGATCAGTCCTGTCAGGAAAGCGTGCCGGGACGCTGCTGCCGTGAAGTGCTTGTCGCCGGCCCCACGAACCGTCCAACAAAGCAGGAGGTACACGCCGCCAGCGAGCAGGAGCGGCCACAGGATGACCACCGGTGGAACATCATTGACAACAGCGATCGTGGCAGCGTGCACGTTATCCCCCAAAAACTGTGCGTCGTCCCACTCAGTCAAGGCGGACAAAACCCCCAGGTCAAGCCGGGAAGGACTGATCTAATCGTCGAACGGCTTGAACTGCTCCACCGCGACCACGCGTTTCTTCCCGCCCTGGGCCACGTGGCACACCACCACTTCGCCGGGGGACAAATACGGCTCCTTGGCCGGCAGCAACTTCACGAGGTGTGATGGCATGTGCTCCGCCAGTTGCTTGAAGACGGTCGGCAGAGCGGGCCGATGCGTACAGGCAACCACTGGCCGCTGTTTATCAAAAAGGGATTCAATGACGGCAGCCGTCTTCTTGGGACTGCGCTCGTGCTTGTGCTCGGTCAGGCCTTCCGCCAGTTTCACCTTGGCCCCCGTAGCCCGCGCGTAGGGGGCAACGGTGGCAACGCAGCGCAGCCATGGGCTGGTGACTACCCGCATCGGCTTCCACGCCTGCAGCAGCCGGCCGACTGCCTGCGCCTGCCGGGTTCCGGTGGCTGCCAGCGGACGCTCGCCTTCCGCCTTGCTCCAGGATGAGCGCGGCTTGGCCTTGGCATGCCGGAGCACCAGCAGCGGCCATGTGTCCAGCGTGCTCCGCTCGTGTGCGTCCCGCAGGTATTCAAGAGGTTCGACGTCGGAGGGGTTGGACAGCAGGCGGGCCGCCTTTTCGGGGGCACACCACATGACGCTGTCCACCTCCTTACCGTCCGGAACCAAGGTGTCACCATTGACCTTGACCGCCCAGTAGTGGACCTTCTTTAGGCCGGATGCCACATGGTAGTGGATGGGAGTCAGCGGTATGCCCAGCGGCGCCCGAAGGCCGATCTCCTCCCGCACCTCACGGACGGCACATTCGGGGACCGTCTCGCCGGCGTCGATCTTTCCCTTGGGCCAGGACCAGTCGTCATAGCGCGGCCGGTGGATCAGCAGGACTTCGAGACCGTCCTTGCCGACCCGCCACGGAATGGCACCCGCAGCGGTCACGGCTACGGGTTCCCCGGGGTGGTCAGTCTGGTCTGCTACGAGTGCATCGCTCGACAACGCGGCTGCCTATCGCCGGCTCAGGCTGCGCTGCCGCGGCCGGGACGCCAATAGCCAGGACTGGACGTCTTCAAGCGGCTTCCCGTCCTCGGACAGGTGGTGCCGCGTCCAGCGGCCCTCGTTGTCCAGATGCCAGCTGGAGGTTTCCGGGGCCATGTAGCGCCGCATGAGGTCAAGGACATAGGTGACATCGTCTGGACTGGCCAGCTGGACCAGTGCCTCCACCCTCCGGTCCAGGTTGCGGTGCATCATGTCGGCGGAGCCGATGTACACCACGGGATCCCCGCCGTTGGCAAAGGCGAACACCCGCGAGTGCTCCAGGAACCGGCCCAGGATGGAGCGGACGGTGATGTTGTCGCTCAGCCCGGGAACGCCGGGGCGGAGCGAGCAGATGCCACGGACCACCACATCAACCTTGACCCCCGCCTGGGAGGCACGGTAGAGCGAATCGATGATGGCCTCGTCCACCATCGAGTTCACCTTGATCTGTACGTGTCCCGGCACCCCCGCGCGTGCGTTGCGGATCTCGGTTTCGATCCGGTCGATGAGCCCCGACCGGACCGAACGGGGCGCCACCAGGAGGCGCTTGAACGTTGACTTGGGTGCGTAGCCGGAAAGCTGGTTGAACAACTTGGACAGGTCCTCGCCAACCTGTTCGTTCGCGGTCAGAAGGCCCAGGTCCTCGTAGTATCGGGCAGTACGCGGGTGGTAGTTGCCGGTGCCGATGTGGCAGTAGCGGCGGAGCCCGTCCACTTCCTGGCGGACCACCAGCGACAGCTTGCAGTGGGTCTTCAGGCCAACGATGCCGTACACCACGTGCACGCCGGCCTGCTCCAGCTTGCGGGCCCAGGAGATGTTGGCCTGCTCATCGAACCGCGCCTTGATCTCCACGAGGGCGAGGACCTGCTTGCCGGCCTCGGCAGCGTCGATCAGGGCGTCCACAATGGGGGAGTCGCCGGAGGTCCGGTACAGGGTCTGCTTGATGGCCTGCACCTTCGGGTCCGCCGCGGCCTGTTCCAGGAACGCCTGCACGGACGTGGAGAACGAGTCGTACGGGTGGTGCAGCAGGATGTCGCGGCGGCGCATGGCGGCGAAAACGTTCGCCGCCTTGGAGGTTTCGGACTCGTTCAGGTACCGCGAGGTATGCGGGACATGCTTGGGGTAGTGCAGGTCCGCCCGGTCGATGGCGGCGATGACGGACAGGCCCCGGAGGTCCAGCGGCGCCGGCACCGAGTACACCTCGGATTCCTCCACACCCAGCTCGCGGATCAGGAGCGCGCGGATGTTGGGGTTGATGTCATGGGTGACCTCAAGACGGACCGGCGGCCCGAAGCGGCGGCGCAGGAGTTCCTTCTCCAGGGCCTGCAGGAGGTTCTCGGCGTCGTCCTCTTCCACCTCCACGTCCTCGTTGCGGGTGACGCGGAAGGTGTGGTGCTCCAGGACCTCCATGCCCGCGAACAGCTTGTCCAGGTGGACGGCGATGACTTCCTCAAGCGCAATGAACCGGGCCACCCGGCCGGGTACCGCGCCGGCGCGGGGACCGTCAATGGAGATCAGGCGGGGCAGCTGGTCCGGGACCTTGACGCGGGCGAAGAGTTCCTTGTCGCTGACGGGGTTCCGGACCACCACGGCGAGGTTCAGCGACAGGCCCGAGATGTAGGGGAAGGGATGGGCAGGGTCAACGGCCAGGGGGGTCAGGATTGGAAAGACTTTTTCCGCGAACATCACGCTGAGCTGCTGCTTGGCGGTGTCGTCCAGTTCGTCCCAGTGCATGAGGTGGATGTGCTCGTAGGCCAGGGCCGGGCGGATCTGGTCGGCGTAGACCTCGGCGTGCCGTTCCTGGAGCCGGTGGGCTTCCTCGCTGATCCGCTCCAGCACCTCAACAGGGCTCAGGCCGGCAGGGGAGGGGACGGCGAGTCCGGTGGCGATGCGGCGCTTCAGGCCGGCCACGCGGACCATGAAGAACTCGTCCAGGTTGGAGGCGAAGATGGAGAGGAAACCCACGCGTTCGAGCAGGTGCAGGGTGGGGTCCTCGGCAAGTTCCAGTACCCGGGAGTTGAAGGCGAGCCAGCTGAGTTCGCGGTCCAGGAACCGGTCCGGCCGGATGTCGCCGTCCGGCTGCAGGTTCGGCGCGAATTCGGGGATGTCGATGCGGTCCTGGGTGGCCCTGGACGCCGGTACCTCAGAGGAGCCGAAGCGCGCCCTGACGGGCACCGCAACATCCTGGGACGTAGCTGTTCCGGAAGGTTCCGGGTTCATGGCTTCTCCTTTAGCTGGCGCTTGGTGCCGGCGCTTCCGCCCCGCGCGGTTCCCTTTCAACCTTACAAGCATTCACCCACGCCACGGCCCTTGTTTTACGTGCCACGGAGGTTCGCCGGCTGCCCTGTTTAGCCTGCCGCCGGGCCGTACATGACGTCCATATCCCAGCGAGTGAAGCCAAGCCGCCGGTACAGGGCGACGGCCGCGGTATTGTCGGCGTCCACATAAAGCATGACCCCGTTCAACCCAGTGTCGCGGAGGTGCTTGATGCCGGCGATGGTCAGTGCCTTGCCCAGGCCCATGCCCTGGGCCTCCGGTGCGACGCCCACCACATACACCTCGCCGATGGCCGGGTGGGAACCGTGCCGGGGGTGGACCTTGGTCCAGTGGTAGCCCAGCAGTCGGCCGTCCCGGTCCTCAGCCAGGAAGAACCCGGCCGGATCGAACCAGTCCTCCGCCATGCGCGCCTCAAGGTCTGCCCGGGTGAGGTTTCCCTGTTCCGGATGATGCGCGAAAGCTGCCCTGTTGGCCGCCAGCCAGGCATCCTCGTCCTTGCCCGGCACGAAGGTGCGGATGGTCACCCCGCCCGGGAGGCCGGCGTCGGGCAGGTCCGCGCCCGCCGTGGTCATCCGCATCTTCCATAGCTCCCGTACCGGCGCATACCCGTAGCGTGCGGCAAGGTCGGCAGCTGCCTCATGGTTGCCGTGGGACCAGGCGTTCAGCCCATCAAAGCCGCGGACTTCCCTCAGCGCGCCCACCAACCGGTCGGCCACTCCCTGGTTCCGGTACGAGGGGTGGACGGCAATTTCCAGGATGCCGTGGCCGTCCGGTTCCCCAACCACGACGGCGAACCCCGCCAGGTCCTGCCCGGTCGCCGGATCGGAGTCCTCATCGGGTGCATAGAGGGCCAACGTCAGCAGCGTGTGCTCCGCGGAATCCCCGGCACGCATGGTCACCAGGGTCTGCTCGGAAATGGACGGGTTCCCGTCGGATTCCTCGGCCGCGGCCAGGAGATCGCGGCAGTCTTTCAGGAGCTGCTGGTCAACACCGCCCCGGACGACATGGACGGGCCACTTCTGCGGGTGCGCTGGAGTCATGAGCCAAGGCTATACGCCGATGGCGGACCGGGGCTTAGGCCTCGGTAAGTTCGTCTTCCTGCTGCCGGACCAGGGTGAGGCGGTAGCCGACGTTCCTGACCGTGCTGATCAGGTTCTCGTGGTCCGCGCCGAGCTTGGCCCGCAGGCGCCGGACATGGACATCCACGGTGCGGGTGCCACCGTAGTAGTCGTAGCCCCATACTTCGGTGAGCAACTGCTGGCGGGTGAATACGCGGCCGGGGTGCTGCGCCAGGTATTTCAGGAGCTCGAACTCCTTGAAGGTCAGGTTCAACGGTGCACCGTTGACCCGCGCCGTGTAGCTGGCTTCGTCGATAATGACGCCGGCCGCACGGATCTCGCTGGGCGCGTCGTCCTGCTCAGGAACCGCCCGGGCGATGGACAGCCGGATCCGGGCCTCCACTTCGGCGGGGCCGGCGGAATCGAGGACGATGTCGTCAACAGCCCACGCAGAGGACACCGCGGCCATGCCGCCTTCGGTCAGGATCAGGACCAGTGGGGCACTAAGGCCGGTGGCCTTCAGTAACTGCGTGAGTGAGCGGGCTCCCACCAGGTCCTTGCGGGCGTCCAGCAGGACGATGTCGCAGGGGTCCGTTTCAAGGAGGGCCGTGGGCTCAGCCGGAAGGATATGGACCCTGTGGTTGAGCAGTTCAAGGGCAGGCAGAATGTCCACCGAAGAGCCGGTGCTGTTGGTCAGTAACAGGATGTGCGACATTATTCCTCCAAGGGCCGTCCGCGCATCGTTGGGCGACTGAACCGGATTCTCACCGGCCGGTACTGGCTTCCTGCACGGGCTTCCAGGCCGTCAGCACGCCGCCGGCCAGCCACCTGAGCAGGGAGCGTAGCTGAACCTTGAGTATACCCGGCAGCCCCCTCCAGGCCACAGATTC
>DATIMT010000317.1:0-3147 GCA_035475035.1 Arthrobacter sp.
TCCGTTGCATTCCACCTACCTCCAAGGAGGCAAAACCATGGCCACTACCCGCAAGCCGGCCGCCGTCGTCGCCCTTGCCGTCTCAGCGCTGCTGGGACTGGCTGCCTGCTCCGATCCCGGCGCCTCGGCGGCGACAGCACCGTCGTCGTCCACCACCAACACCACGGGCAAGACCTTCAACCTGTCCCCTGGGCAGGACCGCTTCAAGGTCTCCACCGACTCCGCGGCGGCGGCGCTGGTGCCGGAGGCGATCAAGGCCGACGGAAAGCTCACCGTGGTGACCACCGGCGGGGCGGCGCCGCTCAGCCTGTTCGCCACGGACAACAAGACCCTGATCGGCAGCGAGGTGGACATCGCCTACGCAGTGGGCGAGGCACTTGGCCTGCAGGTGGAGGTACTGCCCGTCGCCTGGGCGGACTGGCCGCTGGGCGTCGAGTCGGCCAAGTACGAGGCCGTGCTCTCCAACGTGACCGTCACCGAGGCGCGGAAGGAGAAGTTCGATTTCGCCACCTACCGCAACGACCTCCTGGGCTTCTACGCCAAGAGTGATTCCAGCATCGGGGAGGTCAAGGAAGCCAAGGACGTGGCTGGCAAGAAGATCATCGTGGGCTCCGGCACCAACCAGGAAGCCATCCTGGTGCGCTGGGACGAGGAGAACAAGAAGAACGGGCTGGCGCCGGTGGAGTTCCAGTATTACGACGACGACTCGGCCTCGAGCCTGGCCCTTCAGTCAGGCCGTGCGGACCTGACGTTCGGCCCCAACGCGGCTGCCGCCTACAAGGCAGCACAGGACGGGAAGACGAAGCAGGTGGGCACGCTGAACGGCGGCTGGCCGCTGACGGCGCAGATCGCCTTCACCACAAAGAAGGGCAACGGCCTGGCGGTCGCCGCGCAGGCGGCGCTCAACCACCTGATTGAGGACGGCACCTACGCCAAGATCCTGGACCGCTGGGGCCTCTCCTCGGAGGCCATCCAGAAGTCCGAACTGAACCCGGCGGGCCTGCCCAAGAAGTAGGGGGCCTGCCGACGAATGGATTCCCGCCGGGGCTGCGCTGGTTAGTCTGCGCCCGGTGGGGATTCTTCCGTGTCAGGCATGCTCTATGTCAGTGCGGGTCCGGCTCCACCGCCCACGCCAGCCGGTGCAGGAATGTGGCGGCCCTGCTCCGCGCCGCCGTCCAGGCGGCCGACGTCCGCGAAGGCCTGGCAATGATTTGCGGGGAGTTGGGCTGGGCGCTCCAGCCTCTGCCAACGGCACCTGCAAATAACAGGGCCATGAGGCTTGCGCTTTCCATCGATCTCCAAAGCTGTACGAACAAATCCTGGTGCACAAGCAAGGTGCCCTGCCGAGGACGGCTTCAAACAAAAATCTCCAGCCGGCCGCGCGACCGGCCGGAAAGTGCACTCCCGGCCGGTTAGGCCATAGTCTGGCCAGATGGGGACCAGTGCCGTGAACTCAGGCGAACAAGTGGACAGGCAGTCGCGCATTCTCGATGCGGCGATGGATCTGCTGTCCCGGCACGGCATTTCGGGCGTGAGCATGCGGGCCGTGGCACGGGAAGCCGGCGTGGCACTTGGCCTGGTGAACTACTACTACGACGACAAGACCACCCTGATCCGGGCAGCCCTGCGCCGGGTGGACGAGCACGACCTTCTGCTCGTAGCCCCCGATCCTTCCTCCACCCCGGACGAACAGCTGCGCAAGGCCCTCCGGCGCGTGGCCGGCCCTGACCTGCTGACCACCCGATACCTGTCCCTGCGCCTGCACCTTTGGGCGCTTGCCAGGGCCGACGAGGACTACGCACAGATCAACGCCGCCGCCTTCGACCGGTACATTGACGGGCTCGCAGCACTCGTATCCAGCGCGCATCCCGTCCTCTCCTGGGCGGCCTGCAGGGAGCGGGCGGCGGACATCGTCGTGATCCAGAACGGCATGTGGCTGACTGCCCTGCTCGGCGTGGACAAGGCCTCCATCCAGCGCAGCATCGCCCGCACGGAGCAGATCGCGTTCGCGCCGGTCGATGACCAGGACAGCGCACGCCCGGAGCTTGGCCAGTCCTAAAAAGCCGATGAACGGGCAGTGAAAGTTCCACCCGTAACATTGAACATTCGTTCAAGAAAAGTATTGAACAGTCGTTCAAGGTGAATTACTGTCCTTCGTATGACTTACGCCACATCAGCACAGGCAACCGTGCACAGCACCACGACCGGGACGGCATCCTCGCTGTTCATCAACGGCGCATGGGAGCCGGCGGCGTCCGGCGCCGTGCGCGAGATCCGCAACCCGGCCGATGGCGAACTCGTTGCCACCGTCTCCGAAGCCGGCCGGGAAGACGCCGAACGCGCCATCGCAGCAGCCCGCACCGCCTTTGACTCCGGCGTCTGGTCCTCCGTCCCCGCACCCCAGCGCGGGACCTTCCTCCTGAAGGTGGCGGCCGGCCTGCGTGAACGCCGGGAAAAGTTCGCCCGGGCCGAGTCCCTGGACACCGGCAAGCGGATGGTCGAAAGCCGCATCGACATGGACGACATCGCCGCCTGCTTCGAGTACTTCGGCAGGCTCGCCGGGCAGCAGGCGGGCCGAATGGTGGACGCCGGGGACGACGCCGTCGTGAGCCGAATCGCCTACGAACCTGTTGGTGTCTGCGGCCTGATCACGCCATGGAACTACCCCCTGCTCCAGGCAGCGTGGAAGATCGCCCCCGCGTTGGCCGCCGGCTGCACCTTCGTCCTCAAGCCCTCAGAGCTCACTCCATCCACCAGCATCCTGGCCATGCAGCTGCTGCAGGACCTCGGCCTGCCGGACGGGGTGGCCAACCTCGTCACCGGCCCCGGCGCCGAGGCGGGCGCACCGCTTTCGGAACACCCCGCCGTCGACCTCGTATCCTTCACCGGCGGCCTGGAAACCGGCAAGCGCATCGCCGCAGCCGCCGCCGGCACTGTCAAGAAGGTGGCGCTGGAGCTGGGCGGCAAGAACCCCAATGTGGTGTTCGCCGACGCTGACTTCGATGCCGCCGTGGACAATGCCCTCAACGGCGCCTTCGTCCACTCCGGTCAGGTCTGCTCGGCCGGCGCCCGGCTGCTGGTGGAGGAATCCATCGCCGAACGCTTCGTGGCCGAGCTTGTCCGCCGCGCCGAAGGCATCCGGATCGG
>DATIMT010000318.1:0-6347 GCA_035475035.1 Arthrobacter sp.
GTCGACCAGGCGCCGGTCCTTGAGCAGGCCCGCAGTGACTTCGGCGAGCGACCGTCCTTCCAGGGATTCACCGTCGCCCAGGCGCCGGAAGGCTGATACTCCGTTGGGACTCGCGTACTGCACCACGCCGTCGGCATCCAGCCTGATGAGGCCATCCCCCACGCGGGGAGCGCCCCGGCGGGAACCGGTAGGTGAGGCGAAGTCCGGCCACAACCCCAGTGTGCCCATCCGCAGGAGATCGTACGCGCACTGGCGGTAGGTGAGTTCGAGCCGGGACGGCATCCGGGAGCTGGAGAGATCCATGTGGGTGGTGACTACGGCAAGGGTGCGGCCGTTGCGGACCATGGGGACGGCCTCCACCCGCAGCGCCATCTCACTGTTCCAGTTCGTCTCGCTGGACCGCTCAATGGAGCGGCTGTTCCAGGCCTTGTCCACGAGCGGCTGCAGGTCGGAACGGATTCCCTCACCCACAAAGTCGCTGTGGAACGCCGTGTGCGTGGTGGAAGGGCGCACATGTGCCAGCGCGATGTAGCCAAGGTCCGGGTGGGGGAACCAGAGCGCCAGGTCGGCGAACGCCAGGTCCGCGACCATTTGCCAGTCTCCCACCAGGAGGTGCAGCCATTCGGCATCGCCCGGCCCGAAATCAGCATGTTCCCTGATGGGGTCCGTAAAGATTGCCACTGCACCTCCAATTGCGACGCCGGATTGCTAGCGTCGGACGATTGACCTCAAGAGCCTCAATGCTACCGACAGTGAAGCCATGTCATCGGCCTCCAGTGCGTTCACCTCGTCGAACATGCTCTTGGCCCGGCCCAACTGCTCGGCATTCTGTGCCTCCCAGTCCTTGAGCCGCGCATCGGGTGAGTCGTTGGCGGACGTGGCGTCCAGCACCGCCGTCGTCATGTCCGACACGGTTGAGTAGAGATCATCACGCAAGGCGGCCCGTGCCAATGCCTGCCACCGGTCCTGCCGGGGCAGGCTGCTGATCCGTTCCAGCAGCGAGTCCGCATGGAAGCGGTTGAACACCGTGTAGTACACGGCCGCGATCTCTTCGACCGGGTCTTTCCGCGACCGGGCGATCTTTGCGACGTCCAGCAGCACGAAGCTCTCGAACAGCTCGGCCCAGCGCAGGGCAAGGCCTTCGGGGAGTTCCCACTCACGGCCCTTCGCCAGCCACTCCGCCACCCGTTCGCGGTCATCGCCGCGCAGGTAGTCCAGCAGCCGGGCACGCATGGGATCCATGAGCGGCTTGAACTCGGCCACCACCTCGGCGATGGGGCGTGAAACGCTCTCCTGGCCCAGCAGCCATCGGACTGCCCGGTCCAAAAGACGGCGGATGTCCAGGTGGACGGTGCTCCAGTGCTCCGTGGGGAACGAGGCCGGCAGGCTGTTCAGCTCCGCTACCATCGCATCCAGTTCGTACACCTCGCGCAGCGCTACGAACGCCTTGGCGACGGCCACTTCGCTGGCCGACGTTTCCTCCATGACGCGGAACGCGAACGTGATTCCGCCAAGGTTGATCATGTCGTTCGCCACCACCGTGGCGATGATCTCCCGGCGCAGGGGGTGCGTGTCCAGCTCCGCGTCAAACCGTTCGCGCAGCTGATGGGGGAAGTAGGAACGCAGTGTCTGCCGGAACCAGGGGTCCTCGGCAAGGTCGCTGTCCCGCAGCGCCGTCGCCAGCTCGATCTTGGCGTAGGCGGCCAGCACCGACAGCTCCGGAGAGGTCAGCCCCTGCCCCTGCTGCAGGCGGTCCCGCAGCGTTGTGGTGCTGGGCAGCGCCTCCAGGTCCCGGTTCAAATCGGCGCTCTTCTCCAGCCAGTCCATGAGCCGTTCGTAGCTCGGGCTCCATTCCGCCACCCGGGTCCGGTCGTTCAAAAGCAGGATGTTCTGGTCGATGTTGTCATCGAGGACCAGCCGGCCCACCTCATCAGTCATGGCGGCGAGGAAGTCAGCCCGTTCGCCGGCGGGAAGCTTGCCCGCGGCGACCATTCGGTCCACGAAGATCTTGATGTTCACCTCGTGGTCGGAGCAGTCCACCCCGGCGGAGTTGTCGATCGCATCCGTGTTGAGAATGACGCCCTGCAGAGCTGCCTCGATGCGGCCGCGCTGGGTCATGCCCAGGTTTCCGCCTTCACCCACCACCTTGACGCGCAGGTCCCGGCCGTTGACGCGGATGGCATCGTTGGCTTTGTCCCCCACGGACGCGTTCGATTCCGAGCTTGCCTTGACGTAGGTCCCGATCCCGCCGTTGTAGAGAAGATCGGCAGGTGCGAGCAGGATGGCCCGCAGGAGCTCGGGAGGGCTGAGTTCGGTGGTGTCTGCCGGGAGCCCCAGGGCAGCCCGCACCTGGGCGGACACGGGGATGGACTTGGCCTGCCGGGCGAAGACCCCGCCACCTTCGCTGATTAGCGACTTGTTGTAGTCGTCCCATGAGGACCTGGGCAGGTCGAACAGCCGCTGCCGCTCCGCAAACGAGGATTCCTCGTCGGGGTTGGGGTCCAGGAAGATGTGCCGGTGGTCGAAGGCAGCGAGCAGGCGGATGTGCCGCGACAGGAGCATGCCGTTGCCGAACACGTCGCCGGACATGTCCCCGACGCCCACCACCGTAAAGGGCTCGGTCTGCGTATCCAGGTCCAGCTCGCTGAAGTGCCGCTTCACTGATTCCCAGGCACCCCGCGCCGTGATGCCCATGGCTTTGTGGTCGTAACCGACGGAACCGCCGGAAGCGAATGCATCACCCAGCCAGAAGCCGTACTCCGCGGAGAGGCCGTTGGCGATGTCCGAGAAAGTAGCTGTTCCCTTGTCCGCCGCGACCACAAGGTAGGAGTCGTCGTCGTCACGCCTGACAACGTTCGACGGCGGCACGAGACGCTCGCCGTCGCCTTCAGTGAGGAGGTTGTCAGTAAGATCCAGCAGCCCCCGGATGAATGTCTTGTAGCTCTCGACGCCTTCGGCCATCCAGGCCGCACGGTCGACGGAGGGATCGGGAAGCTGCTTGGCGAAGAAGCCGCCCTTCGCGCCGGTGGGCACGATGACGGCGTTCTTGACCGTTTGCGCCTTCACCAGGCCCAGGACCTCTGTCCGGAAATCCTCCCGCCGGTCAGACCAGCGAAGCCCGCCGCGGGCCACCTTCCCGAACCGAAGGTGCACACCTTCCACCCGGGGAGAGTAGACCCAGATCTCGAACATGGGCCGCGGGAACGGCAGGCCTTCGATCTGGGCCGGGTCCAGTTTGAAGCTCAGGTGCGGCTTGTCCTGGTAGAAGTTGGTGCGAAGCGTGGCCTCAATGAGGTTGACGAAGGTGCGCAGCACGCGGTCGGCATCAAGCGTTGCCACCTTTTCGATGGACGCTGCCAGTTCCTGCCGCACGGACGCCTGGGCTTCAGCCCGTCCTTCCCCGCTCAGTGCCGGATCAAAGCGGGCGGCAAAGAGTGCTGTCAGCCCCCTCGTCACGTCAGGATTGGCAAGGAGTGTGTCCGCCATGAAGCCGAAGGAGCTGCTGTTGCCCATCTGGCGCATGTACCGGGCATAGGCGCGCAGCACTGTAATCTGCCGCCAGCGCAGGCCCTCCCTCAACACCAGCCGGTCAAAGCTGTCCGACTCGGCAGCGCCGGTGACAGCCGCGCCAAAGGATTCGGCGAGAAACTGTCCCGTGGACATCGGGTCCACCCCGGCCGGGTACTTCAAACCCAGGTCGTAGAGGAAGAAGTCACGGTGGTCTGCCGTTTCGATTTCAAACGGGCGTTCGTCCAGGACCTCGAGCCCGAGGTTATGGAAGTACGGCAGGATCTGGCTCAGGCTCTTGGGCTCCAGCATGTAGAGCTTGACCCGGGCATCCTCCTCCAGGGTGGCGCCGGCTCCTTCCGGAAGGTAAACGTGAACGCCCGGCCTGTCCTGCTGGGCACCGGTGTTCCGCTCGGCGGCGGCCCCATACTTCTCGAACCGCGCAATGTCCTCAAGCGCGTCCTCTACTTCGTAGTCCACCCGGTAGCTGGCAGGAAACGCCTCAGCCCAGATAGCGGCGAGTTCCTTGGCCTCGGTTGCATCCCGCCCTTCCCGCAGGACTTCCGCGATGCCTTCACTCCACGACCTCGCAGCCCGGACCAGTCGCAGCTCCAGCTCATCGCTGTTGACGTTGCTGACGTCGGCGTCCTTGGGCAACCGGATGCGGAAGAACAAACGTGCGAGCGCGGATTCCGTCATCCGGGCCTCGTAGTCGATCGAGACGGCCTGGAACGTTTCCCGCAGCTCCTGTTCGATGCGGAGCCTGACGTTTGTGGTGTACCGGTCGCGCGGCAGGTAGACAACGGCGGACATGAACCGGCCGTAAATGTCCGGCCGCAGGAACAGGCGGGTGCGCCGCCGTTCCTGCAGTTTCTGGATTCCCAGCGCGGTTGCGGCAAGGTCGGGGATTTCGATCTGGAAGAGCTCGTCGCGGGGGTAGGTTTCCAGGATTCCCAGAAGGTCCTTGCCTGAGTGCGAATCCGGAGGGAAGCCTGCATTCTGCAGCACGGCATCCACCTTTTCCCGGACAATGGGAATGTCGCGGACGGAGCCGGCATAGGCGCTGGTGGCGAAGAGTCCAATGAAGCGGCGCTCCCCGTTGACGTTGCCTGCGGCGTCGAAGCTCTTAATCCCGATGTAGTCCAGGTAGGCCGAGCGGTGGACCGTCGAACGTGAATTGGCTTTCGTGATGACCAGCGCGCGCTTTTCCCGCGCCTTTTTGCGGCCGGTGTCGGTGAGATGCTGGATGTGCGGGGAGTCGGCCGCGGCGCGCAGCAGCCCCAGGCCGCTGTCTTCACGCAGTTCGAGGACATCTTCCCCGTCAACATTGAGCAGGTCGTATTCCCGGTAGCCCAGGAACGTGAAGTTCCCATCGTCGAGCCACCGCAGCAGGTCCTTTGCCTGCCGCAGTTCGGCAATCTGTGCAGGATTGGCCACCCGGTCAAGGCTTTCGGCGATCTCCAGTGCTTTTTGCCGCATCCTGGGCCAGTCCTCAACGGCCGCCCGGACGTCTTTGAGCACGCGGGTCAGGCCCGCGAGCAGTGACTCCTTGGCGTCATCGGACACGCGGTGGATTTCGACGGCGATCCAAGACTCCATGTACGAGGCGTCTTCGCCCTGAGCAATGAGGTGGGAAAGGTTGGGCATGGCTGCGGTATCCCCGCTTGATATGCCCAGGTGCGCCGGAACCCTGTTGACCTTGACCAGTTCCCCGCTCCCGCGGTTCCTGGTGGCCACGAACAGCGGGTGGACCACGAGCCTGATGGCTGCGTGCTGCCGGACGAGTTCGGCGTTCACTGAGTCGACAAGGAACGGCATGTCGTCGGTAACGATGAAGATGACGCTGCTGTCCTCTTCGTCGATGATTGAGATCTTTGCCTGTCCAGGCTGCCGTACGGAGGCTACGCGGCGGTGTTCTTCGGCGCGGGCCTCCAGGACATCCCGGGGGTAGCTTCGGGCATCCTCCTCAGCCAGGTGCTGGTAGTAGTCCCCCATGAAGCCCTCAAGGCCTTCAATGGAGAGGGGCTGGTCCTCCACACTGGATCCAGACGACATCGACAACGCCTCCATCAGAGATATTCGCCGCACCTTTGCAGCTCTTATGGCGAGCCTAGTCCTTTGCCCTTCGCCGCGGTGTGGAAGAAAATACAGATGATTTAGGCTTTCGCTGGGCGGGTGCACAAACCAGCTCCCGGATGGCGCGCCGAAGGGCCGAGTCCGGGGACGCTTCAAGCAGCAGCGAACCGGCCAGCAGTGCGGCATCGGCGGCTCCGGGGTCATGGGGCAGGAACGCCTTGAGCCCGGGTGCGGGGCCGTACCTTTCCCAGGCATCCCGCAGCTGGCGCTCCGGAGCCCTCCCCACCGATGAGGATCGCACCTTGTTCATGACGACAATGGGCGACGCCTGCGGAACCGCGTCTTCCAGCTCGGCAAGTGCACGCACCAGCCGCGGCACACCCACGGGATCAGCAGCACCCACGGCATAGACCGTGTCAGCCAATTCCAACGGACGCAGTGTCGCCGCGTTCCGCCGTGGCGCCACGGTATCGAAGCTCAGTTCTTCATCCGCTTCAAGGCAGAAGGCGGTGTCCACTACCACCACATCCGCAATGTGCCGCGCGCGTTCCAGGACCAGTGCCAGGGCAGGGGCGCGGAGCTCGGTCCAGCGATCCGCCCGGGTGATGCCGGTCAGGACCTGGAATGTACCGGCTGTGGTGGCAACCGTCGCGGCCACCTTCCGCAGCGCGTCGGCGTCCAGCTGCCCCTGGTCTGCCAGCCTGCACGCCTGGGCAAGTCCGGCTGACTCATCCAGGAGACCCAGTACTGCCGCCACGCTGGCG
>DATIMT010000319.1:0-6321 GCA_035475035.1 Arthrobacter sp.
GGTGAGAGTGGACTTCTGCGTCTCGATCTCGGACGCGCCTGCCTGAAGCTTGCTGCCGAGCTGGCGAAGCTGCTCAACGTCTGCACCCCAAATAGCCATCAGTTTCTCCTTGTTAGATCGTGGATCCGAACCAGGTCGGCATCCCCAGCGGCCCCCCGGCTCATCCGGAAGATCCATTGCCTAAAACCTATCCCGGCCCCAAAACAGTGTCGATGGGCAGCCCTGCCCATGCCGGGCTCCCCATGGACGCCGCAGGTGAACCGTGAAAAAGGGCTCGATCCCAGGCGTTGGAAGAGCCTAGCATGGCGTTATGTGCCGGAATATCCGAACCCTCCACAACTTCGAGCCCCACGCCACGTCCGAGGAAGTCCACGCGGCCGCGTTACAGTATGTCCGCAAGATCAGCGGCAGCACCAAGCCGTCCAAGGCCAACCAGGAGGCCTTCGACGACGCGGTGCACGAGATTGCCCACATCACTGAGCACCTGCTGGAATCCCTGGTGACGCAGGCGCCGCCCAAGGACCGGGACGCCGAGGCGGCCAAGGCCAGGTCGCGCGCCGCCGTGCGATATGGAACTGCCTAAGGCTCAGCGCCGGGGCTTGCCGAAGCTGCGCAGGCGCAGCGAGTTGGCAACGACCAGGACTGAGCTGGCCGCCATGGCCGCACCGGCGATCATCGGATTGAGCAGTCCCAGGGCGGCCACCGGGATCCCCACCGCGTTATAGAAGAACGCCCAGAACAGGTTGGTCTTTATGGTGCCCAGGGTCTTCCGGGACAGTTCAATGGCCTGGGCCACCTGGGCCAGGTCGCTGCCCATGACTGTCAGGTCCGCGGCTTCGATGGCGACGTCCGTCCCGGACCCCATGGCAATACCGAGGTCGGCCTGGGCCAGGGCCGCGGCATCATTGACGCCGTCGCCGGCCATGGCCACCGTGCCACCGCCGGCCTGCAGCTTCCGCACGGCCTCCACCTTGCCCTCCGGCAGGACGCCGGCGTAGACGTCGTCCGGAGCGATGCCGACGGCGGCAGCGACCCGTGCGGCCACAGCGGCGTTGTCCCCGGTCAACAGGATGGGCCGCAGGCCCAGCACCTTCAGCCGGGCGATGGCGGCCGCTGACCCTTCCTTGACGGTGTCCCTCAGGCTGATGATCCCGGCTGGCGTCCCATCCACCGCGACGCAGATCGCCGTGGCGCCGCCTTCCTCAGCAGCCGCAAGCTGCGCCTGTTGGCCGCCGTTCAGCTCAATCCCGTTCTGCGCCAGCCAGCCGCTCCGCCCAGCCATCACCTGCATGCCCTCAATGGTTCCCGACACTCCGCCGCCCGCGGCGGAACTGAACCCGATCACCGGAGGCAAGGTGCCGGCGTCGTCCGCTGCCTGTGCCGGACGGGAGGCTGACGTTGCTGCCGCCGCGATGGCGCGGGCCACCGGATGCTCACTGGCGGCCTCAAGTGCTCCGGCGAGCCGGAGGACGTCCTGAGCCTGGAAACCGGCGAACGCTGCCGTGGCGTCGACGGCCAGGACGCCGGTGGTGACCGTCCCGGTCTTGTCCAGCAGGATGGTGTCCACGGCTCGGGTGTCCTCCAGGACCTGGGGGCCCTTGATCAGGATGCCCAGCTGGGCTCCGCGGCCGGTACCGGTCAGCAGGCCAACCGGGGTGGCCAGGCCCAGGGCGCAGGGGCAGGCAATCACCAGCACCGCGACGGCGGCCGTGAAGGCCTGCCGCAGGTGCCCGCCGTCCGCGCCCGGTCCGGCAAGGAGGAGCCAGAGGACGAACGTCAGGACGGCAATGGCCAGGACAACGGGGACGAAGACGGCACTGATGCGGTCGGCGAGCCGTGCGATGGGGGCCTTGCCGCTCTGTGCCTGCGATACCAGGCGCGCCATTTGCGCCAGCGTTGTTTCCGAGCCAACCCTGGTGGCCCTGACCAGCAGACGGCCGGAGGTGTTGATGGTGGCACCGGTGACGTGGCTGTCGGGCCTCACGTCCACAGGCACCGATTCACCCGTGACCAGCGAGGCGTCGACGGCGGAGGCGCCGTCCACCACCACGCCGTCGGTGGCGATCTTCTCGCCCGGGCGGACCACCAGGACGTCGCCTACCTGCAGACGGTCGGCAGGGATCTTTACTTCCACGCCGCCGCGCAGGATGGTGGCATCCTTGGCGCCCAAATTCAGCAGCGCCTGGAGGGCGTCGCCGGCCTTTTGCTTGGCGTTGGCCTCCAGGTACCGGCCGAGGAGCAGGAAGGTGGTGACCACGGAGGCCACCTCGAAGTACAGGCCGCCGGACATGCCCTCCATGCCCGGGTGCTCCGTCAGGCGCGGGTCCGCCAGCAGTTGCCAGGCCGAGAACAGGTACGCTGCGGACACCCCGAGCGACACCAGGGTGTCCATGGTGGAGGCCAGGTGCCGGGCATTAATTGCCGCCGCGCGGTGGAACGGCCACGCCGCCCACGTGACTACCGGCAGCGCCAGGACGGCAGCCGCCCAGCCCCAGTTGGGGAACTGGAACGCGGGGACCATGCTGATCAGGAACACCGGGACGGTCAGGACCGCAGCAAGGATGAGGCGCGGGCGGAGCCGGGATGCGGGGATCGCAGCAGCCTGATCCGCGGGCTGTGCATCCGAAGCAGTGGTGCGCTGCCGATGGACCGTGGCCTTGTATCCGGCTGCCTCCACTGTTGACGTAAGTTGCTCGTCAGTGATGCCTTCCGGGACCGTGACGTAGGCCGATTCCAGTGGCAGATTGACTGTTGCTGCCACGCCCGCGAGCTTGCCGAGCTTCTTTTCCACCCGGTTGACGCAGGACGCGCAAGTCATGCCCTCGATGTCCAGTTCGACGATGCGGGTACCCGGCGGGTGCAGCAGTTCCTGGTGGCTCATGTCAGCTTTCCGGTGTTGAAGGGTTTGTTAGGCCTCGTTGGCGACCATCAGGTAGCCCGCCTCCGCGACGGCTTCTCCCATCTCTGAGGCAGAGAGTTCCTTGGTCGAGGTGATGGTCACGGTGGAAATGCCGCCGGCGGCCAGGTCTACATTGACCGCTTCGACGCCTTCGATGGCCTCGAGTTCTTCGCTGACGGCCGACACGCAGTGCCCGCAGGTCATGCCGGAGACGCTGATGGTTGTGGTGGTGGGGGAGATGGTGCTCATGGCTTGCTCCTTTGGTGGGGGCGGCGGTGGCCGTTTGGGTATGGGGTGGTGTCAGCGCAGCAGTCGGCCGATGGCGTCGGTGGCTTCCTTGACTTTGGCATCAATGGCTTCAGCGCGTGCTTCCGGGTCCGGTTCGGAGGCTGCACCCACCACACAGTGGCCGATGTGTTCCTCGACCAGCCCCAGGCTGACTGCGTGGAGGGCCTTGGTAACGGCGGCAACCTGGGTGAGGATGTCGATGCAGTACTTGTCCTCATCCACCATCCGGGCAATGCCCCGCACCTGTCCCTCAATGCGCTTCAGTCGGCGGAGGTACGCGTCCTTGTTTCCCGTGTAACCGTGCTGGGATGCAGGCTCCGCCTGCATTTCCGGCGGTTCAGTTGGCGCGGCCGCGACGGCTTCTTCAATAGCGTCCATGCCGCCAACATATACCCTGGCGGGGTATATCCGCAAGTACCCCCAGGGGGTATGGAAATAAAACGTGGAGCAGGGGCCCGGAAGTTCGTCGATAGCGATAAGGGCACAAAAAAGCTCCGGAGTGCGTTATTGGGGGATACGCACTCCGGAGCAGCTTTTGGGCAATTCCGGCTTCCACTTCCGTGGATCGGTCTCGCTTTATTTAGCTTACTTGCTGGTACCGGCTGTGCGCCAGCCTCACGAATAACTACTTTCGCTTTACTTTAAGGCGCACTTTCAGCACGGGTATCGGCCACCATGTCCGCCGCTCAGGGCCTGTCCTCATGGGCGGGCATCCGATAGGGAACCACGAGCACCGGACGGCTTTGGTGGTGGCTCAGCCATGCGCCAACCGATCCGTTGAGTGCCTCCGAGAGCCGGTGCGTGAATCCCCGTTCCGAGGTGCCCACAATGATCATTGGAGCGTCCACCTCGGCTGCCAGCTGCCCCAGGGCGCGGGCAGGATCGCCGGCAAGGGTGCGGAAGGACCACTGGAGGGGACCGCCGTCGGACGGCAGCTTGTCCACGGCGGCCTGGACCTGGGCTTTCAACTCCCTTGTCAGCGCCGTCATGTCGTCATCTGCGTCCGGGTGCCGGGCCGGCCGGTGGGCGGAGCGGGCCGGATCCCATTCCACCAGGTAACTGGCTTCGTCCACATACGCGCAGATCAATGGCACGGACAACCGGGCCGCCAGGGTGGCCGCGGCCTGCAAAACCTCCGGGTGCTGTTTGGGCATGATTCCTACCAGCAGCGGGGTGCCGTCAACGTGTTCCCCTGTCATGGTGCCAATTGTCCGCCCGGGCGGTCGGTGTCAACAGGTGCTTTGGGCCCGTCATCTCCGGGAGCGCCGGGGAGAGATGCTAGGAAAACGTGGGGTATGCGGTGACCACAACGTTCTTGCCCCAGGGGTCCTCGGTATAGCAGCTGATGAGGACCAGCCGGTTGGGCACCATGTCCCAGACAGGACTGTCTTTGAGGCTGGACTTCAGGTACGTGGTGATGCTGTCCACCCGGTAGCTGATGGTTCCGGCCGACGTTTCCACCTCCAGCCGGTCACCGACGGCTGCCGATGAACTGAGGTGGTTGAAGGGTGCGTCTGCGCCTTCCCAGCTGTGGCCAATCACGTAGGTGGTGTTGCCGGAGCCCTTGCCCGGAACCCCGAACGGCGTCAGCCAGTATCCGTCCTTGGTGGCGGGCGGCTCGATGGTCCGGCTGGCTTGGGCTTCGCCGTCCAGGTCCAGCGGATGGACGGCAACATCGAAGGCAGCGGATGGGTAGCGGATGCGGACAGGGTGTGCAGCAGCCGGCAGTTCCGGCCCTGCTGCCACCGCGGCTGTCCCGCCAGGAGCCTGCGTTGCCGCGGTTTGATCCTGTGCGGCCGCGGCGTCCCGGGTCGGCGCAGACTGCGGTACGCCGGTTTCCGCGATCCGCGCGGATCCGGCGGAAGCTAAGCCGCCTGGAGCCAGGGCAGCGGATGCAGGGGCCTGGGCCATTGCCGTCGGTGGTGCCGCGTGAAACAAGGGAGCGCCCAGGGTGAATGACAGGAAGGCGAGGACACCACAGAACAGGATGGCCAGGTCGCCCCTGTTCCATCGGCCCCAGCTGCGCCGCCAAATCTGCTTCTTGCTGGCAGCGTGCCGGCTTCGCTCCCGCCGCATGGCACTCCTCGTGGGTTGGGGGTGGAAGGAAGGCGCCCTGCCGGGCACTGGCAGGACGCCTTCCTTGTCAGGGGGCCACGGGTCGTGGCGGATTGCGGGCTAGCGGGCGGTATGCGGCGTCCGCGACCGGCGCCGTACTGCCACCGCTGCTCCCGCGGCCGCCAGTGCGCCCACGCCTGCAAGCCAGCCCGGGGAGGCGTTCGGGGCGCTCACCGCCGTTTGCGCGTTGAAGCCCTGGTTGGTCCCCACGCTGACCGGTGCTGCTGCCGCAACCTGCTTGGCAGGGGCAGCAGCCGGGGCCACCGCGGCCGGGGTCTTTACCGACGGAGTTTCCGCCGGCGGTTCGACGACGGCGGCGGGCGGGTTCACCACGGGCTGGTCGGCGACGACGGCGGGCGGGTTCACCACGGGCTGGTCGGCTACGACGGCGGGCGGGTTCACCACGGGCTGGTCGACGACGACGGGCGGGTTGACCACGGGCTGATCGACCACGACGGGTGGCTGCTCGGCAGGGGGCGTCACCACGGGATCGACGACGACGGGCGGCTGCACTACTACTGGAGGCGTCACCACCGGGTCGATCACTTCACCCGGCGGCAGCGGCGCGCAGTACGCGACGTATTGGATCTTTCCCGCGTTGTTCCAGTTCATCCCCACCGGCAGTTTGGGCGTCGGAGGAATGATGTCCTCGGTATGCTGGGCGTGTCCACCTATACCGTTGAGATCGAACTCCAGCGGTGTCAGGGCGCTTCCATCCCAGTGGCAGACCACCACGCGGTCGGAGGCGGCCATGGCGGGCGCTGTGAGGCTGATCAGCCCGAGCCCCACCACCCCCAGAGTGGCTAAGGTGCGTTTCATGTTGTCTCCCCATATATGTGTGAAACGGACCATGGTGGGAAAGGCCAGCGGGTGGCACGGTATGCCCCAGCAGCACGGTCAGCTTGCTTGAGATTTCAGGCTAGGGGCGCGGCCTGGGACAGTCGCCAGTAGGGGATACTCGTCTTTCCCGGGCTTCCAGGTGCGGTGTTACTTGTGGGTACCCGAATAATCCACACTGC
>DATIMT010000320.1:0-4972 GCA_035475035.1 Arthrobacter sp.
GCACCCATGATCCAGGACTTCTTCCGGCAGTCCGACGGCAAGTCGCTGGTCAGTGCCGGCGTCGCCGCGGGTTTCGTGGGGTTGCTGTCCATCGGCAACATGTCCGGCCGCTTCGCCTGGTCCGCCACCTCCGACGTCACCGGGCGCAAGCGCATTTACATGATGTACCTGGGCGTCGGCGCGGTGCTGTACACGGTGCTGGCGTTTGCCGGTTCCACCGCCACTGCCCTTTACGTGGTGCTGGCCTTCATCATCATCTCGTTCTACGGCGGCGGGTTTGCCACCGTCCCGGCGTACCTGCGGGACCTTTTCGGGACGTTCCAGGTGGGCGCCATCCACGGCCGGCTGCTCACAGCCTGGTCGGCGGCGGGCGTGGCTGGCCCCCTGATCGTTAATGGCATCCTGGACGCGCAGGGGAAACCCGGCCAGTTGACCGGGGCGTCCTACCAGCCGGCCCTGCTGACCATGGTGGCGCTGCTGGTGGTCGGCTTCGTAGCCAACCTGCTGGTCAAACCCGTTGACGATAGATTCCACGAACCCCGTCCCGAGCGGCACGAAACTTCCATGGGAGCCTGAGATGAGCAGCACTGCACACACCCCCGGCGGGCACGAGACAGTCAAGAAGTCCACGGGCAGGCTGGCCCTGGCCTGGGTTTTAGTGGGAATTCCCCTTGCCTACGGGGTATTCCAGACGCTGACCCAGGTGGCGGCACTGTTCGGGTAGTTCCCTGTCCCGGCCCGGCGTCACACTGGCCCAGTTTTAAGGGGGAAACGGCGGCCGCTCCGGCGGATGTCCGCGGTTTGGCTGCGAAAAGTGGGCCAGCCTGTGCCGGCCCGCGTCACGCCCGGCACGTTTTCGCGCGCCCGGCCGACGGCGAGCCCGGAGTTTCCGGGGGTTTCGTCACCACTGGTGCCTTTGAAGCGTGCCCCGCGTGACGCGGATGTGCCGCTGCGCACACTTCAGGCGGCGCGCTTCGCTAATCGGCCGCCCAGGACCGTTGCCGTCACCCAGGTGACCAGGCTGCAGGCCGCGGAACCCCAGAGGATGTCCGTCACCGCCATCAGGGCCGTAAAGTCCTTCAGCACGGCGAACCCGGTCAGCGCCCAGGTTGCGTAGGTGAAGAACCCGAACAGTGCGGCCCCGGCGACCCGCTGACGCACCGTCACGTCGGGGCGGTTGGGCCGGACGCCGTAATGGACCATGCCGGCCACGAAGATGACGTAGAACAGGACCGCGCCGTCTGGACTGGCGAAAGTGGCCTGCCACCCATACAAACCCCTGGCCGCTCCGAAGACTAAGTGGACGACGCCCCGCGTTGTTGAAATGTAAAGATGCCCGGAGGAGCGATGGCACCGCCCGTGCAGCAGCACGCGGCGGGCCCGGGGAAAGGAATCTGTCCGTGAACGAAAAGAGCCGCAAGGCGCTCATCAGCACCGTCATTGCCGTAGTGGTGGCGGTACTCATCGCCCTCGCCGGCAGCCAGGGCGGGTCCAGCGTCGGCGGGTTCCCGGTGTTCGCACTGGGGGTTGCCATCGCATTCGTGATCCAGTGGCTGGTGTTCATCCCGTCCTACAAGGCGCAGACGGAGAAGTTCTACGACCTTACGGGCGCCCTGACCTACATCTCCATCACCGTGTTCCTGGTGCTGGCCTCTCCGGGCGTGGATGCCCGCGGGATGCTGCTGGCGGCCATGGTGGTCCTGTGGGCCGCGCGGCTTGGCAGCTTCCTGTTCCTGCGGATCAGCAAGCACGGCAAGGACGACCGCTTCGATGAGCTCAAGCCGGACTTCTTCCGCTTCCTGAACACGTGGACCATCCAGGGCCTGTGGGTGGTGCTCACGGCGGCGCTGGCATGGGTGGCCATTACCTCCGACAGGAAGGTGGGCCTGGACGGGTTCTTCTGGGTGGGCCTGCTGGTTTGGGCGGTGGGCATCACCATCGAGACCGTTGCGGACGTCCAGAAGAACCGCTTCAAGGGCGATTCCGGCAACAAGGGCCGCTTCATCAGCACCGGGCTGTGGTCCAGGTCCCGCCACCCGAACTACTTCGGCGAGATCACCCTGTGGGTGGGTGTGGCCATCATCGCCCTGCCCGTGCTGCAGGGCTGGCAGTGGGCAGCCCTGATTTCCCCGGTGTTCGTGGCCCTGCTGCTGATCAAGGGCAGCGGCGTGCCGCCCCTGGAGAAGAAGGCCGACAAGAAGTGGGGCGGCCAGGCGGACTACGAGGAGTACAAGAAGAACACGCCCGTGCTGGTACCGAAGCTTAAATAGGGCTTCCTGACAGGACGTACGACGGCGGCACCCGGGGTGGGTGCCGCCGTCGCCGTTTGCAAAACGTGAAGCAAGTGTTTCTGGTGTTGCAAAAGCGAGTACTTGTTACTCGTGACTGCGGTTCGGACCCAATCTAGGCTCGAAAGACGGTGCGGCCATGCAAAGGTGTACGCGCTGCAGATGGTGCTGGGGCATGGGGTTTCAACTCCGGGGAGCAACATTGACAGATCATGGCTTTTCCAACAAGGGAGTACCAGACAGCGGCCGCAGGGGGTCCTGGTTCGGCGGGTCACGGGATATAAGGCCCGGGGCGCTGCTGACGGCGGTCCTGCTTGCGCTTGAGGGTGGAATGGTGATGCTGCCCGTTGCAGCGACAGCCGCGGGAGCTGATTTGCCAGCCGCTACGAATTGTTCGGCGAAGCTGCTGCCGGGCCTGGGCGGGCAGGGCAGTAATGCGGTCGCGGCGAGCAGCAACGGCCTGGTGGTGGGTCTCGCCGATACCGCCACCGGCGGATCCGCGCCGGTGCTCTGGCGGGGCGGTCAGCCCACGCCGCTGGCGATCCCGTTGGATACTCCGGTTCCCACTTCGGTGAATGCATCCGGAGTGGTGGTGGGAACGGGCTATGACTCCACCAACCAGGTGCTGGTTGGCTGGTGGTGGCAGAACGGGCAATACCACCCACTGCCGGTTAATCCTGGTGACATTGCACTCCCGTCGATGGTGTCCGACAGCGGCGTCGTGGTCGGAGCGTTGATCGGCGACGAAGAGCATTCCGACGGTCCGGGTGCCGACGACGACGAGCGACCCGCTGCATGGGACGCCGTGACCGCGGCGCCGCGCGAGCTCGCGCTGCCCGCAGGAGCGCGGGGCGGCCATGCATTCGCGGTCGGCCCGGACGGCACGGTCGGGGGAGTGGCCCTCGGCGACGACGCCACCCCGGTCCTTTGGGCGCCGGCCGGTGCGCCCAAGGCCCTGCCCACCCTCGCCGGGCGGGGCGGTGTGGTCCTGGCGATCGATTCCGCCGGGCAAGCGCTCGGACAGAGCGCCGTGGGTGAGGGAACCCATGCGGTCTCTTGGGCCGCATCCGCCATCAACGATGTGGGTTCAGCGGCTGCCGGCCCGTCTTCCAGTGCTGCCTCAGGCATTGCGGGGGTCGCGGTAGGAGCTGGCAGCACGCCATCCTTCCGGGGTTCGCGGCCCCAGGCGGTGATGTGGATCGGCAAGAGCGCACGGATCCTGCCGCCGGGCTCTGATGCCCACTTCACCGGCGTGTCTGGTTCGGCGAGTTCGGTGTCCCGCCAGGGCGGGACCACCGATGTCATAGGGTTCTCCGCGGCTGACAACGGTCTGCGCCGTGCAACCGAATGGAGCTGCAAGTGAACGCCCGAAGGCGCCTGCGCCACCCACTGCGAAGAGTGTTGGCCGTTTTGCTCGGCACTGGACTCGTTCTTGCCAATGTATATTTCCTCGCGACATCGCGCGATTCCCAGGCTACTGCCGCTACCTCGGTGAGCCTCGGGTTCGCCGGTGACACCGGCGGCAACACGGTGACCGGCAAGGTCATTGATGCAGCGCGCAACGCGGGGGCCGCGGCGATGTTCAACCTCGGCGACATGTCCTACTCCCAGATCACTCCGGAATCCTCCTGGTGTTCCTTCGTCAAACAGCATGCCGGGACCATGCCCTATGAGTTCGTGTCCGGGAACCACGAGGACGACGGGCCGGACGGGGTGTGGTCCAAGTTCGCCTCGTGCCTGCCGGACCAGCTGGGCTCGGTAGGAAACTACGCCCAGCAGTTCTACACGGACTACCCGGCCACCAGCCCACTGGTCCGGGTGATCATGGCATCCCCAAAGCTGACTTACAGCGGCAGCAGCCTGGACTGGTCCTACAAGTCCGGCACCCAGGGCTACAAATTCGTGTCATCGGCCATTGACTCGGCACGGGCTGCCGGAATCCCGTTCGTGGTCGTTGGGATGCATATGTACTGCATGTCCATGGTCAACTACCCCTGCGCGGCCAGCCCTGACCTGATGAACCTGTTGGTTGCCAAGAAGGTGGATCTGTACCTTCAGGCACACGACCATGCGTACGCGCGCAGCTATCCGCTCGCGCTCAAGGGCAGCTGCACAGCGATTCCCGTCAGCAGTTTTAACCCGGCCTGCGTGGCCGACACCAACCCCACCGGGCAGTTCGCGGCCGGTACCGGGACGATCCTGGCCACTGTGGGTTCGGGCGGCAGGTCGCTTAACAGCGAAAACAACACGACGACGGCCCCGTACTTCCAGAAGTTCATGGGCAGCAACAACAACCCCACGTATGGCTTCTTGAAAGTGTCGGTAACCAGCACCACGCTGACCGGGTCATTCGTCGGCGCCTCGGGCGGGACGTTCACCGATAATTTCTCCGTCACCCGCACGGCACCACCACCGACACCAACACCGACGCCGACGCCAACACCCACGGTGACGCCAACTCCGACGCCCACGCCGACACCCACGGTGACGCCTACCCCGACGCCAACGCCAACTCCGACTCCGACTCCGACGCCCACATCAACAACGCCTCCGCCGACGACATCAGCAGTGTCGGTCCGGTCATCGGCAACCGGAGCCGGCGAGCTGACCGCAGCGGGCTCGTACTCGCCGGGCCTGCCGGCAGGATGGCAGCCCGGAGACACAGTGTTCCTGTTCTCGCAGAT
>DATIMT010000321.1:0-8481 GCA_035475035.1 Arthrobacter sp.
CGCCGTGGTTTCCCAGGCGGGGTCCTTCAGCAGGGCCCCGACGTCGGCGAACCCCGGGATTTCGGTGAGGATGTCGCCGTCCTGGCGGACCGCCGTCGTACGTACTTCATTGCCGGGGCCGGGGGCGAGGCGGAGGGTGAGGAGTTTCATTACTTGGTGCGTCCTTCGGTGTAGGTGCGGTTGAAGTTCAGGCACTCAAAGATGGGGGCGTCGCTGAAGCGGAACAGGTCAAATTCACTCTCGGCCTGCAGCGACCACGCGGCCCAGGACGGGACCACGAACAGGTCGCCCTTGGCCACGGTCCGGGTTTCGCCGTTCAAGGTCACGGTGCCGGTGCCTTCGAAGACCTGCCAGACGCTGGAGCCCACCTCGCGGACGGTCTCGGTCCAGGCCCCGGCGCGGAACCGGTGGAACTCGGCGCGGATGGTGGGCATGACGTCCCCGCCGGTGGTGGGGTTGGTGTACCGGACGGCGGCGTGGCCCTGGGAGACGGTGGCGGGGTGGCCCTCGTCCTCGAGGAGCAGCTGCTCGCGCAGTGCGGCGTCGGTGTACTTCCAGCGGTAGGCCGCGATGGGGGAGTTGGTGGTGTCATCCAGGCCGGAGAGCGGGCGCAGTCCGGGGTGGGCCCAGAGCCGCTCGGAACGGGAAATGTCCGGAGTGGCTTCGTCGGTGACGCGCTCGGTGCCGAACTCGAAGAAGCCGGCATCGGCGTAGTGCACGAACGGGATGTCCAGCCCGTCGATCCAGGCCATCGGCTCATCGGTGTCATTGTGGTGGCCGTGGAAGTTCCAGCCCGGCGTGAGCAGGAAATCGCCGCGGGACATCCGGACGGGGTCACCGTTCACCACGGTCCACACGCCCTCGCCTTCAACCACGAATCGGAAGGCGTTCTGCGAGTGGCGGTGCTCCGGGGCGGTTTCCCGGCCGCCCAGGTACTGGATGGCGGCCCACAGCGTCGGCGTGGCGTACGGGGTGCCGGCCAGGCCCGGATTGGCGAGCGCGATGGCGCGCCGTTCCCCGCCACGGCCCACGGGCACCAGGTCCCCGGCGCGGGCGGCCAGCGGGTACAGGTCATCCCACCGCCACACGTGCGGCACTGCCTTGGGCGACGGGACCATCGGCATCAGGTCCGCGATCTCCGTCCACAGCGGAATCAGGTTCTCTTTATCGAAGTCCCGGTACAGCTGCTCAAGCTGGGCAGCCTCCTCGGGGGTGGGCTCGGGAACGTGGTGTTCCTGTGCCACGGATTCGTGCGTTTGGTTTTCAGCGCTGATGGACACTGGCCTTCTCCTTGCGTGCGGACTGACTGCGACGTGGATTCGACCCTAGGGAAGATGCGCTGTGATCCGAAGCATATTCTGGTAAGCAGAATTTCGAGAGGAGAACGCCGGGGTTCCCTCAGCCGCTGCCTGCGCCATCCACAGGATTCGCCGCGATGTCGAGCTCCAGCTGGCGCCGGGTTTCCATCATGACGCCCACCAGCCCGGCGTCGAACAGCGGCCGGAACCTCGCCACCGGAGTGGCCACGCTCAAAGCTCCCACCACCATGCCCTTCCCGTTGTGCAGGGCCATTCCGAAGGCGCTGATGCCTTCCTCGGTGCCCTCGAAATTGGCCGCGAATCCGTTGGCGCGCACGGACTCAAGCTCGCGCAGGAATGCCGGGTACTCGGACTCCGGGATGTAGTCGCCGGCGAGCTCCGCATTCGGGCTGCGGAACAGCTGCTCCAGCATGGCGGGATCCAATTCGGCCAGGATGGCTTTGCCGCCAGAGGCCTTGTGTGCCGGGAGCAACGTGCCCTGGCGGTCGCCAACGCGCAGGATGTTGGTGCTTTCCACCGTGTCCAGGAAGCGGACCTTGGTGCCCACCCGGATCATCAGGTTGACGGTCTCGTTGGTGCGCGCGCACAACAGTTCCATGTGCGGCCGGGAGATGTCCCGCAGCTGCCGCGTCCAGCTGAAGCCGGCCGGGCCCGCCCCCATCGCCGGGCCGGGCACATACCGGCGGCTCTCGTCCTGGACGGCGAAACCGCGGTATACCAGCATGGCCAGGAGCCGGTGGGCCGTGGACGGCGCAACCCCGAGCTCCACTGCGGCGTCCTTGAGCCGCAGGCTGCCCACGTCCCGCAGGAGCTGGAGGAGCTGCAGGGCGTTGTCCACCGCCTCAATGGAGTAGGTAGGCTTGCGCCGGGCCGGAAGATTCTGCATAACAGAATCTTATGGGCGCCCCGGTATGACTGCCAGCACAGTGGTGGGATGAATCACACAACTTCCGCTGCAGCGCCGCAGCGCACGGCTGCGCCCGTTCCGGGTGCAGGCCTTTCCGGGTTCCCCCGGCGTTCCATGCTTGCCGTCCTGGTGTGCTGGCTGCTGGTCGTTTTCGACGGCTATGACCTGATCGTCTACGGCACGGTCCAGGGCTCGCTCATCAGCGACACTGGCTGGGGCCTGACCAAGGCCACCGCCGGCACCATCGGGTCGATGGCCTTCATCGGCATGATGATCGGAGCGGTCTTCGCGGGCCGCATGTCCGACACCTGGGGCCGCCGGCGCACCATCATCGGCTGCGCCATCGTGTTCTCCGTCTTCACTATTTTCTGCGCCTTTGCGCCCAACGCGCCGGTGTTCGGCAGCCTGCGCCTGCTGGCGGGCATCGGCCTGGGTGGCCTGGTGCCGTCCGCCAATGCCCTGGTGGCCGAGCTGGTTCCGGAAAAGTGGCGGTCCACCATCGCCACCCTGATGATGTCCGGCGTTCCCATTGGCGGCTCCATCGCCGCGCTGGTGGGCATCCCGCTGATTCCAGCCTTCGGCTGGCCCGTCATGTTCCTGGTCGCCGTCGTGGCCCTGCTGGTAGTGATCCCTCTGGGTCTTCGCTACCTGCCGGAAACCCTGGCGCCCAAACCCACCGGTGCGGCCGGTGGCAGCAGTGCCAGGGAATCCGTCGGGTTCGGTTCCCTGCTTCGGGCGCCCTACCTCGGAACCAGCCTGCTGTTTGCCGTCGGCACCCTGGTGACCCTCTTCGCCTGGTACGGGCTGGGCACCTGGCTGCCGAACCTCATGCAGCTGGCCGGCTACAACCTGGGTTCGGCCCTGACGTTCGCGCTGGCGCTCAACCTGGGAGCCGTAGCGGGTTCGGTGCTGACCGCGTGGGCCGGCACCCGGTTCGGGCCCATCCCCACCGCGATCGCGGCAGCGGCGGTGGCCGCCGTGGCCTTGGTGGTCCTGGTGACCGGGCCGCCCGTCGCCGTCGTCTATTTCATGCTGGTGCTGGCCGGCGTGGGAACGCACGGCACCCAGTGCCTGATCATCGCCGCCGTGGCCAGCCACTATCCGGCACACCTTCGCGGCACCGCCCTCGGCTGGGCACTCGGCGTCGGGCGGATCGGGGCCGTCGCCGCCCCGCAGGCCGGCGGGCTCCTGCTCGCCGCGGGCCTGGGCGTCAACTCGAACTTCCTGGCTTTCGCCGGAGCGGCAGCCGCAGCAGCAGTCCTGCTCACAGCAGTCGGAATCAAAATCAAGAAATCAGCAGCAGTAGGAGTTTCCAATGTCTAACGTCAAAGAATCCACCGACGTCCTCGTGGTGGGCGGCGGCATGGCCGGGCTTGCCGGAGCGCTGGCACTTCGCGAAAACGGCGCCGACGTCACCCTCGTGGAGGTTGCACCGGCCTTCGGCGAAGTGGGCGCCGGCCTGCAAATGGCACCCAACGCTTCCCGTGTCCTCAAACGCTGGGGCCTGCTGGAGAAGGCGCTGGACATCGGCGTCCAGCCCAAACACCTGGTGTTCCGCGACGCTGTCACCGGCGAGGAGCTGACCCGGCAAACCCTCGGCGGCGAGTTCGAGGAACGCTACGGTGCCCCGTACGTTGTCATCCACCGCAGCGACCTGCACCGGATCCTGCTCGAGGCCTGCCAGGAAGCCGGCGTCACCCTGGTGAACGACGTCCTGGTGCAGAAGGTGGAAACCGACGGCGACCGGGCCCGCGCGTACACCGCGAAGGGCGAGGTTTTCGAAGCCGACGCCATCCTGGCTGCGGACGGGCTCAAGTCCACCCTGCGCGGCACAGTTGCCAATGACGGCCCGGCGAACTCGGCCTACGTGGCGTACCGCGGGACGGTGCCCATCACGGCGGAGACCCCGGCCGCGGACCTGGAGGACGTCATTGTCTACCTCGGCCCGGACTGCCACCTGGTCCAGTACCCCCTGCGGAAGGGCCAGCTGCTCAACACTGTTGCGGTCTTCAAGTCCCCGTCCTTTGAACGCGGCGAAGAGCAGTACGGCGGCGTGGACGAACTGGAGGCAGCCTACGCCGGCTGCGTCCCGGCGGTTCAGGAAGCCCTGAAGAACCTGGCCACCGGCATCCGCTGGCCGATGTACGACCGCGATCCCATTGAGAACTGGGTGTCCGGCCGCATGGCGCTGATCGGCGATGCCGCCCACCCGATGCTGCAGTACCTGGCCCAGGGTGCCTGCCAGGCGCTGGAGGACGCGGCGGTGCTCCAGGACGTGTCGTTGGGTACCGTGTTCACCGCGGACGGAATCGACGCCAGTGCCTGGGAAGCTGCCTTTCGCGGATTCAACGAGGCCCGAGCCGCCCGGACGGAGCGCGTGCAGCGCACCGCACGGATCTGGGGTGAGTCCTGGCACGTGGACGGCGTGGCCCGTGTGCTGCGGAACATGCTGTTCAAGAGCCGTGGCGACAACAACTTCCAGTACAACGACTGGCTGTACGGCCGCGGCGAGCCCGGGGCTCCGGCGGAGGTTCAGGCTGGCGCCAAACTCGTGGAAGCCTAAGCACCGGATCCAAAAGGCGGGCGTACGACGGCGGGTGGCTCCCGCCGTCGTACGCCCGCCTTTGGTGCGGGGGAAAGAACGCGGTGGAAAACCTTCATCGACTGCTCCGTAGCTGTCCTTTTGACGCTTGATAACGGCAGTTACGGAGCAATGGATGCGTTTACTGGGGCGCGGGACCGGTGGATTCCCGGATGGTCAGGTGGGTGGGCATGACGGCCAGTTGGCGGCTGGCGCTTCCCGCGAGCGGGTTGAGCTGGGCCAGCAGCATGGATACCGCCACCCTGCCCGCCTGCTCTATGGGGCTGGAGATGGTGGTCAGTGGGGGATTACAGAAGTCCGCGCCGAAAATATCGTCCGATCCGATGATGCTCATGTCCGCGGGCACCCGGATGCCGCGGGCCTGCAGACGCTGGAGCATGCCGATGGCCAGCAGGTCGTTGAAGACGATGCAGGCCGTTGCGCCTGTCCGCACCGCTGCGTCCGCGGCCGCGGCCCCCGACGTTGTCTTCGGCGTGTAGGGCCCAATCCGGTGAACCTCCATGCCCCGCCTTGTCGCGTCCTCTTCGAAGACTTTCCATCTCATCTGGTTGGACCACGAGGTGGGCGGTCCGGCAACGTAGCAGACCTTGTGGTGGCCCAGCGATGCCAGATGCTCCAGTGCCTGGATGATGGCCGACGGCGTATCGATCATCACCGTCGGCGTGCTGGTGGAGGCCCGGTTGAACGTTACAACGGGCTGCGACCGGGAGACTTCTGCCAGCTGGGCATCCGTCAGGCGCGAGGCAGCAAGGATGAAGCCGTCGGCGGACTTGCGCATCTTGTGCAGCGCATCCAGCTCCATCTCACTGGACTCCTCCGTATCCACCAGCAGCTGGGTAACGCCGGCGGCCTTGAGTTGGTGCTGGGTGCCACGGATGATGTCGAAGTAGAACGGATTGGTAATGTCAGGCACCAGCACGGCGACGGCGTTGGTCCGTCCTGAGCTGAGCCCGCGGGCCTGGGAGCTGGGCACGTAATTCAGTTCCGCCGCGGCTTCCTCGATCCGTACGCGCGTCCTGGGGTTCACCCGCTCCGGCCGCGCCAGGGCCCGGGATACTGTGGATGTAGCCACCCCGGCCAGTTCGGCCACGTCGCGGATGGTGGGCGGGCGGTCCCGTTCGGGGCGCCCTTCGGGGCCGGCCGGGGTGGACGCCCTTGTTCCTGGGTTTGCCATCGTTGCCGGCCTTTCCTCGCGGAGCCGGACAGCGGGCCACCTGCGGCGTCCGCGTCCGGTTTCCGGGACATCTGATGCTTCCATCAGACCACTCATGGCAATTTTTGGCAACCGCTTGCCACGGCCTTGCCATCTTCCTAGACTGACTTTCGAGTCGCCTGCAGTGATTTCCGCCACAGGACGGATGTGGCCATGCGGGTGTCCTAGAGGAGAAAAAACAATGAGGTTTAAATCGACTACTGGGCTTGCGGCGATTGTTACGGCTGCAGCACTCGCCTTGACCGGTTGCGGATCGGGCTCGGGCTCCGGCGGCGGAGGCTCAACGAATGCGGACGGCAAGGTGGACGGCACGGGCAAGACCCTTAACGTCCTGGTGAATGTTTCCAGCCAGTACCCCGAGCAGCAGAAGCAGTGGCAATCCGATATTGCCGCAAAGTTCAAGACCGAGACCGGGGCCGATGTGAAGTTCGAAACCTTCGCCTCGGCGAACGATGAACTCACCCGTATCCAGACCTCCGTTGTCTCCGGGCAGGGTCCGGACGTCTACAGCCTCGGTACGACTTTCACCCCGACTGCCTTCTCCACCAAGGCCTTTGTCACCCTCTCCGACGACGACTGGAAGAAAGTGGGCGGCAAGGACCGGTTCAACCCCGCAGCCCTTGGCATCTCCGGACCGGACAAGGACCACCAGGTTGGCATTCCCTTCGTCAGCCGCCCGTTCGTGATGGCCTACAACAAGGACCTGCTGGCCGCTGCCGGCATCGACAAGCCCGCCACCACCTGGGACGAGCTCGCTGCCCAGGCCAAGAAGTTGACCAAGGGCGACACCTACGGCCTCGCCACCGGGTACAAGGACAGCTTCGATCCCTGGAAGTTCATCTGGGCCATGTCCGTCCAGGCCGGAAACCCTTTGGTTGACGGCAACAAGCTGAAGATGGATGACCCCGCCGTCAAGAAGGCGTACGAGACCTACTTCGGCTGGCTGACCAACGACAAGGTGGTCGATCCCGCCTCCGTGGGCTGGAGCAACAGCAACG
This sequence comes from Arthrobacter sp., assembly GCA_035475035.1. GTDB lineage: Bacteria > Actinomycetota > Actinomycetes > Actinomycetales > Micrococcaceae > Arthrobacter. The sequence goes on from DATIMT010000321.1 coordinate 7,040, forward strand.
CCGTGGCCGCCTTTGCCAGCGGCAAGGCCGGCTACCTGATGATGACCACGGCCACGTCCATCCCGACGCTCGATAAGTCGGCAATTGCCGGCAAGTACGAGTACACCCTGATGCCCACCGTCGCGCCGGGCGAGACGCAGTCCAAGTCCGATGGCGACGCCGCCAGCATCCTCTCCGGTGACAACCTGGTGGTCGCCGACTACTCGAAGCAGCAGGACCTCGCCTTCGCCTACATCAAGCTGATCACGTCCAAGGATGAGCAGCTGAACTACCAGAAGGTCTTCGGTGACCTGCCGGCCAACGCCGAGGCCCTCGCCAGCCTGACCGACCCCAAGCTCAAGCCGATGGCCGACGCCGCCGCCAAGTCCAAGGCAACACCGTTCACCGGTGCCTGGGGCGATATCCAGCTCGCACTCCTGAACGTCACCGTGCAGTCCGTTCCGGACCTGGCCGCCGGCAAGGTGGACGAATCAGCCCTCGAATCCCGGATCAAAGACGCCCAGAACAAGGGCCAGGCTTCCCTGGACCGGGCCTCCAAAGGATAAGTTCTGATGTCAACCGACGCCTCTAACGAAGTCCGGCTTGCGGCGGAGTCCGCCGCAAGCCGGGCGGCCCGGGATGCTGATGCAGCCGGGCAACAGCCCGACCACAATGACGGGTTGCGCCGCAAGGGCCTGAGCGAACGGAACCGGCCGCTCTGGATGCTGATCCCGGGCGGGGTACTGATGGTCATCATCATCGTGCTGCCGCTCCTGCTCGGCATTTACATGTCCGTCCTTAACCTGGACCAGTACACGCTGCGGAAATGGGTGAGTGCGCCGTTCATCGGAGTTGAAAACTTCGTTGAAGCCGTCACTGCTTCGCCCCTCCTGCACGCTGTCTGGCTCAGTGTCAGCTACTCGTTGCTCGCCATGGTGGTGACCCTGCCCCTGGGCATCGCCGCCGCCGTCGCAACCCAAAACGCGTTCAAGGGCCGCGCCGTCATCCGTTCGGTCTTCCTCATCCCGTACGTCCTTCCTTCCTTCGTGGTGGCCACCGTTTGGCGCACCATGCTCCGGCCAGGGGGAGTGGTGGACGAGGCCCTCGGAAGCGTGGGAATCCATACCGGGCTGTGGCTCAACGGCCCGCAGACCTTCTGGACGCTGGTCCTGGTCCAGATCTGGGCCTCCTGGCCGTTCATCTACCTGCTGGCGCTGTCCGGCCTGCAGGCTGTGGACCACGAGGTGCATGAAGCCTCCGCGCTCGACGGCGCGCTGTGGTGGAACAAGCTCCGCTACGTTGTCTTCCCTTACCTCAAGGGGCCCCTGGCGCTCGCATTCCTGATTGGCATGCTGCACCACATCAACAACTTCACCCTTCCGTTCGTCCTGTTCGGTGTTCCCGCACCGACGGATGTGGAAGTCCTCCCGATCCTCACGTACGTCACGAGCTTCCAGAGCTTC
>DATIMT010000322.1:0-4748 GCA_035475035.1 Arthrobacter sp.
GAGGGCAGCTCTTTTGAGTACCAACAGTAAGGAGGCCAGCTATGAGCAAGCGTGCACGCAAGCGTCGTGACCGTAAGCGTGGCGGCGCGAACCACGGGAAGCGCCCCAACACCTAGGCAAATGCCAGGAACTACGGTTCAAGCGAAGGACCCCGCAAGCCAATCGGCTTCCGGGGTCCTTTGCTGTCTGCGGCCCTTATCCCACACCTGATCCCCGCAAGGGGAGGCTCGTCCCTAGGCCTCCACCGGACGGATGGCGTGGATCCTGTCCAGGATGGCGTTCTTCAGGTTGTCCGGAGCGGACTCTGTGCAGGAACGCTTGACCATGTTGCGGATAACGCACTCCAGGTCGTACTGCTCCGTGCATTCGGGGCATTCTTCGAGGTGGTTCTTGATTTCGGTAAGGTCCTCACGGGTCAGTGCCCCGTCAAGGTATTCGTAGATGCGTTGCATCCGGGTATCGTCGCAATCGCCCAATCCCTGGCAGTCGCTCATTTCCTGTTCTCCTGTGCTTTGCTTCCCGCCGCATCCGAGGTATCCGCGGCCGTTTTGAATCCCCGCTCGGCGGCGTATTCCGCGAGCATGTCCCGCAACATTCGCCGGCCGCGGTGGAGCCGGGACATCACGGTGCCGATAGGCGTGTTCATGATGTCTGAGATTTCCTTGTAGGCGAAGCCCTCCACGTCGGCGAAGTAGACTGCCAGGCGGAACTCCTCCGGAATGTCCTGCAACGCCCGCTTCACGTCCGAATCCGGAAGGTGGTCCAGGGCTTCGGCCTCGGCCGAACGCAGTCCGCTCGATGTGTGCGACTCAGCCCGTGCCAGCTGCCAGTCTTCGATGCTGTCCGAGTTGGACTGCAACGGCTCCCGCTGCCTCTTGCGGTAGAGGTTGATGTAGGTGTTGGTCAGGATCCGGTACAACCAGGCTTTGAGGTTCGTGCCCGGCTTGTACTGGTGGAAGGCAGAAAAAGCCTTGGTATAGGCCTCCTGGACCAGGTCCTCCGCATCGGACGGGTTCCGGGCCATTCGCATGGCCGCCGAATACAGCTGGTCGACGTACTGCATGGCGTCCCGCTCAAACCGAAGGCGGCGCTGCTCCACGCTCTCTGTGGAGACATCCAGGGTGCCATCATCGGTTTCCGCCTGCGCGGCCAACGAATCAGGACCTGACTGCCCGGCAGGTACGGGCGCGGCGCCTGCCCTGCCGTTTACTTCGCCGGGGGAAGCCTCATACATGGCCGCAACGGCCGGATCCAGGGTGCTCATTGCCTTCAAGTCTACTGTCAGGCTCCCCGCCCGGGGCATGCCGTACTCCGGCGGCTCGGCGGCCAGCTTGTCCACTGCCACCGGCCCCGCCTGTCTGGTTCCGTCCAGCACCTTCCCCAAGGCCCAACTCCGCTCTGTATCGGGTGAATGATCGTCATGGCCCATGTCACGGGCCTGAGAGCGATAACCCCCTCCCGCGGGCAAATATTCCCCAAAAGTGCAAGACTAGGACCGACTCCGCCGCTCGCCGCGGCTCGTCCAGCCAGGAGGAAATCCATGTCCTTTGTCCGTACGCTCGCGCGTCCCATGCTTGCTTCCAGTTTTGTCCTTGCCGGACTGGATAAGCTCCGGAACGCTGACGACACCGCACAGCAGCTTTCACCGCTGCTGCGCAAGGCCGCAGCATCGCTTCCCTTCCAGGCGAACGAGAAGACCCTGGCCCGGGTCATCGGAGGTACCCAGGTGGGAGCAGGCGTCCTGTTCGGACTCGGGAAGTTCTCCCGGCTCTCCGCTTCCCTGCTGACGGTGATTTCCCTCCTGAACACCTTCGTCGAATGGCGGAGCGCAGACATCAGCAGCAAGGAAGGCCGCGAAAACCGCCGGAACCAGCTGCTCAAGAACCTCTCGCTTATCGGCGGAGCCCTGCTCGGGTCTGTCGACACCGCAGGCAGGCCCGGCCTGGCCTGGCGTGCCGAACACCTTGCCGCCGACGCCCGCCGGAACGCCTCGCACCTGGCTGCCGACGCGCGCCGCACCACCACCAAGAAGCTGAACAAAGCGGACAAAGCCGTACGCCGCGCCGTCGAACACGCCACGGGGGCATAGGCACGAATGACCGCAGCAGCTGCCACCCGGGACGAGCCCGGAACTCCTGTCCAGCACTGGGCCGCACCTTTCGCGTCCCGGCCCGTCGATGCCACCGTGACGGTGCCGGGGTCGAAATCCCTGACCAACAGGTACCTGGTCCTGGCAGCACTGGCCGACGGGCCTTCGCGGCTGCGGGCACCGCTGCACTCCAGGGACTCCGCGCTGATGGTCGACGCGCTCCGGCAGCTCGGTGCCGTCATCACCGAACTGCCGGGGGACGGCGCCTTTGGGCCTGACCTCGAGGTGGTTCCGCTGCCGGCGGCGGCGCCGGCTTCCATAGCCAGGATCGACTGCGGGCTTGCCGGGACCGTCATGCGGTTCGTTCCGCCGCTGGCGGCGCTCCGCAACGGAACCAGCGTGTTCGACGGCGACCCCCACGCCCGCAAGCGGCCCATGGGCACCATCATCGAGGCCCTCAAAGCCCTGGGCGTGGCAGTTTCCGCGGAAGACGGCAGCGCGCCGTCGTCGCTCCCCTTCGTGGTGGAAGGCTCCGGCGCAGTCCGCGGCGGTCACCTGGTGATCGACGCCAGCGCCTCCTCGCAGTTCGTCTCTGCCCTCCTCCTCGTGGGCGCAAGGTTCGACGAAGGCCTGCACCTGGAACACGTGGGCAAGCCGGTACCCAGCCTGGACCACATCAACATGACGGTGGCCGTCCTGCGCGGTGCCGGCGTAACCGTTGACGATTCCGTCCCCAACCACTGGGTGGTGGCACCGGGACCCATCCGCGCCTTCGACCAGCGGATCGAACAGGACCTCTCCAACGCAGGCCCCTTCCTGGCGGCTGCCCTGGCCTCCCGGGGCACCGTCCGGATCCCCAACTGGCCGGCGGAAACCCAGCAGGTGGGGGATCTGTGGCGCGGTATCCTCACCGCCATGGGCGCAAGCGTCACCCTTGCTGACGGCGTCCTGACCGTCACCGGCGGCCCCGAGATCAAGGGCGGCGTCTTCGCGGACACCAGTGAACTCGCTCCCACGGTCGCAGCCCTGTGCGCCCTCGCCACGGGACCCTCACGGCTCACCGGGATCGCCCACCTCAGGGGACACGAGACGGACAGGCTCGCCGCGCTGGTGGCAGAGATTAACCGCCTCGGCGGTGATGCCGAAGAAACCAGCGACGGCCTGGTGATCCGGCCCGCCCCGCTGCACGCCGGCGTCGTCCACAGCTACGCCGACCACCGCATGGCCACAGCCGGCGCAATCCTGGGCCTGGCAGTGGACGGCGTACAGGTGGAGGACATTGCCACCACTGCCAAGACCATGCCTGACTTCCCCCAACTGTGGGCTGACATGCTGGCCCAAGGCGCTGCGTCCGTACCCGGACCGGAAGGGCGTGGCAGTGGCGCGGAGCACTGATTCCTGGGACGAATCAGACGTTCGGATCCGCCCCAGCAAGAAGGGCTCCCGGCCCCGCACCAAGGACCGCCCCAGCCACGACGACGCCGTGACCGGACGAATCATCACCGTGGACCGCGGCCGGTACACCGCGGTGGTGGGCGAGGACTCGGAGGACGAACGGGTGGTCATTGCGGCCCGTGCCCGTGAACTGCGCCGCTCGCCCGTCGTCGCCGGCGACTTCGTCTCACTTGTGGGAGACGTGACCGGCGCTCCGGACACCCTGGCCCGGCTGGTGAAGATCCAGGACCGCCGCACCCTCCTGCGCCGCAGCGCCGACGACACCGACCCCATTGAGCGGGCAGTGGTGGCCAACGCCGACCAACTGGTGATCGTGGTGGCAGCCGCCAACCCGGAGCCCCGCACCGGGTTCATTGACCGCGCCCTCGTAGCCGCTTACGACGCCGGGATCGAGCCAATCCTGCTGGTCACCAAGGCCGACGTCAAGGACCCGGCGGAGCTGCTCTCCAACTACACCCACCTGGATTTCCCGGTGATCATCAGCCGGACAGCTGATGCGAAGGCATCGGGAATCGACGCACGGTCCGACGACGGCCTCTCGGCACGGCTGGACAGCGCGGCGGTGGCCGCCCTTCGCGCCCACCTCGACGGCAAGGTCACCGTGATGCTGGGGCACTCCGGCGTCGGCAAGTCCACCATGGTGAACGCGCTGACCGGCGCCGAGCGGGCCACCGGCGGAGTGAATGCAGTGACCGGGCGCGGCCGCCACACCTCGTCGTCCGCCCTTGCCTTGCGGCTGGCAGACGCGCCGCCGGGCAGCTGGATCATCGATACCCCAGGGATCCGTTCCTTTGGGCTGGCGCACGTAGACCCGGACCGGATCCTGCGGTCCTTCCCGGACCTCTCCCCCGGCATCGAGAACTGCGAACGCGGCTGCAAGCACACGGCCACCGCGGTGCACTGCGGCCTCGACGACTGGGTGGCGGGCGGACACGCAGGTCCCACCGGCGCGGCCCGGCTGGCGTCACTGCGGCGGCTTCTCGGGGCGGACCCACGGATGGAAGCACAGGAAACCAAGGAGCTCGGAAGCGTCAACTGACGCGATCTCCCGGCAGAAACGTCCGCAGACGGTAGTTTGGAACCATGATCCAACCCGCTTCGAGCTACAACGATGACCTGCGCCTGGCCCATGTCCTGGCCGACTCCGTGGATGACCAGACGATGAGCCGCTTCAAGGCCCTGGACCTCCACGTTGAGACCAAGC
>DATIMT010000323.1:0-3038 GCA_035475035.1 Arthrobacter sp.
CCAGATAGCGGATATCGGTCACGGGGCCTCCTGTTAATGCTGGTCCCGCTTACAGCGCGGGCTGCACGCCAAACGCTACCGCGAGCTTCATGATCTTCTCCGCGCGGCCGAGGCGGGGCAGGTCGGAGCCGTCACGGATGACGCGGCCGTTGGCTTCGAAGTCGTTCATGAAGTCGGTGGCCCACGCGACGTCCGACGGCGTGGGGCTGATGACCTCGTTGATGACCGGGGTCTGGTCGATGGCAAGGCAGAGCTTGCCGGTCATGCCCATCATCACGGTGATGCCGGTCTGTTCGCGCAGGATGGGGTGGTTCGTACCGACGGTGGGGCCGTCGATGGGGCCCGGCAGGTTGCCCACCCGGCTGGCGACCACGAGCTTGGCGCGGGGGTAGGCCATGGCCTCGGGGGTGGCGGCCATGCCGGTGTCGCGGCGGAAGTCACCGGAGCCGAAGGCCAGGCGGAACGCGCCCTGGGCCTTCGCGATGTGGTTGGCTTCCTCGATGCCAAGTGCGGACTCGACCAGCGGAATGACGGGGGTCTTGCCGTCCATGCGGTGGAAGCTCTCGGTCACCTGGTCCGCGGACTCGGTCTTGGCGAGCATGACGCCCAGCAGGCCGGGGGTGCCGCGGAGCCCAGCGAGGTCATCGGCCCAGAACGGGCTGGTGGCATCGTTGATCCGGACCCACGCCTTGCCGCCGGCGGTCAGCCAGTCGATCACGTTGCCGCGGGCCTGGTCCTTCTGCGAGGGGTCCACGGCATCTTCAATATCCAGGATGACGGAGTCAGCACGCGATACGGCCGACTGGTCGAAAAGCTCCGGCTTCATGGCATTGACCAGCAGCCAGGAACGGGCGATCTCTGCGGGGATATTGCGTTCCGGCCTAACGGTTTCGGCGGCGATGGTAGACGTCATGCTTTCTACAGTATCCGGCCCGCGACCGGCACGGCGAAGAAAACGGCCCGCTTGTGAGGTTCAATACGAACTAAACGGGATGTGACTGGATTCCGCAGCAAAACGGACAGCAGCAGGCGCCGCTTGGGGCGGCCTGCTGCTGTCCGGATGGACTGGTCAGGGGATGTTGCTGCCCCGGGCCGTGATCCAGAGTTTGTACCAGTCGGCGCGGGTGAAGGCCCGCGCCACGCGGGCGGCGTCACCGCAGGCCCGGATCCGGTCCGGGTTGGCCGTCCCGATCACCGGTGCGATCCCGGCCGGGTGCTTCATCAGCCAGCCCAGGAGGACGGCCTCGCCGGACGTACCGTACTCCCCCGCAAGTTCCGCCACGAGTGCGGCAGTCGCCGCCTCAGCCGATGTGGGGCTCTCCTGTTCGGCACCTGTGTAGGCGCCGCGGGCCAGGGAGCCGTACGCCTGCAGGGTGATGCTGTTCCGGGTGCAGTATTCCAGCGTCCCGTGCGGGAAGCTGTAGTCCAGGTGCTCCGGGTGGTTGACCAGGACCTGGCTTTCCAGCCAGGCCCGTTTGAGCAGGCTCATCTCCAGCTGGTTGGCCACCACTGGAGTTTCCAGCCGGTCCTGCAGCACCTCAATCTGCGCGGCGGACATATTGGAGACGCCCAGCTGCCGGACCTTGCCTTCGTCGATGAGCTGCCCGACGGCGGAGGCCACCTCCGCGGGGTCCGCCAGGGGATCCGGGCGGTGCAGCAGGAGGATGTCCACGTAGTCCGTCCGGAGCCGTTCCAGGCTGCCGTTGACCCGCTCCAGGATGGCATCGCGGCTCAAGTCGTAGTGGGTCTGCAGGCCGCGTTCGTTCAGCCGGATACCGCATTTGGTCTGCAGCCGGATCCGCTCCCGCAGGCCGGGAGTTGCGGCCAGTACCTCACCAAACACGGCCTCCGACTTGCCGCTCCGGTAGATGTCCGCATGGTCGAACAGGGTGATCCCCGCGTCCAGCGCGGCCTGGACGGCAGCGGCGGCCTGGTCCACATGGTGGCTGCCATGTGGCTCATCAGACCAGCTGCCGCCCAATCCCATGCATCCGTAGATGACTTCCTGCATCAGGCCCGTCCGCTTCCGCGGGACAGGCACATCAGCGCAGCCAAGCCGTGGTGTTGGCCGGCAGCTTGCCGTCCTCCAGGGGCCCGCTGCTGACCAGCACGTCGCCGGCGGGGAGGTCGACGGCGGCGTTCCCGAAGTTGGTCACGGACTGCCAGCCGTTGGGGCGCTTGAAATGCAAAACGTCCGGGTTGGCGTTGTCGACCCACTCAAGGTCCTCGTCCGTCAGCAGGTCGCGGCGGAGCTTCAAGGCCTTGCGGTAGAGCTCCAGGGTGGAACCCTCGGTGCCGTCCTGGGCCTCGACGGCGTACTTGCTGAACCAGTCCGGCTGCGGCAGGTGGGCGCCGCCGTCGCCAAATCCGAAGGACGTCCCCTCAACCTTCCAGGGCAGCGGCACGCGGCAGCCGTCACGGCCGACCTCCACGCCCTTGTTGCGGAAGAAGGACGGGTCCTGCCGCTCCGATTCCGGAATTTCGGCCACTTCCTGAAGGCCCAGTTCCTCGCCCTGGTACAGGTAGGCGGAACCCGGCACGGCGAGCATCAGCAAGGTGGCGGCGCGGGCGCGGCGTTCACCGAGCTCCACGTCCAGCTGGTCCTTGGGGCCACCGGCGAGCAGCCAGTCTTTGCCGTCCTGGCCCTTGGCGCCGGCCTTTTCCTTGGTTACCTGTGGCAGGCCGTAGCGGGTGGCGTGCCGCACCACGTCATGGTTGGAGAACACCCAGGTGGAGGAGGCGCCGGTGGCAGCGGCCTCGGCAAGGTTGCGGGTGATGATCTCCTTGTACTCGGCGGCATCGAAGTCGGCCTGCAGGAGGTCGAAGTTGAATGCCTGGCCCAGGCCTTGGGGGCTGGCGTAACGGGCGCGCCGGGTGGCGTGGACCCAGGCCTCGGCGACGGCGGTGCGCGGCGGGTTGTACTCGTTGAACACATCGCGCCATTCGGCGTAGATCTCGTGGACTTCGTCGCGGTCCCAGAACGGGTGCGTGCCGTCGTCAAATCCGTCCACTCCGGTGTTGGCGGCGCTCAATTCCAG
>DATIMT010000324.1:0-4721 GCA_035475035.1 Arthrobacter sp.
TGGCCGAGCACCGCGACGCGCTCCTCGGCCGAGGGTAAGACTCATCGATTGCTCCGTAAGAGTCGTTTTCACGCCCCAAACGACTCTTATGGAGCAGTGGATGGGGGTGGGGCGGGGTCGTGGCGGACTGGCGCTCCGGCCGCGAATGCCCGGACCTGCCCGTCATCCCAGAGGTGCGCCGGGACAGCGCCGCCGAGAAGCCGCCGCCGCAGCTGGGGGTCATCGGCGATGGGTGAGTCGCTGCCGGCCATCACCATGTTTCCGTAGCGCCGGCCCTTCAGCATGGCGGGATCGGCGATGATCACGGTGTGTTCAAAGGCGGCCGCGATGGTGGCGGCGTCCTCCCGGGCGTTCTTGAGGTCGGGGGCATCGCCGGAGTTGGCCACATACAGGCCGCCGGGGGCCAGGACCTGTTTGACGTGCCGGTTGAATTCGGCGGTGGTCAGCGGGCGGGGGGTGTGGGCGCCGGCAAAGACGTCGCGGATGATGAAGTCCCGGGTGTGGGCCGTCAGGGCCTCCGTCACGGCCCGGGCCTCCCCCACCCGGATCCGGAGCAGGGGTGCCTTGGGCAGGTCGAACCAGCCACGGACATATTCGGCGAGCTTCCCGTCCAGCTCCACCACCACCTGCCGCGCATCGGGGTAGGCTGCGGCGAAGTACCGCGCCATGGAGCAGGCCCCTCCGCCCAGGTGCAGCCCGCGGAGTTTGTGCGCGGCGCCAGGGGATGGGCCGGAGGAGGACGACGGCGGCCAGCGGGACTCGATGAGCGCCGCCATCCACCGCATGTACTCGAAGTCCAGGAACAGCGGATCGGCAAGGTCGATGTGCGAGCTCATGACACCGTTGATTTTCAGGAGCCAGCCGGTGGAGTTGTCCTGGTCCGCGATCAGTTCGCAGTCGCCGGTTTCGATGTAGTAGATGCCCTCAACCGGACCACTTAGGCGGGAGCCTGCAGGCATCTCCACAACGCCGGCCACCGGTCGGATGCCGCTCCGGTTTCCTGACCTTCCGCGTTTTGCCATTACCCGTGCCACGCTTCAGTCATGGTTCAACCTTAGTTGGTGGACACTGCCCCTTCACCGTCCCGGATCCGCTTCACCACGGCGGTGGTGGACCTCTCAGCCACGTAGTCCAGGATGGCCACCCGGCCCCCGTACTCCTCCACCGCCGGGGTCTCCGCCAGCATCTCGGGCGTGTAGTCCCCGCCCTTGGCGTACACCTCCGGCCGCAGGCGCCGGATCAGCGGGCTGGCCGTGGGGGTGTCGAACACGGTCACGTAGTCCACGCAACTTAGCGCAGCGACTACGGCGGCGCGGTCGGCCATGGTGTTGATGGGCCGGCCGGCGCCCTTGAGCCGGCGCACGGAGTCGTCGCTGTTGAGCGCCACTACAAGAATGTCGCCCAGTTGCTTGGCCTGGTTAAGGTACCTGGTGTGGCCGCTGTGCAGCACGTCGAAGCAGCCGTTGGTCAGCACGATCCGCTGCCCCTGGGCGCGGTGCACCTCAAGCTGCCGCTCCAGCTCGTCCTCACTCAGGGCAGTATCGGCGAAGGCTTCAAGATACCGGCTGAGCTGGGCCGTGCTGCACACCGAGGTGCCCGGCTGGTGGACCACTACGTCGGCGGCCGACTGGGCCAGGTCCAGGCTGGCGGTCAACGGCAACCCGGCGGCACGCGCCAGCGTCAAGGCCGCCACGAAGGTGTCTCCTGCCCCGGACGCCTGTTTCTCGGCAGCGGGGCGGGCCCACGTCCGGTGCCGCACGCCGTCGGCGGTCAGCAGTACGGTTCCGTCCCGGTCCAGGGTGACCACCACAGCCTGCGCGCCCGTGCCCTGCAGCAGGGATTCCGCGTGCGCCGTGACGGCCTGCACCCGTTCCTGGCCCTCCGGCAGCTTCAGGTCCAGCAGCCGCGCGGTTTCCTGCGCGTTCGGCGTCACCAGGTTGGGCTGCAGCGCAGCCCAGGGCCGCGGATCGTGGGCGTCAACCACCACCAGCGGACGCTTCCTGTCGGCCGTACCACCGCCCAGGACCTCGGCGAGGACGGTACGGACAGGGTCCGCCACAACCCCGGTTCCGTAGTCGCACACCAGCACGGCGTCCTGGCGTTCGACGGCGGCACGCACCGAGGCGGCGAGCGCGGCGAGGGCGTCGGCCGGGACTGCCTTGGCCGAGTCGTCGAGGCGGAGCATCACCTGGCCGCCGCTGCTGATGCGGATCTTGGTAGTGGTGACCATGTCCGGGTGTGTGTGCAGGTGCTGGACGTCGATCCCTGCCGCGGCAAGCTGCCCGCGCAGGTCTTCGCCGGCGTCGTCGGCGCCGATGATTCCGGCCACCGAGACTTTCGCTCCGAGGGCGGCCAGGTTCATGGCGGTGTTGGCTGCGCCGCCCGGGACCGACTCGCGGGACTGGATGTCCACCACGGGGGCGGGGGCTTCCCGGCAGAGCCGCTCAATGCTGCCGCTCCACCAGCCATCAAGCATCACGTCGCCGATGACCAGGATGGAGGGCTGTTCCGCGGCCAGCCGTCCGGGGAGCCAGTCGGACAGTGCCCGCTGGGTGGACAGGTCAATGGATTCCGGTGAGGCGCTCATGGCAGGTCCTGCTCCTCGACGATGGATCCCGCTTTGGAGCTCGGCGCGGCCGGGGGAGCTGCGATGTGCACCACCTTGACCTGGCTGAACTCGTCCAGCAGCTCCGGCCCGTAGCCGAACCCGGCACCGCTTTCGCCGCGGGGCTGGGCTGCTCCTCCGGGGGCACCGCCGAAGACCTCGTTGACCTTTACGGTTCCCACGGGCAGCGCGGCGACTGCCTGCTGGATGTGCGCAATGTTGCTGCTGAGGACCGTAGCTGCGAGGCCGTACTTGCCGCTGCACGCCAGGCGCAGGCCGTCGTCGAACGTGTCCACCACCTGCACCGGAGCAACCGGGCCGAAGGTTTCCTCCGTCATGACCTGCATCTTGTCGGTGCAGTCGAGCAGGACGGTGGCGGGGTAGAACGAGCCTGGCCCGTAGGGAAGGGCACCGCCTTCCACGGCCCGCGCACCCTGGGCCAGGGCGTCGGCAACGTGGGCGTGAACGGCGTCGCGCATCCGCAGGTCCACCAGTGGTGCCACGCTGCCGCTGCTGTTGCGGAGCGCGGCCTCGGCTTCCAGGGCGCTGCAGAATTCGGCAGCGATGTCCTTGTGGACATAGATCCTTTCCACGGAGGTACAGATTTGGCCGCTGTTGGCGAACGCGCCGATGGCGGCCTGCTGGGCAGCCCACACCGGGTCCACGTCGCGGTCCACCAGCAGGGGGTCGTTGCCGCCGTTTTCCCTGATCACGTGCGCGCCGGTCGATGCTCCGGCACGGGCAATCCGGGCACCGGAAGCGCTCGATCCCACATGGGCGATCACGTCCACCTCCGCCTGGGACAGCGCCGCGCCCACCCCTGCGCCGCCGGAGATGGTCTGGAATACGCCGGGAGGAAAAGCCGGCGCCAGGACCTCGCCCAGAGCCTCCCCCAACCGCGGGCAGCGCTCACTGGGTTTGTGGATGACCGTGTTTCCCGTGACCAGCGCAGCGCCGATCAGCCCGCAGGCCACAGCCACGGGATCGTTCCACGGAGTCAACAGGACGGCCACGCCGCGCGGTTCGGCAAGCGTGTAGTCGGAGGCGAGCCTGTTGCCGCGGAGGCTGTGGCCGCGGTGCACCGGGCCAAGTTCCGCGTATTGCTCGAGGGTGGAAACGCCTGCGGCAATACCGGCCAGGGCCTCGTCTTCCGGCCGGCCGGTTTCACTGGCGTTCAGTCCCGCGAGTTCCTTGGCGGCTGCCTCCAGTGCGTTGGCGGCGGCCCGGAGGGCGGCACCCCGTTCGGCGGGTGCTGCCGCCGCCCAACCCCCCGCCTGGCTGCGGGCCACGCTTACGGCGTTGTTGACTGCGTCCGGGCCCGCTTCGGGCACCGTCCACAGCACTTCACCGGTCCGCGGATCGTGGATGGTGATGCCGGTGCCCTCGACTGTCTCATTGCCTGCGGTTGTTTCGGTGGCTGTGGTGGGCATGGTGTTCCTCCCGCCTTTCGGTGCTGCATAGTTCGGTGCTGAGTATGTCGGTGGTCCTGTGTGGCCACCAGAGTTGCTGGCCGGTTCCGGTTTAGGGCCAGGAGCCCTCTTCCTCGTGGCAGATCAGCATTTCGCGGACCTCGCAGCCGGTGGGCTGGTTGAGTGCGAACAGGATGGCCTGCGCGGTGTTGGCGGGGTCGTTGAGCCGGGAGTCGTCCTGCGGCTTGTACTGCTCGGTGCGGTCGTCGAAGAACCTCGTTTTCATGCCGCCGGGAATCATGGTGGTGACGCCGATTTCGCCGCCGGTTTCCGCGGCCAGCGCGTGGCTGAATCCCACCACGCCGAACTTTGAGGCGCAGTAGGCCGTGGCATCGGCCACGGCGCGCTTGCCCAGGGTGGACGCCACGGTCACCACGCGGCCGTGGGTTTCCTTGAGGTAAGGCAGTGCGGCGCGCACCACGGAAACAGTGCCCATCAGGTTGACGCCGATCACCTTTTCCCACTCGTTGGCTTCGACGTCGGCGAGCTTGCCACAGCGGTCGATCCCGGCCGCCGTGACCACCGCGTCCAGGCCGCCCAGGGTCTCCGCGGCTTCACGCACCGCGTGCTCCACGGCTGCGCGGTCGGCGACGTCCACTTCGAACGCCTTCACGCCGGAGACGCTGCTGATGTCGCGGTCCAGGACC
>DATIMT010000325.1:0-6344 GCA_035475035.1 Arthrobacter sp.
TGCGGATCTTCATTGAGGCTGCTTTCGGTGGGGAAAAAGTCTGCTTGAACCTGAGTCCTGATGGCGCCGTAAACGGTGCCTATGTCAGGAAACTGTAGGGTAGGCAAACCTAAGCTCCAAGCCGGAAAGCGCTTTAAGTGACGAGGTTCACATCAATTACGCAAACATGGCGTGACCTAATTACTGCCACCCGTCAGTGGCGCCCCCGCAGGGCCCGCAGGACCGCGGCGGTGCCGAGGCCGGCCAGCACCCAGGGGCCGGCAACGATGAACGGGTCCAGCCAGGAGTGGTTGGTGTCCACCCGGTTCCCGGTCCGGGACGCGAGTCCCCTGCCGGAGAATTCGCTGCCGATCCCGGTCTCGGTGACGGGATTGTCCGGGCGCAATGTGGCCAGCGACTTCAGGTGGTTTTCCCAGGCGTCCACCCGGTCCGCGGCGATCAGCAGCAGCCAGTGTGCCGCCCGCCCCTCGCTGTATTTGCGGTAGGCGTACCTGCGGATGGCCCCCGACGCTCCCTTGAGCGGGGCCGATGTGCCAAACACGGGCGTCAGCATGGCGTGCTCGATGGACCGTTCCCGGGGCTGCGTCTCGGGCTGCCGGTCCGGGAACTTCCAGTGCGCCCCGGTTTCGATGCCGGGCACCTCGCGCGGGAACGACGGCCGGTCCTTTGGGTCCAGGTCCACGCCCCAGCCGGGAATGCGTGCTCGCAGGGCAATCGAGGACTCCGGGGTTGGGGTCTTGCCTGCCCTGTACGGGGTTGCGGGTTCAGTCATGGTGCACTCCCTTTCAGGCCGTGGTGGAGATGATCAGGGGTTTGATGACGTTGTCCAGCTTGGCCGAGAAGAGGTGGTAGCCCTCGGCGATGTGTTCCAGGGGGATCCGGTGCGTGACCAGCTCATTCGGCTTCAGGTACCCGTTCCGGATGTGCTCGAACAGGCGGGGCCACTGGCGCTTCACCGGGCACTGGTTCATCCGCAGCGTCAGCCCCTTGTTCAGGGCGTCGCCAAACTTCACGGCGCTGAAGATGGGACCGTAGGCGCCCACGACGGAGACTGTTCCACCCTTGCGGACGGCGTCGATGGCCCAGTTCAAGGCCACGGGGGAGCCGCCCTGGAGCTTAAGCTTGGACGCCGTCACGTGCTGCAGGAAGTTACCGTCTGCTTCGGCCCCCACGGCGTCAATGACGACGTCGGCCCCCAGGTAGTCGGTTTCCTTCTTCAGGTGCACCACGATGTCGTCGTACTCGGCGAAGTTGAACGTCTCTGCGTGGGCGAAGCTGCGGGCCTTCTCCAGCCGGTAGTCCAGGTGGTCGATGACGATGACCCGGCCCGCTCCCATCAGCCAGGCGGACTTGGCCGCGAACAGGCCCACCGGGCCCGCGCCGAACACCACAACTGTGTCGCCTTCCACGATGTCGCCCAACTGGGCGCCGAAGTAGCCGGTGGGAAGGGCATCGGTGAGCAGCACCGCGTCCTCCTCATCCATCCAGTCCGGGATCCTGCTCGGCCCCACATCCGCGAACGGAACCCGCACGAACTCCGCCTGGCCGCCGTCGTACCCTCCGCAGGTGTGCGAGTAGCCGTAGATGCCGCCCACCGCCGTCGCGTTCGGGTTCACGTTGTGGCAGTTGGAGTAAAGGCCGCGGGCGCAGAACCAGCATGAGCCGCAGTAGACGTTGAACGGCACCATCACCCGGTCGCCGGGAATCAGGTTCTGCACCGAGGAGCCCACCTGGTGCACTACCCCCACGAACTCGTGGCCAAAGGTGGTGCCCACCCGGGTGTCCGGCATCATGCCGTGGTAAAGGTGAAGGTCCGAGCCGCAGATCGCGCCCGTGGTCACCCGGATGATCGCATCATTCGGATGTTCGATCTTGGGAATGTCTTTTTCTTCGACCCGGATCTTGTACGGGCCGCGGTACACCATTGCGCGCATTCGTGCCGCCTCTGTGTCTGGCCGGCAGTGGGAGTGCTCCTGGCAGGAACCAAACCCCGTTGCTTGAGGCCCACCGCGGTCTTCACAGGCTTCCATCCGCAGGGAATGAGGTCAAGGGTGCGCCGCAGGCATAGGGAGGACGACGGCGGGTAGGGGCTAAGGGATGGGCGTGCCGCGCGAAAGGGGAACAGGATGTCCAGCGAGAGCACCAGCGCAGCCGTCAAGGACGCTGCCAAGGCCCGCCCCGCCGTCGCGCCCCCGTTCCTACTGGGAATGGGGCTGGGCGGTTTCGTGGACGGGATCCTGCTGCACCAGCTCTTCCAGTGGCATCACATGCTGACGCATACAGGCAGTATGCGTGCCGCTACTTGTTCGGGTTGGGGTCGTGGAGGTCATGCTCCCCGATGTCCGCAGCACCCAGAATGCTTTCCGCGGGGGCATCCTCCGACGGGTGGACCCTGACGCTCAGTTCCGGGTGGTGCAGGTCCAGGGCGGGGCGCTCCGAACGGATACGCGGCAGGGACGTGAAGTTGTGGCGCGGCGGCGGGCAGGAGGTGGCCCATTCCAGCGATGCGCCGAAGCCCCAGGGATCGTCGACGGTGACCTTCTTGCCGGCGCGCCAGGTGATGAAGACGTTCCAGAAGAAGGGGATCAGGGACGCTCCCAGGAGATAGGAGCCAACAGTGGAGAACTGGTTCATGAAGGTGAAGTTGTCCTCCGGCATGTAGTCCGCGTACCGGCGGGGCATGCCCAGGACACCCAGCCAGTGCTGGATCAGGAACGTGGCGTGGAAGCCCAGGAACAGCATCCAGAAGTGGATCTTGCCCAGTCGCTCATTGAGCATGGTGCCGGTGAACTTGGGCCACCAGAAATAGAACCCGGCGAACATGGCGAACACCACAGTGCCGAACACCACGTAGTGGAAATGGGCCACCACGAAGTACGAGTCAGAAACGTGGAAGTCCAGCGGCGGCGAGGCCAGAATGATGCCGGTAAGGCCGCCGAACAGGAACGTGGCCAGGAACCCCATGCTCCACAGCATGGGCGTCTCAAAGGTCAGGGACCCGCCCCACATGGTGCCGATCCAGTTGAAGAACTTCACGCCGGTGGGCACCGCAATGAGCATGGTCATGAACGCGAAGAACGGCAGGAATACTGCGCCCGTCACGTACATGTGGTGTGCCCATACCGTCACAGACAGGGCTGCAATGGCGATGGTGGCGTACACGATGCCCTTGTAGCCGAACAGTGGCTTGCGGCTGAAGACCGGGAAGATCTCCGAGACGATGCCGAAGAACGGCAGCGCGATGATGTACACCTCGGGGTGGCCGAAGAACCAGAACAGGTGCTGCCAGAGGATGGCACCGCCATTGGCGGGATCGAAGATGTGCGCACCGAACTTACGGTCCGCGCCCAGTGCGAACAGCGCGGCGGCCAGCGGCGGGAACGCCATCAGCACCAGGATGGCCGTGACCAGCGTGTTCCAGGTGAAGATCGGCATGCGCCACATGGTGAGCCCGGGGGCGCGCATGCAGATGATGGTGGTGATGAAGTTGACCGCACCGAGGATGGTGCCAAAACCGGAGAGCGCCAAGCCGAAGACCCACAGGTCACCGCCGATGCCGGGGGTGAAGGTCGTATTGTTCAAGGGCGCGTAGGCAAACCAGCCGAAGGACGCGGCGCCCTGCGGGGTGATGAACCCGGACACGGCGATGGTGGAACCGAACAGGAAGAACCAGAACGCCAGCGCGTTCAGGCGTGGGAACGCCACGTCCGGAGCGCCGATCTGCAGCGGCATGATCACGTTGGCGAATCCGGCAAACAGCGGGGTGGCGAACATCAGCAGCATCATGGTGCCGTGCATGGTGAACAGCTGGTTGTACTGTTCCTTGGTCTGCAGGATCTGCAGGCCGGGCTCGAACAACTCGGCGCGGATCAGCAGCGCCATGACCCCGGCAAGGCAGAAGAACACAAAGGAAGCGATCAGGTACATGTACCCGATGGTCTTGTGGTCCGTGGAGGTGATCCAGCTGACGACGATGGTGCCTTTGGGACGCCGGACCACTGCCGGTGCCGCCGTGGCCGCGGTTCCGCCCATTCTCTGGCCTGTGGTGGTCATTTCGGTGCCCTTCTTTACTCTGCTGCTTCCAGCGCCTGCGGTGACGGGGCCGATATCGGACTCCTGTCAAAGTCGGTGCCCAGGTTGCCGGTGTTGCCCTTTGCCTTCAGGTCGGCAATATGGCTGTCATACTCCTGCTGGCTCACCACGCGGACCTTGAAGAGCATCTCGGAGTGGTACTCGCCGCAGAGCTCGGCACACTTTCCCATGTATTCACCGGTGCGGTTGGGAGTGATGCTGATGTATGGGTTGTACTGTTCGTGGCCCGGGTACAGGTCGCGTTTCTGCATGAAATCCACCACCCAGAAGGAATGCTGCACGTCACGGGACTGCAGGTGCAGCTCCACTTTCTTTCCCACTGGAAGGTAGAGCGTGGGCAGCCGGTCCGGGGCGCCCCGGTCGCCGGTCAGGTGGGCTTGCTGTCCGGCGTCCTCGTGGACCTGTTCCTTGACATAGTTGAAGTCCCAGGACCACTGTTTGCCGAAAACGTCGATGACCACGTCCGGATTGGTGTACCGCTCGTCGATGGCCCGCTGGTCCCGGTCCGTGAAAACGAACAGGACGCCGATCACGATCAGCGGGATGGCCAGGTAGAAGACTTCAAGGGGGAGGTTGTAGCTCAATTGGGGAGGGAAGCCCACAGTGTTCTTCCTGCGCCGGTACGCCACCATGACCCAGATCATCAGGCCCCAGGTAATGATGCCCACCACGAGTGCAGCGATCCAGGAGTTGACCCACAGGTCTGTGATCACTTGCGTGTTGTTGGTGGTGTCCCGGTCTCCGGGGAGGAAGCCGCGGGAGACTTCCGCGGAGCAGGAGGCAAGCGCCGGGAGGGCAAGAACGCCCGCGGCCAGCGCTGCAAAGCGCCGGATGCTGTGGTTTTTGAATGGTCTTCCCGCCACGTGTGGTCCCTCCGGCATGCTCCCGAAGCCCGTTGCATGAGCCAAACCACTGGCCCGAGGACCAGCAGTTGTGTGCCCCACCCTACGCGGGGAGGATGCTGAAGGGAAGAGGTTTTGCCGAGGCCGGAAAAAGGCCCGGTGCCGCTCTCAGACCGGAAGGACAGCCATGGCGTCAGCGGAGATGATCATTGCGGCGGGCCAGTTCAGCGCGGGTACGGATCCCCGGGAAAATACGACGGCGGCTGGCCGGCTCATTGCCGCGGCAGCGGACGCGGGGGCGGAGCTGGTGGTCCTGCCGGAGTCCAGCCTGTACGGCACCAGTGAAGCAGCCGCGGCCCTTGCGGCCATCGCCGAGGACCTGGATGGACCGTTCATCCGGAACATCGCCGCGCTCGCCAGGAAGCATGCGATAGCGGTGGTGGTGGGAACCTATGAAAGAACGGAAACAGGCCTGCCCTACAACACACTCGTGGCGCTGGACCGCCACGGGGACATCCTGGGCTGCTACCGGAAGGTGCATCTCTACGACGCGTTCGGATACCGGGAAAGCGACGGCATCACACCGGGCAGCGCGGCGGAGCCGTTTGTCTTCAGCCTGGGCGGCTTCCGGTTCGGTGCATTCACCTGTTACGACCTGCGCTTCCCGGAGAGCGCGCGCGCCGCTGTCGACGCGGGAGCCGACGTCCTGCTGGTGCCCTCCATGTGGATCCGCGGACCGGGGAAGGAAGACCACTGGTCCACGCTGGCCAAGGCGCGGGCCATCGAGAACACGGCCTACGTCCTGGCGGCCAACCAGGCCGGCCCGCTCGCCACCGGCTTCTCGATGGCGGTGGATCCCGCCGGGGTGGTGGTCGCCAACGCCGGTGAGGAGCCGGGCCTGATCGTGGCCCGCCTCAGCCGGGAACGGCTGAACCAGGTGCGCAGGCGGGTGCCCGTGCTCGCGAACCGCCGCTTCGCCGTCGTACCTCTGCCGCCGGAGCCCGCTTCAAGCAACATGCCGGGCGGCTGAGGGCCGGGGGAAATGTGGCTAGGCGATGCCGGTGGTGCCCAGCAGGCTTCCCACCGCAAACGTGAAGGCCATGGCCAGCGCGCCGCCCACCACCAGCCGGAAGGTGGCTTTGCGCTTGGAACTCCCGCCGATCTTGGCACTGACGGAACCGGTCAGGGCGAGCGCCAGGATCACGGCAACGAAGGTGACCGGGATCCGCGCTTCTTCAGGCGGGAAGATGATGGCCAGCATGGGCAGGACGGCGCCGACGGTGAAGGCGATGGCGGAGGCGAAGGCTGCGTGCCAGGGGCTGACCACCTCTTCTTCGTCGATGTTCAGTTCGGCGGACAGGTGCGCCTTGAGTGCGTCCTTTGCCGTCAATTCCCGGGCAACTGTCCGGG
>DATIMT010000326.1:0-2981 GCA_035475035.1 Arthrobacter sp.
AGCCTGACGACGGCGGCCGGGGCGTGTGCGAAGACGCCGGAACCATGGGTTAGAGTATTAACGTCCAGAAATGGATTGGGCCGAACGGGCGGACACAGCGTGTTTGAACCGGGCGGCAGGGGCCTTTAGCTCAGTTGGTAGTGCATCGGACTTTTAATCCGTGGGTCGTGGGTTCGAGCCCCACAGGGCCCACCCACTGAAATCGTGAGGGTCCGCCGCGGATGCCGGCGGACCCCGCGCCGGCAAGACCCTTCCGGCAGGCGCCGCGTCAACACGGGCAGCCTTCAGGCCAGGAACACGAACTCAGGCAGAGGCAACATCCTCGTCCCCGGCAGTCCGCCAGGGAACGTTCCCCACCACCTCCATGGGCTGCGCGCACGACCCCGCTGACCGGTGCCGTCACAGCCCTGCCGAACCCCACGAACCGTTCCGGCGCCCCGGGATTTGCCGGTCAGCTCGCGGGGTCGTATCCGAAAGCACGCACCTCCTGCGCGCAGCGGCAGGCGGCGGCGAACTTCGCGGCCCAATGCAGCGCGGCTTCGTAGGTGGGCAGCTCCAGCACTGCATAGCCGCCTTCGATGTGTGCCGTCTGGGGGTAGGTGCCTTCGCTGACCGTTCCGGCGCTGTTGACCATCACCGGTGGAACACTTTCGTCGATGCCGCCGCCGAACACCCAGACGCCGGCGTCCTTCGCCTCCTGGACAACTGCGTGCGACGCGTCCGCTACGGACTGCAGGCCGCCGTCGGGGATGTCCATGGCACCACTGGGAAACGAGATCAGGTACTTGGTCATTCCGCTGGCTCCTTCATTGCAGACACGGGATCACCTTCATCCTTGCCACCCGCCCGGCCACGCGCAAGGATTCATGCGCGTAGGGCCGATGAAGCCGCTACCGGCAGGGCAAACACGGCAACAGGCACAATAGGCACATGGCAAAAACCACCAAGGGCCGGATGCCGCGCCTGGAAGACGTGGCCAAGGTGGCCGGCGTCTCCCACCAGACTGTCTCCCGCGTTGTCAACAACCACCCCAATGTCAGCAGTGCCACGCGGGAAAAGGTGGAGGCGGCCATCGCCGAACTGGGGTACCGCCGCAACACCGCGGCCCGCAGCCTGGTCACCCGGCGCTCGCAGACCATCGGCGTGCTGGCAAGCGAGCTCTCCCAGTACGGCCCGGCGAACACCCTGCTGGGGGTTGAACATGCGGCCCGCAACGCCGGCTACTTTGTCAGCATCGCCGCCCTGCGGGAAGTCAGCCGGGACGCCATATCCAACGCAGTGGACCACTTCATGGACCAGGCCGTGGACGGGATCGCCGTGCTGGTGCCGCATTCGGACACCCTCGCCGTGCTGGAGCAGATGAACCTTCCCGTGCCTGTGGTGGCTGTGGGCTCCGCCGGCAGCGCATCCGTCAGCGGGGCCATGGTGGACCAGCGCGCGGGCGCCAGGCTCGCCGTCGAACATCTCATCAGGGAAGGCCACCGGCAGATTGGGCATGTGGCAGGCCCGCCCGACTGGACGGACGGCGCCGAGCGCGCGGAGGGGTGGCGTGCTGCGCTGCGCGAGGCGGGGCTGGACGAATCCCTGCTGGTGGAAGGGGACTGGAGTGCGGGCAGCGGCTACGCCATCGGCCGCCGGCTGGCGTCAGGACTCACAGCCACGGCCATCTTTGTGGGAAACGACCAGATGGCGCTGGGCCTGCTGCGCGCGTTCACCGAGGCGGGGGTCAGGGTGCCCGACGACGTCTCCGTGGTGGGCTTCGACGACCAGCCGGAGGCGGGGTACTTTACGCCCCCGCTGACCACCGTCCGCCAGGACTTCGAGGAACTGGGACGGCGCTGCATGGACATCATGCTGACGGAAATCGAAGCCGGTGCCGGGGTCAGCTCCACGGTGGTGCCGCCGGAGCTGGTCCTGCGCGCCAGCACCGCCGCTCCCGCATCCGCCTGAACGGGCGGCACGAAGAGCCAAAAATGTCTCCATGATTCTGCATTCATATCCGGGACTGCGCCGGTAGTAGGGGTGTCAGCAGAAAACGCCCGGGAACCGGGCCGCTCAAGGAGATGGACATGCGCAACAAAATCTTCACCGCAGGTGCCGGTGCAGCAGCCATTGCAGCCGCAATCGCTCTCGCCGCTCCTGCCCACGCAGCAGACGGGGATGCCCAGCTGTCAGTGCTGCACGGGGGTTCCGGGACTGACCGTGGATGTCTGGGTCAACGGCGCCCGCACCCGCCATTGGTCCCGTGAGCGTCACCCTCGCGGCCAACGGAAACTACACGGCGGCAGCCCACCTGGGCGCCGACGGCAAACCCACCGCCAGCATGTTCACCAATGATGTATCCCAAATCCCCGCCGGGAAGGGCAAACTGACCGTCCGGCATGCCGCCGCTGCCCCCGCCGTCGATGTCCTGGCAGGCGGCACTGCCGTTGTGACCAACCTGGCCAACCCGGACGAGAAGACCCTGACGCTTGATCCCGGCACCGTCTCCGCCGCAGTGGCAGCCACCGGCACCACCATCCCGGTGATCCGCCCGGCCGACGTGACGGTTGCAGAAGGTACCCACACCATCGTCTACGCCTGGGGCAGCCTCGCCGACCAGAACCTGAAACTCGCCGTACAGACCATCGAGGGACTGCATTCCGTGCCGGCTTCGGTGCCCGGTGCGCTTGACGGTTCCGCGAAAGCCGGTGGTGCGGAACCCGCCGTTGCCACCGCCGGGTTTGGCCTGGCAGCACTGGCCCTCCTGCCAGGGGCCGTGGGCGCAGCCCGGGCAGTCCGCGCACGGCGGGCATGAAGGCAAGCACGACGCCGGCACGGGAGTACCGCCGTCGTCATTCACCCGCGGCGGCAGGTGGCTGGACGAGCGGATGGACTACAGCGACAATGTGATTGTCACCGCAGTCCCTGCATGACAGGTGGCAAGCCATGTAACTCGTGCGACGAAGCCGGGAGGGAGTTGCCCCGTGACGCTTCCCGGG
>DATIMT010000327.1:0-2432 GCA_035475035.1 Arthrobacter sp.
GGAGTCCTTAGTGTCGGCTGGACAGAGTGGTGAGCGCGGCGGGCAGGCGGTCCAGGAGCCGGGGAGCAAACCGGTTCCAGAGCCCGGCCAGCAAAACCGCAGCGGCGCTCCCGGCCAGGAAGGACGCGATCACGTCGGTGGGGTAATGGACTCCGACGTACAGCCTGGACCATGCCACGATCACGGCCATGACTGCGCCGGCGACGGCAACAACTTTGGCCCAGCGGGTTCCTCGAGCCAGGAAATACAGAGCGAAGGCCAGGGCGACGGCGAAGCTGACGTGGCCGCTGGGGAAGCTGTTGGATCCCGTCTCCGGTGCCAGCGGGTCGAAGAGCAGCGCCGGGTTGGGCCGCTCCCGGGCGAACATGAGTTTGAAGACTTCGCTGGCCACCCAGCCCGAACACGCCATGATGCCAAAGGCAGCGGCCCCCACGAGGTTCCGCCGGAACAGCAGGATGCAGAGGGAGGCGAGGGCGATCAGCAGCAGCCCGGCCACGGGGCCAAACACCAGGTTGATCGCCATGGCCACTGCGGACAGCGCGGCGGCATGGTGCAGGCTGAGCCCCTGGTCCACACCCAGTTCGGCGGCAGTGTCGCCGGGCAGTTGCACGGCGAGTCCGAGTGCCACGACGGCGGCGCAGAGGAGGACGCCCAGCAGAAGCCAGTGCCGGGGCTGGGGGAGCGCCTGGAACGTTGCCGTGAATGGTGCACGGGTCCGTGGGGCCGCGTCTGCGGCTGGACGACGGTCAGGGGTGGGTCCGTTCACGAAAGAAATCCTCTGGTGTGGCAGGCATTCCGCGCGCAGCGGCGGGAGCACTGTTCCGGTGGTGGACAGGGTTCTGTCCGTGGTCTCCTTTCGATCTTCTCGCGCAGCCGCTAAGAAAATCTTAAGAAATCCGTCCGGCGCCGTGCCGACCAAAGGCACGATTGAGCCGTGCCGAGACCGTGGAGGAATACCCCGGTGTTCAGCTCACCTCCGAGCTCATGGACGCGCTCGGAGCGCCCGGGCGCCCGCGCTGTCAGTTGGCCACGGTGAACGGAATCACTGTGACGCCGGAGTTTGTGGAACCCAGCGTGTTGTCACGGCACGACGTTCGCAGGTGCAGCTTATGGACGCCGTTGGCCAGGGTCCTGGTGTCGATCGAGATGGGGGCGGCCCCGAAAGGACCGGGCCCGTAGGGGCCTGCGGCGTCCCACAGCACGGTTCCGCGGTTTGGCGGATCGGCATGAAAGTCCGGGTCGATCGAGATGAATGAATGGGTTGCCGGGAGTGAATTGTCGGGGTGGGTGGTCAGGCCCACTGCCGGCTTCCAGATGCCTGACACTGGACCGTCGGGAATGGGAACGCCGCGGACCGATGCCTCGCAGTACGCGGAGTGGGTGTACCAGCCCTTTCCGCGCAGGAACGTGTACCTTGAGGCGTTGGACTGGGACTTTCCGTTTTGGATATGAGTTTGCCAGTTGACGCTGGCCCGCATTTCGTTGCCGTTCGGCTCCGGGACGAATGCGCGAAGATGGATCTCCTGCAGGCCTGCATGCTTGAACGCCGATATTGGTTGCGAGAACGTGAGCCAGCGCTCGCAGGTTCCGGTGCACACGAAGTCGCCTTTGCCTGTGCTGGACGGGCCGGGGCAGGTGAAGTCGGCTGCAGATGCCCGCAGGTAGCACTTCTGGACGACCGTTTCGGTGCCGGAGGTTATGAACACCATTGAGACGTAATTGGCCGTGCCCGGATTGTCGTGGAGGATCACCCGCACATTCACGGTGAGGCTGCCCGAACTGATGGTTTCACGTTCGGGGATGCACGCCCCCAGGTGGACATGGCCGTTATTGGTGACGGAGTTGTTGGCCTGGTCGATGTCCGGCATCCACCAGGCCTGGGTATCCACGAACTGCCGGGTTTCTGCGTACGCGGTGGTGTCGGCGCCAGGGGCACCGATGCACGGTCCGCCCGCAGCTTTGGCCGCACCCGCGCCCAGTGTGGGCATGAGGGCGCATGCCAGCAGAACAGCAATGACCAGTGCCAGGGATCGTCGCATGACCATCCGTCCTCCAAGTCGCCATCCCATGGGCAACATGATGATGTCGGGGCTCATTAAGGCCTCGGCGCCGTCCGGGTTTGGCGGCCGGAGGGGCCGGTGTGTCGATTCGGGAAAACTGGGGGATCGCGTTGTGCCTGTCGCCGGCGTCGAAACGCCGAACCATGAGATGTCTGGGGGCATAAAAGGTGCGGTCAGTATATGCCCGGGCTAAGAGGCGGGCCAGAGGTGTCGGCGGTATTACGACGGCGGCACGCACCTTTCGCAGGAGCTTGACGGGTTCCGCCACCCCCGCATATCCTGAACGAACGGTCGGTAAATAATTCGGCACGTCCCAGAAGGTCTTTGCATAGGAGCAACCCATGGCAGCGCAGAACTTGCAGTCAGTGCCCG
>DATIMT010000328.1:0-3173 GCA_035475035.1 Arthrobacter sp.
CCCCACCGACATCTCTCCCGTGGGCTTTGCCGCGCAGTTGCATGTGGGCCTGGCGATCCATAACTACGGGATCCAGGAATACATGCAGCACTCGGCCAGGACCAACGAGGTCTTCGAGCAGTCCATGACCTTCACCGATGGTTACCTGCACCCGGGCGATAAGTCCGGCATCGGCGTCGAGTTCAACGAAGAAGCCGCAGCCGCCTACCCCTACCAGCAGGCCTACCTGCCCTACAACCGCCTGGTCGACGGCACCGTCCACGACTGGTAGCCGCCGCTGCTGCAGGACGGCCTAAGCCGTAAGTCGGAATGCCCTGCTTTCCCCGGCAAGTTCGGGCGCGAGCTGGACAGCGGTCTCCTCTACATACGGGGCGGCGGTGTCCGCCAGCGAGTTGTAAACGGTGACAAGGATCCGGCGCGCCTCGAACAGCGGAAATTCACGGGGTAGAAGCTCCGGGGGCAGTCCGGGGTCCTCCCACGGAAACGCCCGCCACGCATCGATAAGTTCGGTCCGCAGCCGGAAGGCCTCCGCCCCATCAATATGTCGAGGGTCGAGGGTCCGCGCCTTCTGGCCGTAGGTGTTGGGGGCATTGATCCACGTGCACAACAGCGCCGTCCGCTACGGCTCAGCGGCCGATATTGCGCGGCTGAACCGCGGTGAAGAAGTGGATCCGGCCGCCATCTACTTTCGCTGCTCGCTGAGGTTTTCCACGGCCTCGGAGGCGTGGGGGTGGCTGAACAATGTTGTCGCGGTGGGTACCGGCGAGCGGTATCCGGACTCGGTGAAAATCGCCGTCTTCATCGTCCGGTAGTTGTCCCGCCCGGCCGGGACTTTTAGCGCATTTACTCCGCTGCGCCCCACAGTGCCTTGCGGAGCAGCCGCTTCAATTCCTGCGATTCATCATCAGTAAGCCCGGCCAACTGATTCAGCTCCGCCTCGTCCAGGGCCGCCCGGGCCTTGGCATGGATCCTGCGGCCCTCGGCCGTTGAGACGATGATCTTGGCCCGCCGGTCCTGCTTGCCTTGCGCCCGCTCCACCAGCCCACGGCGTTCCAGGTCGTCCACCAGCGTGACCACCTGGCTGGGGTCCAGGCTGAGGAAATCCGCCAGTTCCCGCTGTGTCGGCTCCAGCCCGCTGCACGCCAGTGTCAGGACAGAGAAGGAACGCTCCCGCAGCCCGAAGTCCGCCAGTGCCTTGTTGTTCAGGACCGAGCCGGCGGCGTGCAGCTTGGCAAGCAGCAGGCCCACATCGCTGCCGATCCTGGCTGCCGAAAGGCGGGGGGTCTGAACTTCGGTGCCCAAGGTGGCCATCACAACTCCGGTGTAAAAAACAATCGTTGACATTTTCAATGATCCGTAATTTCATTGATTCCAACAAGGATCTCACACCGCAGTGGGACCACCCCAACGGCTTCGGCCGGCGCATGCGAAGGAGCAGGCCATGAGCTTGAACGGCAAAGTTGCAATCGTTACCGGCAGCGGGCAGGGCCTCGGCCTTGCTTACGCGAGGGAACTGGCCCGGCAGGGTGCCGCCGTCGTCATCAATGACGTGAATGCTGAAACCGCCGCCCAGGCAGTGGCCCAGGTCGAGGCCGACGGCGGACGGGCCACCTCCGTGGTGGTTCCGGTGGGCACCACGGACGCCGCCAAGGCGCTGCTGGCCGGCGCGGTTGACGCATTCGGCAGACTGGACATCCTGGTCACCAACGCCGGGATCCTGCGGGACAAGTCCCTGCTGAAGATGACGGACGAGGACTTCGACCTGGTGATCAACGTCCACCTCAAAGGCACCTTCACCTGCGTCCGCGAGGCTTTCGCCTACTTCAAGGAAAACAACGTCCAGGGCCGCATCATCACCATCGGTTCCCCCACGGGGCAGCGCGGCAACTTCGGCCAGACAAACTACGCCGCCGCCAAGGCGGGCATCGTAGGCATGGTCCGCACCTGGGCCCTGGAAATGAAGAAGGCCGGCGTCACCGTCAACTCGGTCATCCCGGTCGCGGCCACCGCCATGACCAAGACCGTCCCCTACTTCCAGAAGGCCGTGGAGGCCGAGGAGCGCGGCGAGGACATGCCAGCCTTTTTCCGCCACGACCTCGGTTTCGGAACGGCCGACGACGTCGCCGGACTCATCGCCTTCCTCGCCTCCGATGAGGCAGCCGACATCACCGGCCAAGCTATCGGCGCCGGCGGCGACCGCCTGCAGGTGTGGACCCACCCGACGGCGGCCACCACCGAGTACCGCGACGGCGGCTGGAGCTACGAGGCCCTGAAGGAGAATGCTGCCACCCTCTTCAGCAAGGAGACGCTGCAGACCTACGGTGAGGAATTCCTCCCACTGCCCGCCGAGCTGCAGCCCGAACCGGCAAAGACCCGCTGATTATGACTCGCTATGAACTGGGCATCGACGCCGCGAAGCTCGACGCGATCGACATGCACGTCCATCTTGAGGTGGACAGCTGCGGACACGGGTCCCTGCCGGAGGCCCTCACCGAGGCATCGGCCAAATATTTCAAGGCCGAGGACCGGACGCCGTCGCTGGACCGGATCGCGGAGGTTTACCGCGAACTGAACATGGCCGCCGTCGTCTTCACCGTGGATGCCCGTACGCAGCTCAAGCACGAGCCCAACAGCATCCCGGAGCTCATCGCCGGCGCCGCCCGGAACAACGACGTGCTGATCCCGTTCGGCAGCGTCGATCCGCGCACCGGCGAGGACGCAATCGCCGGGGCCAAACACCAGGCCGTGGAACTGGGGGCCCGCGGTTTCAAGTTCCACCCGTCCCTGCAGGGCTTCGATCCGTCCAACGAACGTTTCTACCCGCTGTGGGAAACCCTCCAGGAACTGGGCCTGCCGGCCATCTTCCACACCGGGCAGAACGGCATGGGCGCAGGCCTGCCCGGCGGCTACGGCATCAAGCTCGCCTACTCCAACCCGCTCCTTCTGGACGCCGTGGCCGCGGATTTCCCGGGCCTGCAGATCATCATGGCCCACCCTTCGGTGCCGTGGCAGGACGAGGCAAACTCCATCGCCACGCACAAAGCCAACGTCTTCATCGACCTCTCCGGCTGGTCACCCAAGTACTTCCCGGAGTCACTGGTCAAGGCCTCCAACTCCTACCTGCAGGACAAGGTGCTGTTCGGCACGGACTTCCCGCTGATCACCCCGCAGAA
>DATIMT010000329.1:0-16749 GCA_035475035.1 Arthrobacter sp.
GCTTGGTAGCTTTTGCCTTTTGACGGCCGCGCCCCATGGCGTGACCCCCTTTTGTACTTGGACCGGAGGTGGTCACCTTGGCGATCGGTGAGGCCCCGGAATGTTTGGTCAATTTGTCGTACACCTAGATTACATGCTTTCGGCTGGCCCCGCTTGCCGCCTCCAGGTCCGGACAGTGCGGTGGGGTACCATGACGCACTTCCGGCCGCAGGATTCCGGCATTTTTCTTCGGTAGAGTCATTTAGGAACTGCCGAGATTAGCTGGCCTTTGGCGAGCCGCGGAACCAAAACCCAGGAGGATGCGCACCCGTGAACCACCAGGACATCCCGCCAAAACCCGCCTCACCACCGCGCACCGGAAGCCTGCCCACGGTCCACGGCGGGGACGGGCCAGCCCCCGCTCCGGAATCGGTCACCTGGTCGCAGCCTCGCCATGATCCCGCACCTGATAAGCACGCCAACAGGAGACCTGCTTTCTGGAAGGCGTTCTTCGTCGTCGTCATCCTGGCCGTTGCAGGCTCGCTTGCATGGCTTGCCGTGTCGCTGAACCCCGATCCCGGCAAAGACACGGCGAAGCGCGAAGCGCAGGGCGTGCTGCAGACCGCCGTGACCCCGCCGGCCACGCCCCAGCCCCTCCCCCGGGAAGGGGTTGCCCCTGCCGGGTACGCCATCGGCGACTGCTTCAAGGATTTTGATCCCCAGGCGTTGACGTCCACGGTGGTTGGTTGCGACACAGGGCATTCAGCTCAGCTTGTTGCCACCTTCCGGTACCCCGACAGCGCGGACTATCCGGGAGCGGAGCCGCTCAAGGCCAAGGCGCTGGAGGCCTGCCAGGCGGCGAAACTCGGTCCCGCCGCAAAGCAGTTCCAGCTCAACTACCAGCGCAGTTTCCCCAGCAGCACGAGCTGGCAATCCGGCGACCGGAGGGTGGATTGCTACGTCACGGCCGACGCCGGCAACGTGATTAACGCAAGCGTGCTGCCCTGACGGTCAAACCCGCCGGGACAGCACACCTCCACTAAGACCAGCCTGCCCGGCTAATCCTTCCGCCGGACAGAAAGCCCGGAACTGGGTGCACCGGTCAGCGTATCCACGTTCCCGTCGGCAAGCTCGTCGAAATCAGGCGCAGTGTCAACCAGGACGGTGTCACCGTCGCTGATCTCGCCCGCCAGGATGCCCTTGGCCAGCCGGTCGCCGATCTCCCGCTGCACCAGGCGGCGCAGCGGCCGCGCGCCGTAGGCGGGGTCGTAGCCGGACAGTGCCAGCCATGCCTTGGCGCTGTCGGTGACGTCCAGGGTCAGCCGCCTCTCGTGCAGGCGCCGCCCCAGTTCGGCCACGTGCAGCTCCACGATGTGGGACAGTTCCTCCACCGTAAGGGCGTCGAACAGCACCACTTCATCGAGCCGGTTGAGGAACTCCGGCTTGAAGGAGGCGTTCACAGTGGCCATGACGGCCTTGCGCTTGGCATCGGCATCAATGGACTGGTCCACCAGGAACTGGCTGCCCAGGTTGGAGGTGAGCACCAGGATCACGTTGCGGAAGTCCACGGTGCGGCCCTGGCCATCGGTGAGGCGGCCGTCGTCGAGCACCTGCAGGAGGATGTCGAACACCTCGGGGTGCGCCTTCTCCACCTCATCCAGCAGCACCACCGAGTAAGGACGACGGCGAACGGCCTCGGTCAGCTGCCCGCCTTCCTCGTATCCCACGTATCCCGGGGGCGCCCCGACCAGCCGGGCAACGCTGTGCTTCTCGCCGTACTCGGACATGTCGATGCGCACCATGGCACGATCGTCGTCGAACAGGAAGTCCGCCAGGGCCTTGGCCAGCTCTGTCTTGCCCACGCCGGTGGGGCCCAGGAACAGGAAGGACCCGGTGGGGCGGTTGGGGTCGCTGATGCCGGCCCGCGCACGCCGGACGGCGTCGGACACCGCGGCCACGGCCTTGGCCTGGCCGATCAGGCGCCGGCCCAGCTCCTCCTCCATGTGCAGCAGCTTCTGGCTTTCGCCCTGCAGCATGCGTCCGGCCGGGATGCCGGTCCATGCGGAGATGACCTCGGCGATGTCCTCCGCTGTCACTTCCTCGGCCACCATCTGCGCGGACTTGTCCGTCACGGCGGCTTCGGCTTCGGCAGCGGCGTTCAGCTCGCGTTCAAGGGCAGGAATCTCGCCGTACTGGATCCTCGACGTCGTCTCCAGGTCACCCTCGCGGTAGGCCTTGTCGGCGGCAGAGCGCAGCTCGTCCAGCTTCGCCCTCAGGTCACCCACCCGGTTGAGCCCGGCCTTTTCAGCCTCCCAGCGGGCGTTGAGCGCCGAGAGTTCCTCTTCCTTGTCAGCCTTGTCGGCACGGAGTGCGGCCAGCCGTTCCACGGAGGCGGCGTCGGTCTCGCCCTCCAGGGCGAGCTCTTCCATGGTGAGCCGGTCCACCTGGCGCCGCAGCTGGTCAATCTCCTCCGGTGCGGAGTCGATCTCCATCCGCAAGCGGGAGGCGGCCTCATCCACCAGGTCGATGGCCTTGTCCGGCAGTTGGCGGCCGGAAATGTAGCGGTTTGACAACGTTGCTGCCGCCACCAGGGCGGAGTCTGCGATGGACACCTTGTGGTGCGCCTCGTAGCGCTCCTTGAGGCCCCGGAGGATGCCGATGGTGTCCTCCACGCTGGGCTCACCCACGTACACCTGCTGGAAGCGGCGTTCCAGGGCAGCGTCCTTCTCGATGTTTTCGCGGTACTCGTCCAGCGTGGTGGCACCGATGAGCCGCAGTTCGCCGCGGGCCAGCATGGGCTTGAGCATGTTTCCGGCGTCCATGGAGGAGTCGCCGGTGGCGCCCGCCCCCACGACGGTGTGGATCTCATCGATGAAGGTGACGATCTGGCCCTCAGAGCCCTTGATCTCCTCCAGGACCGCCTTCAGCCGCTCCTCGAATTCACCGCGGTACTTGGCGCCGGCCACCATGGAGCCGAGGTCCAGGGAGATCAGCGCCTTGCCGCGCAGGCTTTCCGGGACGTCGCCGGCCACCATCCGCTGGGCGAGCCCTTCCACTACGGCCGTCTTGCCCACGCCCGGTTCGCCGATGAGCACGGGGTTGTTCTTAGTGCGCCGGGACAGCACCTGGACCACGCGCCGGATTTCGGAGTCCCGGCCGATCACGGGGTCCAGCTTGCCGGCCCGCGCCATGGCAGTAAGGTCGGTGCCGTATTTCTCCAGCGCCTGGAAGGTGTTCTCGGGGTCGGGGCTGTCCACCTTGCGGTCATTGCGGATGCCGGGAAGGGCAGCGAGGAGCGCTTCGCGTGAGGCACCGGCGTCGCGCAGCAGGCGGGCAGCGGCATCATTGCCGGCCGAGAGGCCCACCAGGAGAACCTCGGTGGAGACGAAGCTGTCGCCCAGCCGGTCAGCCTCCTCCTTGGCATGCTGGATGGCCTGCAGGGCGGGCCGGGACAGCTGCGCCTGCTGGCTGGAGCCGCCGGACGTGGCCGGCAAGGCCTTGATCGCGCTGCTGGCCTGGACGCTGACGGCGTCGGGGTCGGCGCCCGTGGCACGGAGCAGCGCCACGGCGACGCCCTCCCGCTGGTCCATCAGCGCCTTCAGGAGGTGGGCCGGTTCCACCTGCGGGTTGCCGGCCGTGGAGGCGTTCATTGCCGCGGCGGAAAGAGCCTCCTGGCTCTTGGTGGTGAATTTGACGTCCAAAGAGAGCTCCTTTCGGGTTGTTCCAATCTTGAAGTTGAGTCTACTACGCTCAACTCTCGTTTGGGCGCGCTTCCATTGGGTGTTTACCCACAGCGAAACACGTCGGTAAGGCGGCCGACAGAGGCGACTGGCCCTACTGAACCGGTACTCACGCCGGTTCCCCTTCAGCCCCCATCGCCCTAGGATCGGCTAGTGACCGGAACGCAACCTGCCGCCGGCGCACATGAGACGGGACAGGCAATGAAAAAGTTTGTTGTTCTCTACATCGCAGCCCAATCAGCCCAGGCACAAATGACGCAAAGTTCGCCGGAGGCCGCCCAGGAAGGCATGAAGGCCTGGATGACATGGGCCGAGGGGGCCGGCGACGGGATTGTGGATTTGGGAACCCCGCTGGGGACAGGGAAGGACATCACGGCATCCGGCACGTCAGAGACCACTACCGGGGTGGCCGGCTACACGATCCTCCAGGCTGACGATCTCGCCGGCGCCGAGGCACTGCTGGACGGGCACCCGCACCTCATGATGCCCGGCGCCAGCATCCAGGTTTACGAGTCGCTGGACATGCCGGGAATGTAGGCCGCCCTACGCCGCTAACCCTTGCCAGCCGCCTCGGTCCCGCTCACGCCGCGTAGACCGCCACAGAAGCCGCTTTCACCACGAAGTGCACCGTCATGCCGGGAACCAGGCCCAGGTCCGCGGAGGCAGCGGGCGTGATGTCCGCGGCCAGGCTGCCGGCGCGGACGCGGACCTGGTCGCCGTGCGGTTCGAGGTCCGTGATGGTAACGGCGAACGAGTTCCGCGGGCTCCCGTGCGCGTCGTTGAGGAAGACGGAAACGGCCGACGGCGGAAACACGGCAACGCCGGGACTGCCCGCCTTGGGTAGCCGGGCAGGTTCGCCGGAGCCGCCCGGTTGCCCGGAACGCCCCGCTTGCCCGGAAAACCCCAACTCCTCGTCGTGGCCCGAAATCCTGAGACCCTGGCTGGTCCGCACGCCGGCGCCGTCCAGGGTGCCGGGAATGAAGTTCAGTCCGGCCAGCCCGGCAGCGAATGGGCTTCTGGGGCGTTCCAGCACGGCCCGGGTTGGGCCGTCCTCGGCGACCCGGCCGTTTTCCAGGATGACCACCCGGTCCGCCAGCATCAGTGCGTCGAGCACGTCGTGGGTGACGATGATGGCCTGCCGCCCGGCGAGGACCCGCTTGAACAGGCGGCGCAGCAGCGGGGCGGAGTGGATGTCCAGGGCCGCCAGCGGCTCGTCCAGCAGGAGGAGTGCGGGGTCTGCGGCGAGCGCACGGGCCACGGCCACGCGCTGGGCCTGGCCGCCGGAGAGTTGGGCGGGGCGCCGTCCGGCCAGATCTTCGGCTTCGACCTCGGCCAGCCAACGCAGGGCCTGCTCCTGTGCGCTCCGCTTCGACACGCCGGCGCTGCGTGGCCCGAAGGAGACGTTGTCCACAGCACTCAGATGGGGGAAGAGCAGGGGTTCCTGGGCGAGCAGGGCGGTGCCGCGGCGGTGGGGAGGTGCCCAGGTTTGTCTTCCGCCGTCGAGGTCGAAGAGCGTCCTGCCATTGAGTTTGGCGTGGCCGCTGTCCGGCCGCAGCAGGCCCGCGATGCTGGACAGCAGGGTCGATTTCCCTGCACCGTTGGGCCCCATGACGGCTACGGTTTCGCCCGGCTGGACCGTGAGGGAGACGTCGAAACCCCGCCCGGCCACTGCTGCCTGGAAGGACAACGTCACCGGACATCCCCTCCTGCCGGGGCCGGCGTCGTCGTCCGTTGTCCTGATCCGGTGCGGTCCGCTGCCGGGCGGCGGTAGGCAAGCGCCACCACCGTGACGGCCACCGCCACCAGCACCAGGGACAGCGCGACGGCGGCGTCCGGGTCCGTTTCACGCTGCAGGTAGATTTCCAGCGGCAGGGTCCGGGTGACCCCCTGCAGGCTGCCCGCAAAGGTCAGCGTGGCGCCAAACTCGCCCAGGCTGCGGGCGAAGGAGAGGACGGCACCGGAGGCGAGGCCCGGGAGGACGAGCGGCAGTGTGACGCGCCGGAACACCGTACCCGGCCGGGCGCCCAGTGTCGCCGCCACGGCTTCGTACCGGGAGCCCGAGGTGCGCAGGGCGCCTTCGAGGCTCACCACCAGGAAGGGCAGCGCCACGAACGTCTGCGCCAGGACCACAGCCGTGGTGGAGAAGGCGATGTGCAGCCCGAGCACGTCCAGGGTCTGGCCCAGTAAGCCTTGGCGGCCGAAGGTGTAGAGCAGGGCGATGCCGCCCACCACCGGCGGAAGCACCAGCGGCAGGAGCACCAGTGAGCGCAGCAGCCCCTGCAGGCGGAAGGTGTCCCGGGCAAGGACCAGGGCCAGCGGGACACCCAGCACAATGCAGAGCAAGGTGCTCGCCGCAGAGGTCCGCAGGCTCAGCCCCAGGGCCGTCAGCGAGGACCCCGAGGTCACCAGCGGAACGAACTGTGCCCAGTCCACGCGCAGCACCATGGCCAGCAGCGGGAGCACCACGACGACGGCGGCCAGGACTGCCAGCGCGCGGACCCAGCCGGGGATGCCGGAGTACGCCGGGGTTGGGGTGCGGAGCCACGCCAGGGGCGGCCTTGCTGCGTGCTGCGCCCCTTGATTCTGTGCCCTTTGCTTCGGGGTCATTGGCCGCTTCCGTTGCCGGCAGTGCGCGGTCCGAATCCGGCGGCCGCCAGGACTTTTTGGCCCTCCGGCCCGGTGACCAGCTGCACGAAGGCCTGGGCGGTGGCCTTGTTCCGGCCGGTTGCGACGCCGGTGATCGGGTAGGTGTTGACCGCACTCCCCGATTCCGGGAACTGGATGCCTGCCACCTTGGTTCCGGCAGCCTTGACGTCCGTGCCGTAGACCAGGCCGGCGTCGGCCTCGCCGGAGGTGACCTTGCCCAGGACGTCGGTCACCGCGTTTTCCTCACTCACCGGATTCAGCGCCACTCCGGCCGCCTCCGCCACCTTGGCCGCGGCAGCCCCGCAGGGGACCTGCGGGGCACAGGTGACCAGTTTGATGCCCGGCCGGGCCAAGTCCTTCAGTGCGGCGATTCCTGCCGGGTTGCCCGGCTGTACGGCGATGGCCAGCGTATTGGTGGCGAAGTCTGTGGGCGTCCCGTCCGCGAGACCGGCGTCCTGCAGCTTCTTCATGTTGGCCGTGTCCGCCGACGCGAAGATATCCGCGGGCGCCCCCTCGCTGATCTGGCTGGCCAGGTCCGCGGACCCTGCGAAGCTCAGGGTGACCGTGGTTCCCGGGTTTTCCGCCTCGAAAGTCCGGGCGAGTTCGGTGAAGGTGCCTTTGAGCGAGGCGGCCGCGAAAACGGTGATGGCTCCGGCCGGGGTGGAGCCCTGGGCCGCGCCGGAATCCCCTCCTGGAGTGCCGCCACCCGCCGCGCAGCCGGTGGGAAGAGCCAGCAGGACAGCTGCTGAAAGGACATGTGCCCGGAACCTGGACGCCAGGGATCGGCTGGACGGCCGGGTCACGCGGTGGCCCGGCCCTTCGGGGACTCGATGATGACCGTTGTTGCCTTGACCACGGCGGTAGCCACGGAGCCTGGTTCCAGGCCCAGTTCGCGCACGGCTTCGCTGCTCATCAGCGAGACCACCCGGAAGGGCCCGCACTGTAGCTCCACCTGGGCCATGACTTTGTCCGTGATGACGTGGGTGACCAGGCCCACGAACCGGTTCCGCGCCGAACTGCTGCCGCTTTTGGGATCCTCGGGGAGCTGCGCCAGCTTCCGGGCGTGCGCTGCCAGCTCCAGTCCGTCGACGGCGAGCCGGCCGGAGTCGTCCCGGAGCGGGGTGAGTGTTCCGTGCTCCGTCCAACGTCGGACGGTATCGTCGCTCACGCCCAGGAAACGGGCAGCTTCAGAAACGCGGATAAGGGTCATGCTGCGATTCTAGTCCGCAAATGCGGTTCGGCAGCCTGTTTTTGGCCGCAAACGAGGACCGGTGTGACCAGGAGGCTCCTGGGCCCCCGGACGAGGGGCGGCACTAGACTCCTTTCCATGGCCATCTACGTCGACCCGCCCCTGTGGCCTGCGCACGGAACACACTTTTCGCATTTGGTTTCGGACTCTTCGCTGGACGAGCTGCACGCGTTCGCTGCTGCTGCCGGCATCCCGGAGCGCGCGTTCGACGGCGACCATTACGACGTACCGGAACGCCGCCTAGCCGACCTGGTGGCAGCGGGGGCGGTGCCCGTGGAGGGCAGGGTCCTGGTCCGCAAACTCATTGCCAGCGGGTTGCGGATCCCCGCCCGCCGGCGGAACACGTCGCTGAAGGTTCCGCTGCTGACCCGCTGGGAGGCCCTCATGCCCGGCCACGACGCCCTCTTCCTGGACCTGCTGGACCGGTGGAGCGAACCGCACCGCCACTACCACGGCTGCACCCACCTGCTCTCCGTCCTGGAAGCACTCGACCTGCTCACCGAACCCGAAGAAGCGCCCCGGACCGTACTGCTGGCCGCCTGGTTCCATGACGCCGTATACCGCGGCACGGCAGGCCAGGACGAGGAGGAATCCGCCCGGCTGGCCGGGAAACGCCTCACCGAGGCCGGCCTGCCGGAGGCCGAGGTGGCCGAAACGGCGCGGCTGGTCCGCCTCACCTCGGACCACCGGCCCGAGCCAGGGGACGACGACGGCGCCCTCCTCTGCGACGCGGACCTTTCGGTTCTCGGCGGGGAGCCGGAGGAGTACGCCCGCTACGTCGCCGCCGTGCGGAAAGACTACGCTCACATCGGTGACGCCGACTTCGCGGCCGGCCGGGCCGCCGTCGTGCGCCACCTGCTGGAACTGGACCCGCTCTTCCACCATCCCCGGGCCAAGGAACTCTGGCAGGACGCCGCGCACCGCAACCTGAAAGGCGAACTCGCGTGAACGCCCCCGGTTCCACCCCGCGGCACACCCGCTCCGCCAACGCCGCGCACCGGCAGCTTCCCTTCACGGTCCGGCTGGAGTGGGGACTGGATGGGGCCAGGACGGTGGCGCCGGGTGCGGACATCGCCGTGGTGGTGGACGTCCTGTCCTTCAGCACCTGCGTCAGCGTGGCGCTGGACAGGGGCACGGAAGTCTTCCCCTACCGCTGGCGGGACACCGGCGCAGAGGATTTCGCCGCCCACCACCACGCGCAGCTGGCCGGCCCGCGCGACGGCGGCGGGTTGAGCCTCTCCCCAGCAAGCCTCCGCGGTGCAGCTTCCATTGAACGAGTGGTCCTGCCGTCCCCCAACGGTTCTGAACTGTGCCACACCCTTGCCGGGGAAGTGCCCCTGGTGGCCGCAGTGTGCCTGCGGAACGCCGCCGCCACGGCCGACTGGGTGGCGGCGAACCTTCCGGGAGACGCAGTGCTGGCGGTGATTGCCGCCGGTGAGCGCTGGCCGGACGGCACCCTGCGGCCTGCCGTGGAAGACCAGATCGGCGCCGGGGCGTTCATCGCCGGGCTGGCGGCCGCGGGCAAGGGCGGCTACGACGCCGGGGACGGCAGGCACGGCTACGCGCCGGAAGCTGCGGCGGCCATGGCTGTTTACGAAGCCGCCGAACCGAGGCTCCGGGAAATGCTTCAGCACTGTTCCAGCGGCCGTGAGCTGTCCGGGGCCGGCTACGCGGAGGATGTGGACATCGCGGCTGAACTCGACCAGAGCGATTCGGTGGCCATCTTGAGGAACGGGTCCTTCCGGCCGCTGTGACCGGCGGTTGCCGTGCTGCTCACCGGGAGGCCGGCAATTGTCCGCTTACCGGTAGGTGCGCATCGGATAGTTGCCCACAAACGGCGTGCTGGTGGGCACGATCTGCTTGCCGAGCGGCATCAGGGATACGGGGATGAGTTTGAGGTTGGCGATGGCCAGCGGGATGCCGATGATGGTCACGGCCATGGCGAACGCGGTGACGACGTGACCGATGGCGATCCAGATCCCGGCCACCAGCAGCCAGATCACATTGCCCAGCAGCGAGAAGACACCGGTGCCGCCGGGCTTGTCCACCACCATCCGGCCGAACGGCCACAACGTGTAGGCGGCGATCCGGAATGAGGCAATACCCCAGGGGATGGTGACGATCAGCAGGCAGCAGACCACGCCCGCCAGGAAATAGCCCAGGGCCAACCAAAAGCCGCCGAAAACCAGCCAGATGATGTTCAGAAGTGTCTTCATGCACCCATTGTGCCCCCACCCCACCGACAAAAAGCTGGGGGACTTCCCTGATCCGGCCCTGAAAACAGCGCCTATGCCCTGGCCGCGGCCTTTGCAGCGTGGACGAAGGCGCGGATCTTGGCCGGGTCCTTCACGCCACGGGACGCTTCAACGCCGGAGGAAACATCCACTCCCCAGGCATGTGCCGCGGCCGATGCCTGGCCCACATTCGCAGCTTGAAGTCCGCCGGCGAGCAGCCAGTTCCGTCCCTCGAGCACCGGCAGGGCCGCCACGGAAGCGTAGTCCCAGGCTTCCCCCGAGCCCGGCACGGTGGCGTCGATCAAGAGCAGGTCCTCACCCCAGTCCTCGAACTCATCCTGGCCGGCACCCATGGTGATGGCCCTGATCAGCTTCATGCCGGCGTCGTGCACTGTGGCCACGTCCGCGCGTGACCGCGTGCCGTGCAGCTGAATCCATTCCAGGCCGGCGGCCCGGGCAATGGCGATGGCGTCGGCAACGGGCTCGTCACGGAAGACACCGATCGGGGAAACACCACTGGGCACCCCTGACAGCAGGGCGGCCGCCTGCGACGGCGAGACAACCCGCGGGCTGGCGGTGAGCACGAAGCCCACCGCATCCGCGCCGGCGTCCACCGCTTCACGCACTGATTCGGGGGTACTGAGACCACACACTTTGACGAACATTCCCGGCTCCTTCAGGCTGTTTTCGTGTTGACCCCCCGCAGGAGAGTAGCAGGGACGCGGCGCAACTGCGATGCCGGCCCGGGCGGGGAACTAGGCTGGGCTGATGCAGATCATCCGCTTCGCAGAACTCAAGGCCGAACCGTGGCGCAACGGCGGCGGGGTGACCAGGGAAATCGCCCGCCAGGGCTCTGAAGACGGCGGCTGGGACTGGCGGGTGAGCATCGCGGACGTGGCCAAAGCCGGCGACTTTTCTTCGTTCCCCGGCATGGAGCGCGTCCTGACGGTCATCGAGGGGGAACTGCTGCTGCTCACGGTGGACGGCGCCGAGCATGCCATGGAAAAGTACCGTCCCTTCAGGTTCGACGGCGGCGCGGCCACCGGGGCCAAGCTGCCCACTGGAGACATCCGCGACCTGAACGTCATCACGCGCGCGGATGCGTTCAAGGGCTTCACGTCCATCATTGAGCTGTCCAAGAAGCGCGCCCACCCTGTGTTCCAGGGGCAGCTTGGGGTGCTCCTGCAGGGACAGGCGAAGGCCAGCGAAGGCGGCGCGGAGCCGTTGGAGCTGGGCCGGTATGACGCCGTGGTCGGCTCGGATACCGACTCTCCGGAGATCCTGGGCCGCGGCTTCCTGGCAGTGGTATCGATCGACCCGCTGGAACCTGCGGCTTAACCGGGCCCGCACTGCCGGGACCAGCGCGGACGGTGAGGTTGGGCACCAACGTGGCCCGCCGCCGTCGTGCGTTGCTACGCTGGAAGCCAAGGCTCCGCACGCGAGCCTCCGGACGACGGTTCAGTACCCGGCACGCGACAAGACTGGCCAAAGGATCCGATCATGTCGTGGTTAATCCTCGTTCTCTCCGGCGCGCTGGAGGCTGTCTGGGCGGCCGCCCTGCACCGCGCCTCCAGGGCTTCCGGACGCCGGCGCCTCGCCCCCGCCGCCTTGTTCCTCGCAGCCGTTGCGGCGAGCACCGGCGGCCTGGCTGTGGCGATGCAGTCCATTCCCACCGGCACCGCCTACGCGGTGTGGGTGGGCGTCGGGGTTGTCCTGACCTCCGCCTACGCGATGGCCACCAAGGTGGAACGTCCGACGGCGGCGCGCCTGCTGCTGCTGTCCGGCATCGCCGCGTGCGTGGTTGGCCTGAAGGTGGTGGCGTAATGATGAAGCGTGCCCTTCCCTGGCTGGTACTCCTGGCCTCCGCCGTCCTGGAAGCAGTCTGGGCGACCGCGCTGGGCCTGTCCGACGGATTCAGCAAGCCCGTGCCCACCGTCGTCTTCGCCGTCACGGCTGCCCTGAGCATGCTGGGCCTGGGCCTGGCCATCCGGAGCATTCCGCTGGGCACCGCCTACGCCATCTGGGTGGGCATCGGCGCCGCGTTGACCGTCGGCTGGGCGATGGCCAGCGGAGCCGAACCTTTCAGCGTGGTGAAACTGCTGTTCATCGCGGGAATCGTGGGCTGTGCCGCTGGCCTGAAGGCGCTCCCGGCCAAGGACCATCACGCCGCTGACAGGCGCGCGGAGCCTGCCCGCCACTGATGCCGGCGGTTTAGGCTGTTCCCATGGACTCCCCCGAGATCACCCACGCCGTCGCGGCACTGCGGCGCAGGATGGTGCCCGGAACGCGGACCATCCTGGGGATTGCCGGGGCACCGGGGTCCGGAAAGTCCACCTTTGCGGCGTGGCTGCAGGAGCAGTTCAGCCCCGGAACCTCCGTGGTGGTTCCGATGGACGGCTTCCACCTGGGCAACGCCGTCATCGATGGGACGCCACTGAGGCAGCGTAAGGGGGCCATTGATACGTTCGACGGCGGCGGTTACCTTTCGCTGCTGCGCCGCCTGGTGCGCCGGGACGAGGCAGTGGTGTACGCGCCGGAGTTCCGCCGGGCCCTGGACGAGCCGGTGGCGGCCTCCATTGCCGTGCCGGCCGACGTCCCGCTGGTCATCACGGAGGGCAACTACCTGTTGGCGGACCAGGAACCGTGGAAAGAGGTCCGGGCGCAGCTGGACGAGGTGTGGTTCCTCGAAACCCCGCCCGCGCTCCGGCTGCAGCGGCTGGTGGACCGGCACGTGTCATTCGGGATGGACCGCGAGGCTGCAACCGCGTGGGCCACCGGACCCGATGAAGCAAATGCCCGCCTGATCCAGGCCGCCAGCCCGGCTGCGGACCGCATCATCCCTTGGCTGTAACCGG
The DNA here is from genome assembly GCA_035475035.1 of Arthrobacter sp. Lineage (GTDB taxonomy): Bacteria > Actinomycetota > Actinomycetes > Actinomycetales > Micrococcaceae > Arthrobacter. Next base: position 12,704 of record DATIMT010000329.1, read on the forward strand.
ACTTTTGCAAGAGCAGGAAACGAACAGGAGCACCCATGGCAAACGCACCCACTGACCGCAGCCACACTGTCCACCTCGGCGACGGCCTGGCCGTCAGCCCCCTTGGATTCGGGGGTATGGCTCTCACCCCTGTGTACGGCGAGGTTGACCCGGCCGAGGCGCTGCGGACGCTGCAGCACGCCGTGGATGCCGGCGTCAGCTTCATCGACACCGCGGACATCTACGGCGGCGGCAGCAACGAGGAGCTGATTTCCCGGCTGCTCAAGGACCGGCGGGACGAGGTCCAACTGGCCACCAAGTTCGCCCTGGTGGGCACGCCGACGGACGGCTACACGGACATCCGGGGCGATGCGGAGTACGTCCGCCAGGCGGTGGACCGGAGCCTGCAGCGGCTGGGCACCGACGTCATCGACCTCTACTACATGCACCGCCGGGACCTCCGGGTCCCCATCGAGGAGACCGTGGGCGCCATGGCTGAGCTGGTCAAGCAGGGCAAGGTCAAGCACCTGGGCCTGTCCGAAGTGACCGCACAGGAACTGCAGGACGCGGCAGCAGTCCACCCGATCGCCGCGGTCCAAAGCGAGTGGTCCATCTGGAGCCGGGATGTGGAACGCAACGTTGTTCCGGCCGCAGCGGGCCTGGGAGTCGGCTTTGTCCCCTATTCTCCGCTGGGCCGCGGCTTCCTCACCGGAACCGTTGACACCTCAAGCCTGGGCGAGAAGGACTTCAGGCGGAACATTCCCCGCTTCGCCCCGGACGCTGCAAGCGCCAACCAGGCTGTGGTGGATGCCGTCCGCGCCGTGGCTGACCAGTTGGCTGCCACGCCGGCGCAAGTGGCCCTGGCCTGGCTGTTCGCCCAGGGCAAACGGCTCGGCTTGCCGGTGGTTCCCATCCCGGGCACCCGCAAGGCTGCGCGGATCGACGAAAACCTCGGCGCCCTGGCCCTGGACCTCACCCCGGCACAGCTCGAGGCCTTGGATGTGGCTTCGGACGCGGTCGTCGGCTCGCGTTCCGCGGACCCCCGCTGGGTGTCCGAAGGGCGCGAATAACGGGCATTCTTCAGAGCCAACACACTGCACATTTTGACCGAAACCCTAAGGAGCCCCATGACTGCCATCGTCCACTTCGAAGTCCGGATGGACCCCGCCTACCGCGAGGACGCCGCTAAGTACCTGTCCGAAACGCTTGCTGCCACCCGTGCCTGGCCGGGCAACCAGGGCATCGAAGCGCTGGTGGACGACGCGGATCCGTGCCACATCCTGGTAGTGGAAACCTGGGCCACCACGCAGGACCATGACGACTACGCTGCGTGGCGGAAAACGCCGGAGGGCAAAAGCGCGTTGCACGAGGTACTGGTTGCGCCGCCGTCCAAGCAGGTCTACTCCACCACCCTGCCGCTCGACCTGTAGCCCGTCCCTAGACTGAAGCCCATGGACTCACTTCTCTACGACCTGCCGGCCATTACCATCCGCGGCATCTCCGTCAGCGACATGGACAACAATGTGTACCTGTTGACGGCCAAGGCCAGCGGCGCGCAGCTGCTGATTGACGCCGCGGATGACCTGCCGGCCATCCGGCAGTTGCTGGCGGACGGGGCCGCGGACACCGCCGCCGAACCCCGGCTGGCCCTGATCGCCACCACGCACCAGCATTGGGACCATGTGCGGGCGCTGAAGGAACTGGTGGAAACCACCAGGGCCAGGACAGCAGCCGGAACGGACGACGCCGACGCGTTGCCCGTTGCGGTGGACGTCCGGCTTAGCCACGGCGACGTCGGCAATTTCGACGGCTTCGATGTGACGGCCGTGCACCTGCGCGGCCACACCCCCGGCTCGATCGCGTTTGTGTACCAGGACCCGGAAGGACCTGCGCACATCTTCTCCGGTGACTCGCTGTTCCCGGGCGGGGTGGGAAACACGCAGAAAAACCCGGAACGGTTCGCACAGCTCCTGTCCGACGTTACGGAACGGTTGTTCGACGCCTACCCGGACACCGCCGTCGTGCATCCCGGCCACGGTAAGCCGACCACCCTGGGCGCCGAGCGGCCCCACCTCGAGGAGTGGCGCGCCCGCGGCTGGTAGCAGCTGCAGACACAAAAAAAGCGGGCTCAACCGTATGGTTGAGCCCGCCAGTTTAAGGCCTAGCGGCCGCGGCGTTCATTGGACGCCGGGGCGGAGGCGCGGCGCGGACCGCTGCGGGCGGGACGGCCGGAGCCGCCGTTGCCCGAACCACCGTTGGCCGAACCGTAGGAACCACCGGATGTCCCGCCGGTGTTGGAGGACCAGACGGCCTTGCTGCCGCCGGTTGCACCTGCGGAGCGCTGGCCGGAGGCACCCGCACCTGCACGCTGGCCGGTGGCCGGGCGCCCGCTGCGCTGGCCGCCGCCGGACGCCGGGCGTCCGCCTGAGGCCGGACGGCCGGAGCCGCCGCGCGGGGTATCACTGCGGGTGATCCGGGAGTCGCCACGACCCTCTGCCGCACGCCCGTCCGACCCGCGGCCGGCCGATGAGCGGCCACCTGCTGCGGGGACGTCGTTGCGGTGGGTCGAGGCGGTGCCGCGGCCACGGGCGTTGCGGCGGGCAGCAGCTGCTGCCACGGAGCGGTCCTCGTTCTGCTCGGCGTTGCGGTCGAATGCTGCCCGGGCCTCGGTGCGGCCCTCGAAGGCGACGGCGCGGCGCTCGGCGCGGGGAACATCGGTGCGCACTGCCTCGGCAGCCACCTTGCCGCGTCCACCGCGGCCGCCACGCCCACCGGCGGTGGGCGCAGCCTGGCGGCGTGCACGCTTGCGCTCAGCGTTGTCGCCGGTGGATGTGCCGCCGCCCTGCCTGGGAGCCTTGGCCGCCAGCAGTGCGGCGCGGGTGCGGGGGTCAACCTTCTCGGCGATGTCCCCGACGAGCTCCGCCACGATGGGCGAGCCGGCCGTGACACGCTCGAAGCTGACGTCCACGCCGGCGGCCTTCATGAGCTTCTTCACGTCCGACTGCTGCTCGGGCAGGGTCAGCGTGACAACGGTGCCGTCGGAACCGGCGCGCGCGGTACGGCCGGAGCGGTGCAGGTACGCCTTGTGCTCTGTGGGCGGATCCACGTGGATGACCAGTTCGACGTCGTCGACGTGCACACCGCGGGCTGCGACGTCGGTGGCCACCAGGACCCGGACGTCGCCGTTGGAGAACTCGGCGAGGTTGCGGTCACGGGCGTTCTGCGAAAGGTTGCCGTGCAGGTCGACGGCGGGGATCCCGGCGTCGGTCAGGGTCTTGGCCAGTTTGCGGGCGTGGTGCTTGGTGCGCATGAACAGGACGCGGCGGCCGGCGCCCGAGGCGAGCTCCACGATCAGCTGCTTCTTGACGGTCTGGTCGTTGACCACCAGCACGTGGTGCTCCATGGTGGTGACCGCAGCCTGCGGGTCATCCACGGAGTGGGTCAGCGGGTTGGACAGGTAACGCTGGACGATCTTGTCCACGCCGTTGTCCAGGGTGGCGGAGAAGAGCAGGCGCTGGCCCTGGCTGGGGGTCATGTCCATGAGCTTCTTGACCACGGGCAGGAAGCCGAGGTCGGCCATGTGGTCGGCCTCGTCCAGGACGGTGATCTCCACCGCTTCAAGGGTGAGGATGCGCTGGCGGATCAGGTCCTCCAGACGGCCGGGGCAGGCGATGACGATATCGACGCCGGCGCGCAGCGCCTTTTCCTGCCGGGCCTGGGAGATGCCGCCGTAGATCACGTTGGTGTTCAGGCCTGCGGCCTTGGCCAGCGGCTCGATGGTGGCGTTGATCTGGGTGGCCAGTTCACGGGTGGGTGCCAGGACCAGGCCCATGGGGCGGCCGGGCTTGCGGAAGTACTTGGCGTCCCGCTCAGCGAGTCGTGCTACAAGCGGGATGGCGAAAGCAATGGTTTTACCGGATCCGGTCCGGCCGCGGCCCAGGACGTCACGGCCGGACAGCGTGTCCGGAAGTGTCTTGACCTGGATGGCGAACGGTTCAACGATTCCCTGCGCGGTAAGGGTGTCTGCAAGGGCCTTGGGAGTACCGAGGGCAGCAAAAGTAGTCATG